>NZ_FRDN01000010.1 GCF_900143285.1 Desulfitobacterium chlororespirans DSM 11544
CCAATTACCGGGAAGCAACCGGCAAGAACATTTGGGTCCTTTTCCCTGGTCCTGTAGATCAAAGCGAGCTTGACCGCGGCGTACGCTATATCAGCGTTGCCCAATCCCTGCAAGCGACGGTGCTGGGAGAGAACATTTCCTATGAATTCAAGCCTTAAACTTCCGGTTCCATCCCACCCCCTTCGCTCATAATCTAATGCCATTGTAAGAAGAAATAAGCCTTTTCGGCTTATTTCTTTGCTCATGAAAGATATCCTGGCTAAGTCTAATTATTCTTCCTTCTCTGCTTATGCTTTTTCTCTACATCTTTGAGCCTCTTATCATCCATGCCCTATCTTCCCCTTGAACAACCTATGCAAAGCAGCACCTACAATAGCTCCTCCACTATCGAGAAGCACATCTTCAATCTGACCGCTGCGCCCCGGGACAAAGAGCTGATGCACTTCATCACTGACAGCATAGAGCACACAGATTCCTAAAGCTATAGCAATTTGCCGCACTCCTTTAACGCTGCACTGCCTTAAGGCATTCATGGTCAAAACGCTAAGAACTAAATAGGTCAAGAAATGAGCAGATTTCCTTACAATAAAATTTGACTGGATATAATCCATATTCAACCCTGGCAAGGCCTTAGCAACAGCGCTAAAAAGCCTTTCAGCGATGCCTTGGCTCAGTTCATCGGATTGAGCTGCTGCTTGAGCCGACAGATAAAAGATTATACCCATCCAAAGCAAGACTGCCGCCCATGATATTATAAAAATTAAGCTGTTTTTCTCTTTTCTATCCTGCATCTGACTCTATCTCCCATATTATTCCCCATATCCACGGAGATGTTTTTGATGCCGTAATCAAAACCCAACCACCTAAGCGGCTGGGTGATCTTTGTACGAGCATTGGAACGCTGTTATAGCCCTTTTTAGGGTAACTCATTTAGGGTGCTTTAGCAAGGGAGCGCTGTTGATTGAATCATATGACTGCCACTATATTTGCCCATTAAATATGTCGATTCTTTGAAGGATTTAACTTTTTAACGTAGAACATACACTGTATCGTGTAATTTTTGAACCAAAGGCCATACCTTTGTTCGATAAAAATCAAACTACAGTGGAGGGATTAACTGCAACAACATAACACTGCCATTAAAACTATGAATAAACATCAACCCAAGGAGGATTTTTATGAAGAAAAAATATTCACTTTCCTTAATATGCTTTTTACTTATTTTTTCACTACTATCCATAAGTATTCCAGTATCGGCAAATACTACGTCAACATCCGTAAGCCTGGATAAAAGCACGATCGTGCTTACCGTTGGTCAAACTGATACCTTAACTGCAACCATCCTCCCCGCAGGTTCCCCTAGTCAAAATCTCACTTGGATCTCTTCCAATCCCAATGTAGTCAACGTATTTAACGGATTACTGATGGGTCTCAATGAAGGAACGGCTTATATTACCGTTATGAATCCTTATGCTAGCAGCAACTACGCATCATGTTTTGTTATCGTCAAAAAGCCTGATTCAGAAATGACAATCAATAAAACCAATCTTGTTCTTCCCGTCGGTTCTACAGAGACCCTGACCGTCAATATTTCACCCAGTCAAGCCGTCGATTGGAACTCTTCAAATCCCGAGATCGTTCGCGTGTTCAATGGTGTATTGATGGCTCAAAAAGTTGGCACAGCAGTGATCACCGCGACAGCTGCCGACGGTTCAAAAAGTGTAACATGCACTGTAACTGTTAAGGATGCCAAGGCCACTATTACATTAAACAAAAGCACTGCTACCTTAGGCGTTGGCAAAACCACGACCCTAACCGCAAATGTGTCACCGGCCCTCCCCTCCAATGTTTATTTAATGTGGCAATCTTCAAATCCCGGGATCGTGTCCGTATCCGGAGGGGTGATCACAGGGGGAGCTTTAGGAAGTGCCGTCATTACAGCCATTGCCTCTGATGGCTCCGGCAGTGCCACATGTAATGTTAATGTGACTGCAACCGGTATCAATACCATCAGACTGGGCGGAGCAAACAGATATGAAACTTCCGTCCAAATCTCCAAAAACGGCTGGCCCGACGGCTCAACATATGCTGTTCTGGCAACTGGGAATAATTATCCGGATGCCTTAAGTGCCGCTCCATTAGCTCAAAAGTATGACGCTCCCATCTTACTTACCGATAAAACACTTCCTCAGGTTACCATAAATGAACTCACACGTTTAAAACCAGCTCAAGTATTCATCTGTGGCGGCACCGGTGCTATTTCCAAGACGATTGAAAACCAACTCAATGGTATGGGCATCATCACTGAAAGACTTGAAGGCAAAGATCGGTATGAAACCTCGATCGCCATAGCTAAAAAAATAGGTGTTACATCAGGGGAGTTAATCGTTGTCAACGGCTACGAATGGTCCGATGCCTTATCAGTCTCGCCTATTGCCGCTAAAAAAGGTATCCCCATCGTATTAACCGATAAAGGCAGCATTCCTGATTCTGTAAAATCATTTGTAAACTCCAGTAATTTCAGTAAGACTTATCTCTTAGGCGGCACGGATCTGATCGGCAATCAGGTTAAAAATGTACTTCCTAATGCAGAACGAATCATCGGCAGCAACAAATTTGAAAGAAATATCAATATCCTCAAAGAATTTGAAGATGATCTTGATTTGTCAAAAATATGCATAGCTACAGGAGCTGATTTCCCCGATGCACTTTCCGGTTCAGCTCTGGCGGCAAAATTGTCTTCCGCCATAGTATTGTTGGATAATAATAGCCTGAAGTCTGTAACCAGCCAATACTCAGCTGACTCGCTTATCCAAACCGATGATGTTTACGTGTTTGGACTCCAGGCTGTGGTCAGTGACAATGTGATCAACAAATTATTTACTAAGTAATTCAAACAGCGAGATAGTCAAAACCCAGCCACATTGTGGCTGGGTTATTTTTTGGGGTAAAGAATCCTAACGTAGCTATTATTATGGTTTGAAGTTAATAGAGTCTATTACCTGGCCGTCACTGATTCCTTGAACAGTAAGAGGCATTCCTGGATAATTGATCTTCATCTGTGCCAAAAGTTCCCCGAGCAGCTGATTAGCATAGGCTTTATCCACCCCGGCGTTAAAGGTAATATCCCCATAGGTAATCCCCTGCTGTTCATAGATTTGAGTACCCAGCACATCTTTCTGTGCCATAATTTGTTCCGACAGTTTTAAATTGGATTCGCCAATGGGGGTTCCTTCCGGGATAGGTGTTAAATATTCTGATTTAACGTTTTCATTCTGTTGCTGCTCAGCGGCGGGATTTTGGGGTTGATTTTTATCAGTATTCCCGCATCCGCCGATCCCAAAAGTTAGGGCAGCGATAATCAAGCCCATCGATAGTTTTCTTAGCATACAGTCACTCACATCCTTTTATCTTTCACGTCCTTTTTAGGGTAACTCATTTTGAGTACTTTGGCAAGCACTATATCCATAATATCCCTTTTTTTAAAAAAGGAGATCCGATTTGCACTACTGGCAAACCAGATCTCCTGCTCCAGATCATTGATCTTCCGCATAAATTATTTTTGGGTAGATGTTACTTCCAGGCTGTTTCGTAAGCCGGCGGCAGCCGACATATAGTTGTTGATGTTCTGCAGTAAAGTATATTGATCATTGAGAAGTTTATTTTGCAGTTCGATCATTTCGATGCTGCTGGAAATACCTACTTCAATTTTCTTCTGCAGAATTTCTGTATTGATCTTATCCGCTTCAACAGCCAGCTTAGCTGCCTGCACAGAGTTTTCCAAAGACCTCAGGTTATTATAAGCAGTGCGCAAAGCGACTTCCTTCGTCACCGGCAAAGTTTCCAGGGTTGCCTTTTTATCTTCAATGCTGATTTGCAGCTGATCGGCCGCCGGGTTCGAATAATAGAAAGCAATGTCATATTCTATAGTCGTGAGTTCGATATCCTGTTCATATTTTTGGATATCATGGTCGTTGGTGATAGCTTGTGCAAGCTGTTCTTCGAACTTGACACTTTCAAATTTTGTATAAGCTGTTAAATCCGAGGTCAGGATGACTTCGCGGTTTAAATCAATGCCCAAATCCCGTTTTAAAGCAATCATGGAGCTGGTGATCGTGTTCTGCGTCGCTTTCAAGCCTGCCTCCAGGGAGCTCTTTTGGGCGTTTAAGGCATAACGCTGAGATTCAACGGCCAGACCCAGATCGATCTGCAGATTGAGCTGGTCGATATACGTATCCACATTATTCAGCTGGCTTTTCAAGTTCTTCACTTGCTGCTGCAAGGCCAAAATGTTTTGATACTGATTGCTGATCTGAACCTTCAAATCCTTTACTTGGTTTTCCCGGTCGTGTTTAGCGTTCTCTAAGGTCCAGAGGGCCCGCTTATGATTCAGTTTGTTCCTCTTGGTAGAATCTTCATCCACCTCTGAGTATCTGGCCTGGCTTCTGGCCAGGGCTTGTTCATACTGCTTTTCATAGATGAGCAGTTTGCTGTCTACTAGCTTCAGACTGCTGTTCCCTGTCTCAATGAGGTCTAAAGCATCTTCGAGAGAAAGACGCAAGGTCCCTTGTTCGGTGGCCGCAGGAGTATCGGCAGCCTCACCGGGGGTTTCTGCCGCTTCAGCCGGATCCGTCGATCCGGAAGTCTGAGCGGACTCAGAGGAACCTACCTCATCTGTCGCAGCCTTGCCGGATGGTGTCTGTCCGTCTTGGGCCAGAATATTGTTGGTTGTAAAAATAAGCGAAGCAGCGAGAACAAAAGTCAGAAGTTTTACATATTTTTTATTCACTAAGGCACCTCCACACATTATACAAGATTAATATCCGGTGGGTTGAACACCCGCATCACAAGCCAGATTCATCGTCGTCTGCATCAGCCAGGCATCTAACTCCGCTTTTTTCAGATCGATCTCTGCTTGCACTTTAGCAATTTTGGCATTGTTTAATTCTACGAAAGTAATTTCAGATTGGTCATAGCGGATTTGTGCCGTTTGGATATTCTTTTCCGCTTGTTCGGCAAGATATTGCATAGCCTCCAGGGCTTTCATGGAGCTTTCCAGGCCGGCATACAGTTCGGCGATGTTTTGGCGGACATTGATTCGCGCCAGGTCCAGAGTGTTCCTGGCGTTAGCGATCTCATATTCCTGCTGCTGCTTGTAGAATTCGTAATCACTGGGGATGCTGGCCAAACCATAGAGATATTGCTCCTCAAGCAAGTCAAGGGCGCTTTGAGCACTGATGATCTCTGCCCGATTGGCCAATGCCTGGTTCGTATACTCTTCAAGAGTCCGGATCTGTGGAGCGGGAGTAACATTATAATCCTGCAGAACAGAGTATTTCCGGGAGATATCTCCCCCCATCATGTTATTAAGGGCCATCAAAGCCGAATCCTTACTGTTCTGGGCACTGAGATAATGATAACGAATTTGCTCATAGGCGATTTCCGCCAGCCTTAACTGAGATGCGGTGACCATCCCTTTTTCTTCTTGAAGCCGAGCCTTCTTATAGTCCTCGTAGAGGGAGTTCATCAGATCGTTTTGGGCATTGACCTCATAATCCCCTTTCAGAAGTTCTATGTAACTGCTGTAAGCAGAAAGCCGCACGGCATTGGTCAGGACTGCTTGCCCCCCATAAAACTGAGTCAGGTAATCCTCATACATCTTCGGCGTCAAAACATAGGATTGAACCAGCTCAAAAGGGTTGGGCATATAGGGCAAAAGCCCTATCATTTGATTGAGCTGCCCTTTTACACTGGAGTAGTTTTTCTCCATCTGCTCAATACGCAGATTATTAGTTTTGAGAATTTGGGAATTTTCGATGGTTTCTATGGCTGCTTTTTCAATGTCCAGAGTATCCTCTGAGGCTTGGGCAGCAGAAACGGTGCTGCCCAGCAGCAAAGCCACAAGTAGTATGGACGCAAGAGCTTTTTTCAAGAACATCCTCCTTTGCTAACTATAGAGAGAATTTAGTAGGTGCTGCTATATGATTAACGAAGTATCCGGAACAAAGGAAAAAAGGCACCTTTCCCTTTATTTACGGCTTCGGATAATCTACCGAATCCAGATCAAAATCTTTATCCGCCAATTGATCGTAAAACCCTCGTGTGGGACTATAATCCTGAGTCCCATTCCCTTTGATATACAAGCGGGTCAACCGGGTTAGTTTGCGAAGCGGCGAAAAATCATCGATGACGTTATATCCTAGATCTAAATAAGTCAGAGAGGTCATATTCTGCAGAGAATTAATCTTCTCCAGATCATTATAGCCCAGGCTTAGGGATTTTAGATTACTCAGCTTCTGCAGCGGGGCAAGCTTGGCTCCTTCCAGGAAATTGTTGCGCAGATCCAGTGACTCCAGATTCGTAAAGTTCTCCAGTCCGCTAAGGTCCCGGATACCGTATCCTTTGGCATCCAAATGAGTAAGGCTCAGCACATCGCTTCGGTAAATAGGCTGGGAAGATGAGTTCTTACCCAGCATAAATTTTACTGCCCAGGTCAGATTAGAATCCTTAAACTTGATGGCTGAGTCTTCCGACACTTTCAGGGTCAGCTTTGTCTTCAGATCGGTACCCGCCACAGTTCCCTGAAAGGTATATGTTCCGACCTTATTCAGCATACTCACCGTCGGGCTCGAACTCCAAGTGACCGGTAACTCCTTGGTCGTTTGGTCGCTCAGAGTGACGATTACCGACTCCGGCAAGCTATATTCACTTCCCTGAACAACTTCTGCGGCAAAGGTATCTGCTTTACTGAGCAAGGGTTCCACGTACAGCGTTAACTCCACTGTCGTGTAATAACCCTCAATCTCACCGCGATAATAATAGGTTCCCGCCTTTTGGGTGGACACATCATCCAGATTCCAGTCCACCTGAACCTCTTCCTGATTACCTTTACTCGTAATCACCGTGACCTTCTTAGGCAGCTCGTAGGTCTCTTTCTCTTTGACATGGACGGTAATATTTCTGACCACATCAATCTCGGCAGGTAAGCCGGCCAATTGACTTTCCGTACTCACCGGAATAACTCCCGTCCCGCCGAAGACCGTGACCTGGTTGATGACCTTTGTACTCAGATAGTCTTGTACTGCCGGGGGAACCTGGTTTCCTTTCAAAAGAACCAACGGATGGCCGCCTTTTTGAGCTAAAGCCGCAGCGGATAATGCATCTGGAAAAGCTTCTCCAGTGGCCGCATACACTATGGTCGGGTCAATATCATCATTGAAGTAGCGAAGCAATGCAATATTCCGTGCATAGGGATCCGTTCCCCCGATCCGCTCTGCTTCTGGAAGCTGATTGGCAATCGTCTTAGAGACCTCATTCTCACTGCCAACAATAATCATGCTGGTGTTTCTCAAACGGGTCAAATAGCTCTTGAGGTTAGGGGTGAGCTCGTCTTTAGGAACAAGCAGGACCGGCATTCCTTTAGCCGCTGCGATAGGAGCCACTGCCAAGGTATCGGCAAAAGCGGCACCGGATGTTACAAAAATCCCTTGACTCGTCCCCACCTCTCTGGCGACTGCAAGTGCCGTGTCATAACGATCCTGTCCTGAGAATCGTTTCACGGAAATCCCCAACCCCGCGATCTGCTTTTCCACGGCGACCGGTATCACACCGATTCCGCCCACTATATAGGCATTTTTAGGATTGAGCCGTTTCAATTCGTTGATTGTTTCAGGGCTTAATCCGGAGCGTGCCGTCAGCAGGAGAGGGGCATCATATTTCCCAGCCAAAGGTGCAGCACTCAGGGCATCTGGATAATTCTCTCCCGTGGTGATGACCACAGCATTTGAGCCGGTGGGCCAACCCTCCTGACTTGCCGCCACCGCTGTCCGATAACGATCACTCCCTGCCAGCCGCGAACTTTCCGTCGCTGCTTCCGCTCCCGGAATCAGCAAGACCGTAAAAAGGCATAAACTCACTAAAAAAGCAGCAGCTTTATTCCAACGCAACAAACCATAATCCTCCTTTATCCTCTTTCTTTGCAGCAAGCTTAGTTCGATGTTCTCGCATGCACTGTGTTTGATTTAGGGCTTGTATCGAAATCACCGCCCGCCTGAATATAATAATAATACGTGGTTCCCGGAGTTAAGTTCCGATCCGTATAATAGGGGTTTACTATAGTATCAATTAGGGTGTAAGTCCCCGAACTGGAAGTAGAGCGATAGATCTTATAATGAGTAGCATTATACACACCATTCCAGGTCAGATAAATCTGGCTGGAGCCAAGCACGGTAGCAACCAGATTATCCGGCGCAGCCGGTCCAACCGCGCCGGCACCTGTCACAGCATAGGCAATGGTTGAGAAATCGCTTAAGCCTGCACTGCTGACCGCCTGCACCTTGTAATAATAGGTCATCCCCGGCACCAGGCCTTCATCAATAAGGTAGGTCAGAGGCGAAGTTCCGGCTATGGAATAAGTTCCCGAAAAAGAAGTGGAACGATAGACCTGATAGTATGTGGCGTTATTTACCACACCCCAAGTAACCATGATACTGGCTGAATCGATACCGGAAGCGGTCACATTAGCGGGAACAGTCAGGGTATCTCCTTTCAGCAAAGGCGCACCGGCCCCAACTTTCGAATAAGGCCCTGTTCCTCCCGAATAAGCAGCCTGCACTTTGTAGAAATAAGTGGTTCCCAACGTCACACTTTCATCGGTATAATAAGGTCTGTTGACGGAAGCAAGCAGAACATAGTTGCCCGTATCTGCCGTGGTTCTGTAGATATTATAGGTGAAAGCGTTGTCCACAGGACTCCAGGTCAGATAGATCTCTTTGGAACTCAAAGGAGTTACGGTGAAATTATCCGGAGCCTGCAGAAAACCGGTATCCGTAAGAGTGGCCGCCTGAACACTGTTGGAAAAAGCACTGGCAGCGGAAGAATTGACTGCCTTTATCTTATAATAGTAGGTAACTCCTGAAGATAGATTAGCGTCCGTATAGTAAGGGACACCTACCGTCGTGATCTGATTGTAAGTTCCTGAATAGGAAGTTGACCGGTAGATGGCATAGGATGACGCATTGCTGACCGCGTTCCAGGACAGATGAATCTGTCCGGTGCCTAAAGGGTTAGCCACCACATTGGCCGGAGCAGCTAAGGAACCGCTCTGGGCACCGTTGGACTGAGTGAGGCTCTCTAACAAGCTGTCTGATACAGCTCCGGTTCCTCCAAAGGCTACGATCTTTTGGATGCGGGAAGCATTATTTTCAATCAATTTCTCGGTTCCGGAAGGAAGGGGTTTCTTGACCAGAAGCACCGGGGACTTGGATAATGAAGCCAGGACCGAGCCGGACAGGGCATCGGGATATGCCTCCCCTGTAGCCGCATAGCAAGTGCTCAGATCAAGGTCATTGGCAAAATACTGGATAATCTGCGTATTGGCGTCATAACGATTGGAACCGCCTAAACGCTGAGGAGCAGGCAACTGATTGACTACAGCATCGCTGAGAATACTGATGTCCCCTAAAACATAAGTTTTTCTTGCTTGAGTGCTTAAGATATCTTTCAGATTTTTAGACAGACTGTTTCCCGGAGTCAGAAGAATGGGCATCCCCTTTTGAGCAGCGATAGGAGCTATGGATAAAATATCCGCAAAATCCTCACCTGTGGCGATGACCGCTTCGTCAAAGTTCCCCATCATCTTGGCAACCAGCAGGGAAGTTTCATACCGATTCAATCCGGCAGCGCGTGATACCTCGATACCCAAATTCTTAATGGATTGTTCCACTTTAGCCGAGATTACACCTTCTCCGCCGACGATGATGACTTTTTTCACGTTTAGATAGGAAAACTGCCCTTTGGTCTCTTCTTCCAGTTTATTTTTGGAAGTCAGCAAGATAGGGGCATCGAACTTAGCTGCCAAAGGCGCCGCACACAAAGCATCCGGGTAATTCTCCCCACTGGCCAGAATAGCATAGTCGGATGCCGTCCAGCCCATCTCGGCAATATTGGCGGAAGTCTCATATCGATCAGAACCCGAGATCCGGTCGCTCAAGATAGAAGAAGTATCCAACTCTGCCGGTGTTACAGCCCAGGCCGGTGAAGAATAATCGCTGGAGCCTGCGCTATTGATCGCCTGAACCTTATAGTAATAGGTAGTCATAGGCGTTAAACCCGTATTGCTGTAGTTTGTGCCTGTCACGGCACCCACATAAGTATAAACACCTGAAGCCGAATTAGAACGATAAATATAATACTGACTCGCTTCGCCGACCCCCTTCCAGGACAGATTGATTTGGCTCCCGCTCACCGCTGCTGCCGTCAACCCGGTCGGAACAGAGGGATTGCTTAGAGCGTATGTACTCTGTGGAATCATCAGCGCCACGATCAATGCAAAACATACTATAAACATGAATTTGGATCTTAGCCTTCTCATTTTATCCCCTCTTTTACCTTATTCTATTGCACAGCCGATACTTGCCTCACACATAACAATTATAACCGATAAAGCCGAAAGTTTCGAGAATGTTTTTACCTTCATCATTTCAAATTTTCCATAAGTAGTATATAATTACAATTAATCCTTAGCTATAGTTATTAATTATTTTGGAGGAGATGACTTGATAAAGAAAAGATGTATCATTACTTTCCTTACTATGATTACTTTATTTTTTGTAATTCCTGGTACAAGCTATGGTGAGACAACACCTACTTACAGAGCTCTATTAATCGGCAATAGCAATTACTGGGATAACAACAACCTTCAGGGACCCACCAATGACCTGGTCAAAATGGAAAATGCTCTTTCTCATCATTACTATGGCAGTAATAACACATCCTTCAGCACGATAAAAGCAAAGAGAGATGTAACCAAGCAGGAAATCATCAGCAGCATACGGGAAACATTCAAGGATGCTCAAGAAGGCGATATATCCTACTTTTATTATTCTGGACATGGTGCTTTTGATTATTATAGCAACAGTGCTTATCTAATTGGTGTCGATGGTGAAGGATTAGGAGTTCATGAGTTGGAAATGGAGCTAGGAACTATCCCTGGTACTATAGTAGTCGTATTGGATAGCTGCCACTCAGGAGGATTTATAAATAAGGAACTACATCTTGAATCTTCAGGGGATACCGTAGATGAAGACTATATCAATGACTTCAATCATTCCATCGTAGATATTTTTGCTCAGAAAAAAAGCAGAAATTACCTAACCAGCAGTAAGTACAAGGTGATCACCGCCGCTTCTAAATATGAGTATTCTTATGACATCAGCTATCTCGATGGATGGGGATGGGGTGGCGAATTTACAAGAGCCTTTGTAACGGGTAATGGCTATAATGGAAATTTCACAGCAGATACTAACTTGGACTTCAATATTACCCTTAATGAAATTTATAACTATGCCAGCAATCATGTTAAAAATAGTAATGTCCAGGTTTGGCCACAAGCTGATAATTTTATTATCGGATCAGACTTTGGGGACTTATCAAGTGATGGTATCACCGTATGGGATACCTTCATAGATACACCTATTGATAAAATCTGGAATATAAAATTTAATTTGCAATTAGATGAAAACTCCTGGAAAAACAAAATATATGTACTCGATACTTACCAGAATAAACTCCCTACCCGTCTGGAAAAAAGCGCCAACGGACAAATTATCTCGATCATTCCATCTCATAATTATGATTATAGCTCCCCTTACACGATAGTTATAGAAAATGGTATACTGGCAGCAAGCGGGAGTCAACATAAGAAAAAAGTATTAGCTTATTTCATTACAGAAAAAAACAAACTGGATTATGAAGAACTCGCTCTAAATACCGTCTTAAGCGGTTACTTTTATAGTCATCCCTATCCATCAGTACAGGAGGCCTTTGAAAGCTTCTTTGGCTACCCTACCTGGGACTACTTTTATTCAACTGACGGCTCACATGTTGTTGAATTTAATGGAAATGCTTATAAAAATTATGTTTATGGAACGGTGACAATCCAATTTACGGTAGATGTTGAGAATGAAAGCTTTTCAGTTAATTATGCTGCCTTTGACTCTGATCCGATGAGTTATTATGAATTTGAAGGTCTTTTAGATGTCATCTATACTAATTATTTTTATCCAAGGGATATGAATAGCATTGACGATATCTTTATAGATGAAGATGATAGTCCAGTCCTGGATGAGTATAAAGATCTGACCTGACCCCTTCAAGATTCAATGAAATAGAGAAGCCTGGTCGCTCATTAGAGTGGCCAGGCTTCTTCCTCAATTTCCTTTCGTTGCAATTAAATCTGGTAACTCTCACTTGTCAACAACTTACCACTGCTATCGTAGGCATAAATTGTAACTTTACCACCTTGCTTCAGACCGGAGATGCCTAAGGTATAGGTGTTGTCACCCTGATAATGCATAGGGGTCGAATTGATTTTGACGCTGTAGACATCAGAGCTTGTGGTCACCTTGAAACTCGTAATAATCTCGGAATAACTGCTTGCTACAGAACTAATCTTGCCCTTGACTTCAAATGGCACCGCAATGGGCTGGCTCAGCTGCTTTATGCCATCCTTCCCAGTGATCCCGCCGGTGACAAAGATCCAGTATTTATTGCCCACAGTGTAAGCCTTGGCTGGTTTAATAATAACGGAATTCTCCTCCTTCGACAAAGTGAGAGTGGCTGCTACAGGGTTATTACGATCATCGGTAAGATAAATATTGTTTTTATTAACTGTGCCTGAGTCAATAGGTTTATTAAACTTTATCATCCAGGCCTTAAGAGTATCTGTGGTCGACATACTTGTCCATGTATCAAACTCTTGTGGAATCTCCGCTGCCTGAACCGGCATGACCCAGAACGAAAAGAGGCCTATCCAGATGAGGGCTAGATATAATCTTTTCATCATTTGCTTCACCTCCATCTCAGCTTAAATATCAAATACTTCGATCTCACTAAGTTTATAGCAGTTTAAAATATCCGTCAGCAGCGTTTTTTCGTTGATCAGCTTAGAGAGAGAATAAGTTCCCTCCAAGGCCTTCTTGGGAGCAATGGTATAGGTTTTATTGCCATTGAGCTTAATGACTTCATCGCCTTGCAACGCACTGCCCGTACTATCTAAAACCTTAATGTACGCATCGGTATTCACTGGATCCGGATCGCCCTCGGCGACTATAGCAAACCCGATATTAAATACTCTGGTGTCCCCATTCTCAGTATAGGTCGAGCTGGTATAAGCGGTGCCATTGATCGTCACACTGATCTCCGCCACGGCGGTGTGTGTATAGCAATCCAAGGAAGTTATCTTCGTATTGCCGATCTTCGTTTCTTTGCTTACCACAGACTTGAGGTGCTTCGGGGAAATCTTAAAGAAAACCTTATCAAAAGTCGTCGCATTAATTAGGGCAGCGAAGCTTCCATCTTCCAGCAACTCCTCAAGGATGGCTGTCGTCGCCGCAGTAGGTAAGGTAATTCGCAGCTGTCCTGCCGCCGTTACGCTGGAAGTCCCCTTAAGCTGGGCTGTAGTAGGTATCGTCAAGGTGACCTTCTGCTCAGAAGTCGGAGCATATCCAGGCACTGGGGGAAGCGTAATTTTCAATCCATTCGGCGCTTCTAACGCAAAAGTCTTGGTTGGATCTGCCTTGGTCAGAGCCGTCTTGACAAGTGTCCAGCTGGCACTATCACTATCGGCAGCAAAGCCATTGATCAACGCTTTGAGTTTCGAGCTATTTGTCAAAAGCGCCGGATCCCATTCTCCATTCGTCAGGGTGACTATAATCTCTTTCCCCCCATTCACTACCTCGGCGGTGGTCATGTTTAGTCCAGTCCCTGACAAGGTGGCGGCTACACCAATCCGTACACTCTGGGCTGCCGCCAACACTTTTGCAGCACTGAGCTTTTCATTGACCAACTGGGTTAAGGCAGCTCCGTTTAGACTAAACTTAATCTCTTCAGGGGTATTTGAGGTGAAATCAGGGATGGGAGGCAACTTGATCGTCAGGGTACTTCCCTTAACAGAAACGTTTTTGTCTGTGATGGCGTCCTTTATTTTGGCTCCGGCAGTGCCTGCACTAAAACCATTCTTTAAATTTCCGAACTTGGTGGGTGTCAGTATATCTGAAGCCCATGTCCCATTATTCAGCGTGATGATGATGGTTTTGCCACCGGCTATCACCGCTTTGGTTTCCAGAGGGGAAACTACAGCCGTGCCGCTTAAATCCAGAGTCACTGCCTTGAGGGTAAAGGAACCAGCGGTAAATGAGCCCGTAGAATTTGCAGTACAGCCAGATGGGATAACGACCTTGATTTTCTCTTCAGAATCAATCGCATAATTCGGAGCTGCAGGTAAGGTTATGGTCAGCATCGAATCGCTGCTTCTGACAAAGGTAGAGGAAGCTAGTACTGCTTGCCAAGCCGCCGGCTTTGTCTCTGCTGTAATTCCTGCCATCAATGTATTCCTTTTTGTCGAATTTGTAGCAATATCCTGTGCCCATAGATCATTTTGCAGAGTGATCACCAAGTCCTTGCCCCCGGTTACAATGTCCGATTCGGTCGCCGTCAGAACCGCTCCGGTAAGGACTGCGGACTGATTACTTACCGGGGTGATACTGAAGGTCGGCGAGGCTGAGGCATTGTCAAAAAATGCTCCACCACCAGCGGCTGTCAGACCTTTGATGGTGTTGATATTTGGCTGTAATGTTATCGGCGAGGAAGGATCGGCGATTTCAGGCAAGGGTGGTAAAACTATCGTAACTGTCTTGTCATTATTTCGCGTAAATTGGGCTCCCGCTTTAATAGAAGGAAGTAAGGCATTCCAGCTCCCATGGCTGAATAGTCCATCGATCAGCAATTCCCTTTTTACTTGATCGATAGTGACCATCGAGTCCCAAGTGGTATTATACAAAGTGGCGGCAATATCTTTGCCTCCGGAGACCAGATCAAGAATCGTGGCGCCGGAGGTAAGGGTTCCTGAGATGGCCACCGACGGATTGGCCTTGATCGCAAAGGTTAAGGTGTTGGAAAGGGGATAATTGTTAGTAAGCACGGTCGATGGAATGGCCACAGTGATTACTTGGTCTTCGCCAATGCTGTATTGTGCAGCTGCTGGTATAGTAATCGTCAGCGTATCATCAGCTACTTTCGTAGTACCGAGCACAAACGCAGTTCCGGGAGAAGTTTTCGCCTCATCCCAGGCTGCGCTATTGGTCGAAGCAGTCAATCCATTCAGCAAAACAGCCTTTTTTGCTGAATTCGTAACAAGATCCCCTGCCCATGTATTGTTGCTTAAGGCTAAAGACAATGTAATCCCTGTACTGACCGTTGTAGCTTCCGTCACTACCGGAACTGTCTTCCAGGAAACAATAGAGTTATCTGTAGCAATAGTAAACTGCGGGTTGACAATATTAGTTAATGGAGTTAATAAGGGTTCCAATAGTGGATCTGTAGGTGTTCCCAATAGCCCTCGTTCAAGGCTGCCTAGGGTAAAATCCACAGGAGCGGCTATGCTATAGCCGGGCACCGCCGGTAAAGTGATCGTCAAAGCATCGCCATTCACAGTAATGATATCATTGGGAAGCGGCTTACTAATCAGAGTATTATAAATCGATGATCCCACCGGCCATATCTTCCCAAAGAGGAGGCGGCGTTGGTCGAAATCCGTTGTCACATCGGCGGCCCAACTGCAGTTATAGAGAGTGATTACTAATTGCTTTCCTCCTGCCACAATATCCGACTGGGTCACTCCCTCTGTTAAGGAGCCCGACAGCGCAGCCTGAGGGTCGGCAGTAATCCTAAAGAACTGTTCCGCAGGAACATTTGAGGAATCCTGAAGCAGTCCTGGAGGCGGGACAAAGGTGATCTCTTGATCTTTGGTAATATTATACGAAGTCAATGCGGGAATAGTAATTGTTAAGGTGGCACCACCAGCATCGCGCATGACAGTAGCTCCAGGCTGGTTCAACAGTGCCTGCAGCTGTTCCACATCAGGATTATTAGAATCGGTTGTAAACCTATTTATCAAAGTGGGGACAAGAACTAATTGGGTAGGTACTTCTCCTAAACCAGTGGCCCAAGTATTGTCTGTCAGTGTAAGCTCAATGGTAAATCCACCCGCTCTGACTTCACGTTCAGTTAACGAATTAGGCAGCGTCCAATCAGGGGTCGTCATAATTGTCATTGACGCAGGTGCCGCCCATATAGACACCGGGAAAAGTGAAAGCAATAAAAGCACGATGACTAGACATGACAGCCCTCGTGCTCGTGCTCTATCGCGTAATCTCCTTTTTGTAATTCTAAAATCCAACTCAATCGCTCCTTCCAATGCTAGCGCCTTTCCACAGAGAATTCTCATACCTAATTCTATTCTATCTTAATTTCCAAAATCCTACTTCAAATCCAATTTTTCATTTACTTACTACCTATCCTTGAATAAGATAAAGTCAATTATAGCAAAAACCGCCTCGACGTTTAAGTCGAGACGGCTTTTCAAATTCTAATGGTTGAGCTTCTTATGTAGTTGACCGCCGGTCTTTGCCACAACCGACGATCGATGAGACATTTGTCTACAGCGCATCCTATAAAAGTAGAATTAACTTATTGGATACGATTCTATTCTAACGGAAACTATAGAAGTGCACAATCTGTAAGTCTTGGCCGAATTGTAAACTAATTGTTAATACGGATTATTTTAGGATATAATTCTGTTACCCTTAGGTATTCTAATGATTTTCATTATTCCGGGTAAGTGCTATTACCAGCGACCAAATCCAGGTAACATTCAGTAACGCTTTGCCCGAAACCCCTGTGGTAAGCGACTTTGCGGTTACCCGCTCCATCGATGGCGGGGAGGGGTTAGAAGTTGTCCCCAGTGATGTTCATGTTGACGAATCAGAAAAAGTAGTAACATTAACCGTTGATCCGGTTGTTGCCACAACCGAAGATCAATCCGTCGTATACAGCGTATCCTATAAAAGTGGAACACCGGTAGCTGCTCCGGCCGTTACAGTAGTAAAAATACCGGTCATCAGCAATGTCTCTATTGCCTCCAATAACGCTGATAATACCAAAGCTATGATCGGAGATACCATTACTCTGACCTTCACGGCAGATCGCCCCGTCTATAAACTAAGCAACTTCAAACTCAATGGCAGTAATCCCGACAGTTTCACGAATGTCGGGAATGTTTATACTGCAACACATATTGTCGATGAAGGTGACCTCATTACCGGAGAACCGGCATCTTTTCAAATTAACGTAAAAGATGATGCGGGCATTTATTCACAAACAGTTGAGAGTACAACCGACAGCAGTTCCGTGACCATCATCCCTAAATACGCAAGATTATCCAACATCCATATTTACTCCAGCAATGTTAATCCTTCTATAGCTAATCTCGGCGATACGATCACTGTCACTTTTGAATCCGACGAAGCCGTTACAAAGCTTAGCGATTTTAAAATCAACGGCAGCAATCCTGCCACCTTTGTCAACATCGGCAACCTTTATGCTGCCACTCATGTCATTGATGAAGGGGATAAGGACGGAAACGCAACCTTCCAAATCAATGTCAAGAATGCTTCCGGCATTTACACACCTACTCTGGAGACCACAACAGACGAAAGCTCAGTTGTCGTATCCGGAATCGCCTTGCATTTAGCCACTGAGGCTGTAGAATATGCGGAAGACACCAGACTCCAAGATGATGTTGCCGCAGCTAAGCTTCTGGTTGATGCTCTGCCGGCCGACGTAGCTCCGGACACCTCAAAAGCAAACCTTGAAGCAAGACTGGCAGCTATTACCGCCCCGGTCATCAGCAATATCACCGTTACTTCTAATAATGCCAATAATACTAAGGCTATGAACGGAGATACAATTACTTTAACCTTTACCTCCAGCCAACCGATTGAAAAGTTAGGCAACTTCAAAATTAACGGAAGCAACCCCGATACCTTCACTCATGAGGGCAATGTTTATACCGCTACCCACTTAGTCGATTCGGGAGACTCAGTCACAGGAGACCCCATCACCTTCCAAATCAACGTGAAAAACGAAGCTGGCATTTATTCGCAAACAGTTGAAGCGACGACAGACGGAAGCTCTGTAACCATTATTGATAAATACGCCCGGATTTCTAATGTCAAAATTTATTCGACCAATGCAGACTCCACCATTGCTACAGATGGTGACACAGTCATTTTAACTTTCACAACCGACGAAGCTGTAACTGCTTTAGGGAACTTTAAAATCTGCGGAAGTAATCCGAACTCATTTTCCAACACCGGTAATACTTATATCGTCACCCACCTGGTTGATTCAGGTGATACCCCTGGAACAGCCACGTTCCAAATCAATGTAGAAAATGCTCAAGGCATTTACTCACCGACTCTTGAGGCAACAACAGACGGCAGCACAGTTGTGATTCAGTAACCTGACAAATAGTGTGGCATCGCGAAAAGAAGGAATCTACGCTGTACGTGGTTCCTTCTTTTTTGTTAACTATCAGAGAATTGTTCCGAGTATGCATAAATATCGCCGTTTTCTAAAATATTAGCGATATAGAGAAGTATATGCCCTGTCTGAAGTTAAAACACAAGTTTAAGAAGGTGAAGTACATGCTGTTTAGAGAGGGGATCATATTATTTAAAAAACATCTCATCGTCAATGAGCGCTCGCCGGAGACCCTGCGTGGCTATATGTTCGAATTGGAAAACTTCATTGATTTTACAGAAAATCAGCATAACGGTCCGGTCTATCTTGACGAAATCATTGTTCAGGATATCGAAGAATACCTCCATGAACTCAAGCTTAAAGGCAGTTCCACTTCCCGCAGGAGCCGAATGGTTTACATCCTGCGCTCTTTTTATAACTTCGCAATCCGCCAGGAACTTGTCGGTAAAAATATTGCCGCCCTTGTCGACTCAGTCAAAGTACAGCAAAAGGAAAGGAACTTCTTAAGCGATGAGGAGTTTCAAGCCCTCGTCTCAGTGATCGCAAACCCTACGATCAAGGTGCTCTGCTATACTCTCTTTATGACAGGACTGAGAATTAAGGAAGCTCTGGACCTTACCTTGGAGGATGTTGATCTCGCCGGAAAAGTTATTCGCATACGGCACGGCAAGGGCAATAAGAGTCGTAAAGTGCCCATTAGCGATAAACTCTTACCGATCTTAAAAGACTATCTGGGAAGAATCAGGCCCCCATCCGGCAGCAAGCACTTCTTTGCAACTAAAGTTTCCGGGCGCCTCTCCGCCAGCATGGCCAATAAGACCCTCAAAGAGGCGGTCCTCGAGCTGGGCTGGAATAAAAAAGTGACCTGTCACGTCTTACGCCACAGCTTCGCCAGCCACTTAGTGCGTAAAAATGTGAATATCGTCCGCGTTCAGAAGCTGCTGGGGCACGCCAGCTTGAAGACTACCAGCATTTATACTCACGCAACCCTGGACGAGCTGGCAGAGGCAGTCAACACCTTCTAAAGCGATTATAATGTGAGAGGACGTATATCATGTCTCAACTACAAAATCAACAGGGAAAGGCGAGTCGTGTCAATGAAATATTAAATAAACTCCGCTCCGGCCAAAGCCGGGAAGCCATATCCGTTCACTATGGATACAGCACTTGGAAAAGCCTGGATATGTACATGCGGCGTAATGGTTTTACTTGGGATAGTCAGAGAAGAATCTACACCAATGCTGAAGCCGGGAGCACCGAAGGACCATCATCGGCAGGCACAGACTTGACAGAGATAAATCCTGCCGAAATCATCCGGCTTTTTGAGCTGGGCATTCTCGATGCCCGGGAAATAGCAAAAAAGACTGGGTTCCCCAGCCATAAAGACATGGCGGCCTTCATGCGCCGGCGCGGCTATATATGGTCCTCTACAGAGTCCAACTATATGGATTCAAACCCCTCACCACAGGAGCAAAGCTTAAATAGTATCGGTAAAAACGAAGATACTCTGGCGAGAGTAGCTGCCGAGCATAGCCGTTCTTCGTTATCTGAAGGATTTCCCAGCGATAAGTACATCACACTTCTCGAATTTCTATGGAATTCACGGGATAAGCTCATCAAAATGATCGAATCCATCGAAGAAAGTGAAAGTCATAAGGTCCAAGTCTATACTATTCCCGGAGAAGCCAAAACAAAAAGCATCTTCTTTTCCAATGAACTTGCCACCCTTATGACGGCCTTTTGCAAGGATCATAGTATGAGCCAAAAACAAGGGTTCGAAGCAGCACTGATAGAATACTTAGCCCAGCACGGTTATGAACATGAGATCAATTGTTTACTTGAAAAGGTCCATTAAAATACTCACTTGCAGTATATCGCGAATTTTGTCGAATTTTAATTGTTTTAGCCTGCCTACTTTTTGCCAAAAGCCTATGTAATAATTCAGTGACCACCAGACCGCGAATCCGTTGCGACTCGCGGTCTGGTTTATGATATACAGCATACGTAGAGTTGCCCTGGACATATTCGTTCAGGGCATATTTTTTACTCTTAAGCCTTGAATTGCAATACGAATATTAGCTATTATAACTAGAAATTAACTTGATAGGTAGCAAAACCTATTTAAATATGCTAATACTAAAACGAAAGGAGGGGCTAAAATGCTCTTAAATCAAGCTATAAAAGGATTTACAAAGTATCTGAAAGTGATTGACCGCTCACCGGAAACCATCACTGGATATGAAAAGGAGCTTAGCTTCTTTAACAATTTTTTAAGTGTTAAACATAACTGCCCGGTGTATCTGGAGGACATTACCTTGGAGGATATCGAGGATTATCTTCTCGATCAAAAGAAAAGAAAAATGGCATCATCCAGCCGCAGCAGATCCCTTTACATCATCAGAAGCTTTTACAGCTACTGCGTAAAGAAAGACATCTTCACGAAGAATATTGCCACGCTGGTGGAACCGGTGAAAGTAGCTCAAAAGGAAAGAACTTATATTACCGAAGAGGAATTTGCAGAGCTCACAACAACTATTAAGCAACCGGTGATTAGAACGGTGGTGCAAACCATGTTTTATACCGGGGGCCGAATGGCGGAGATGATTAACCTGAAGCTGCAGGATGTGGATTTAGAGAGCAATATACTCCACATCATTGAAGGCAAAGGCAAGAAAAGCCGGGACGTACCCATCAACTACAAGCTCCATGTTATTCTTAAATACTACCTGGCAACTATCCGCAATCCGGAACTGTCTTCAAACCGCTTCTTCGCCATTGACCGAACCGGTAAAGTCTCCGACAGCTATATTAACCGACTCATCTATGAGGCCGTTGAGGAACTAGGCTGGGAAAAGAATATTAGTGCTCACGTATTGCGCCATTCCTTTGGCACTAATCTCTTAGAAAAAGGAGCCTCGGTGGTCAGTATCCAAAAGCTGCTGGGACACTCCAACCTGGCGGTAACTTCAAGATATCTGCACCAAGACATGAATAAGCTCAGTGACACCGTCAATCTTTTATAGGGAGTGAAAAGGCAATGGAGTCAACTTATAGTGCAAAAGTGAATAAAGTAATTGAGATGTTAAAATTCTATACCAGGGATGAGGTTGCAGTCGAACTAGGATATAAGAACTATAAGAGCTTAGACATCTATATGCGCAGAAAAAACTTCAGGTTTGATATGAAAAAGCAGCAGTATGTACCGCTGGAAACCAGAGTCGCCAAGCTGGACCGGGACCCCAAGAACTATGCCCCTACTAAGGTTGTGAGCATCATCGCCGGTTTTGAGGAAGCATACGCCGACCCTATGCTCATTGCCAAGCAGGAAGGATTCCGGGATCACAAGGAAATGGCCAAGTATATGGCCAATAAGGGTTATGAGTGGAATATCTACAAAAACAATTATGTAAAAACCGTGGGAAAAGTAGATGAAACAAAGGTCATAGAGGAAACAGTGACAACCCAAAGTCCACCAGGGAATATAGAGGAGTATCTGCCCTTCCTTCGCTTCCTTTATGAAAAAAGGGACGATATTTACCAGCAGCTATCCGGCACCAAAGAAGACGGCAAGATTCCCAGATATGTGGTGCCGGGGATTGTCCGAACCAAAGCCATCTACATGAGTGATATGATAGCAAAGCTTACAGCTGAATTCAGCAAGGAGAAGAACGTCACCCAGCGGGAGATCGTGGAAGTGGCCTTGATCGAGTTTCTCCAGAAGTATGGCTTTAAGCGGGAGATTGAAACCCTGCTGAAAAATCAGTAGCTGTATGGCAACAATTAAGGAAACCCTTCATAAATAATAAGCTTATAAAGCTTATTATTTATGGATAATGCTAATTATTATATGGCTAGGCACTAGCATAGGCTATTAAGAAGACCCTGAACCCTTAGCGTTATGCGGGTTCAGGGCTTCCTTTATTTTCCTTAGGGTAGGAGGGGTGGTGCTATTAACAGCACTTCAATTAAGGTAAATTTTAATAAAGCCGTTGAGGCTCTTGCAAAAGAAGATGTAGTAGTTACAAATGTCGAAACTGCAGACAAGCAATATGTTAAAGAAGTAAAATTAGCAGAAGACAAAAAATCAGCAGAAGTAGTTTTCTACGATGCTTTAGTAACAAAAAACACTTACAAAGTAGTAGTCGGTGAATCTGAAAAAGAATTTGATTTTGTAGTTGCTGATGTCGCTTCAATAGAAGCCGCAACAGTTCAAACTGGTAAGGCTAATCCAACAGTAAAATATAAAGTTCTAGATACTAATGGATTAGATATTACTTCTAGCACAACAGTAAAATTTGAATCAAATGTAGCCATTAGTTCTAACGGTGTACTTACACTTGTAGCAGGTAATACTGCATTTGTATATGTAGTATATGAAAAAGACGGTGAAGAAGTATTAAGAACCGGAAAAATAACAGTAACAGCAGAAGCGCCGAGAGCAGTTAAACTATTGAATTATACCGTTGACGGAGCAGATTTCACCGCGGCAAATTTTGAAGCTGTAACAACCGTACAAAAAGCTGATAGTCTATCATCAATAACTGTATATGTAGAAGACCAATTTGGTGATAAATCGGACTGGACTTCTAATGCAAAATTTGAATCATTAAATAAAGAAGTAGCATTAGTTGACCAAAACACTGGCACAATAACTCCAATAAAAGAAGGAACCGCTGATGTAAGAATTACAATTGGTGATTTCTCAGTAGTAAGACCTATCCAGGTAGTAGCAGATTCAGAGCTTGCTACTTTAAACTTAGAAAAAGCTTCAATTGAAATCTCGGATCAAGTAAATCAATCGGTTGATGTGGTCATTAAAGACCAATACGGATCTAAATTCAAACCAACTACAGGAAGTCTGACAGCAACAATAAAAAGTGGGTCGAACATAATTGGCGTAACTCCAGCAACAGCCGCCTTGAATGGCTCTTTTGATACACAGGCATATACAATTACACCTGTATCAGGAAAAGAAGGAACAGCAACAATTGAATTTGCAGTTGGAGATGTTAAAACAACTTTAACTGTAAATGTAAAAAAGGCTGGAGTAATTGATAGCTATGCTGTAGAAGGATTTAAAGCTACATTAGATAAAAACATATCAAATGTAGAAAAGAATCCTGCTGATATGACATTAAAAGTATTTGGCGTAGATGCAAATGGTGTTAAAACTGGAACTGCATTAGTATATGCAGCTTCTAGTTCTCCCTATACAGTGGAGTTAAAAGGTAAAGACAAAGATGGAATAGACATCTCAACTACTGGTTTGGTAACAGCAAGTAGCGGAAATGCAAAAATTGCTCCTACTGCAGTAGGAACATATACTGTAACTGTTAAAGTAGGTTCACTGACAGTTTATAATGGCGCATTTGTAGTTGTGGATACAACAGTAGTCGTAAAACCAGTTGTAACCGTTAAAAATTCAAAAATCGAAGCAGAAAATGCAGTTGCAGATATCATCGCAGCTTTAGGCGCAAAACTAGAAGTTAAACTTGGAAGCGATACATTAAATTATAATGGAACCCCATCAGCTGCAACGGACTATAAAATTAGTAAAGTATCCTTTGTATCTGACAACAGTGATTTAATTGCAAGTGCAACCAATGCTACAAACGCAACTACTATGAGTCTTAAAATTGGAACAGCTACATTAGTGATTAGTAAAATCGAAATAGCCGTTGGAACAGGAACTCCAACAACTCACACGGTTGACCTAAACGAAATCTTCACAGTAACAGTAACACAAAAAACACCAGCAGCTCCAGCGACAACCTTCGCATTTGACGGAATAAATAAAAACAAGTTAATGGGTGCTACTACAGCGCATGAATACAGCATTGATGGTGGTGAAAATTGGGCTACTATCACTAGTGTAGACGAATCATTAGCAAGCTTATTAGCATCTATCACAGCTGATAAAGATATCAAGGTGCGTGTTAAAGCTGAAGGTATGGTACCCGTAGGAGCAATTCAAACACTTGACGTTCTTGCTGGACCCGCAGCACCTACAGGTGTCGAAGGCGGAGTTCTGAAAATAACTGGAACAACAACCGCTATGGAATACAGTTCTGATGGAAATACATGGATAGATTGCAGCGATGCAGAAACAATAGTTACTGCGGGTGACTATACAGTTCGTCTTAAGGCAACTGGGTTAACCCTTCCCGGCGAGCCTACTACAGAATTAACTGTAGCAGCATCCTAACCATCCATCCCCTCGAGCAATCGGCGGGCATCGGCCGAACCTCGCCCCCGGGGTCTGCCCCCCAAGATTCAACAAATTTAGAGAAACCTGGTTGCACATTAGAGTGACCAGGTTTCTTGATGTTAATGATCGAGGGAACGGTTTCGTAAGTGCATAATCGGTTCTTTCCAAAGTTTGTTGATTTAAGTGTAAAGCTTATTCAAGAGAACCTTAGCTTTAAGTGCCCTTATATCCAGAAGCACTTATCATGTCATGAATTTTCTGATAGGTGTATCCCTGGCTTTTAAGTTTAAGAACCTGTTGCTCATAAGGTGACAATTTCCCAGGGATAAGGGTATCGTAGTGACCGTTGACCACGGAATAGGAAGGATCCGATGCATCAATACACCAATCTTTTCAATAGCATATCACTGCCAATACATTTCTCTGGCCTCATCGACTTCTTTCTGTTTTTGCTCTATGGCAAGCTGATGCTGGAGTTCTCTAGCTATTTTCTTATCCTCGGGAATTTCGTTTTCAGGAATGGCCAGATATTTGCGGATAGTTACTGGTGATGAATGCAAAAGAAGGCTATGTCGCTTAGGGTAAGTCCTTCTTTTCCCTTTTGATGAGCAAATTTTATGCGCAACGAGCGGTTAGCTGTATCATAAAGAGCCTGCATTTCGGGTGTAATCCCCGTGTACCGATGGCATTTCCACACGTGAGGGAAATGTTCTGATGATATATCTGCCAACGGCTTCCGCCAGATTCTTCAGTAAACGAAAACGGTCACTAATTTGGATGGCCGATGAGTGGGCCACTGTAGCTGCTGAAGCATAAGTAAGATCACCATCTCTGAATATGACTTTAATATTCGGAAAGGTATCCAGCCATTGCTTGACATTATGGGCATCCCTTGAGGGAATTATATCAACAATCTTATGCGTTTCCAGATTGACCATAATAGAGTCATGGAAGTACCGTTTCTTTAAGGCAAAGTCATCGACACAGATTTTTTCTACTTGAGATTTATCCATAGTATCAGGTATTTTTTTACGCAGAGCACATATGCTGCTTTTACACGCTTTCACAGATGCTGTTCTCAAAAGTTGATGCGTTAACGGAACTGAGCTTTAAAGAGGTATGGAGTATATTTTCGAGCAGACGCTTGGTCTTTTTGCCGCTTCTAGTCACAAAAGGATGCCTTTCCGCAAAAGTTTTATGAGAACAATGGGGGTGATCACAAAACATTTTTCGGGTATTCACCAAGAGAATGTACTGTCTGTTTTTCGAAAAGAAAAGTGAAGGGCTTCCAAAGATAAATCTTCGAAAGCCCTTTTCCGAGTAGATTACTGAATATCTATTAATACATCTACATCTTTAACAATTTCACCATTAGCATTTAGTAAGGCAATGTTGATGGTTGCTTTCCCCGTACCGCTCACAGCAATTTTACCACTTGCAATTGGATCCGCCTCTATAGTTGATCCTGCAGGTATAATTGATGTAACTAAGAAACTCCCGATTTTAACAGGTGGTGCTCCTACAGTTACATCTGCTGTGCTGAATGCATTAACATCCACCGCTTTACCTTCTGGATCTAATGCCGTTACTTTTGTAAAGAGATCAGCAAGTGTTATGTCGCCTGCTGCAACAACTTTTGCTGGTGTGGCAACTGTTGCATCAGCAATTGAAGGAGTGGAATCTTTAACCATAACTGTCACTTCTGCTACGGTCGTTTTGAATGCGTCCGCTGTTTCATATATTTTAATAACTGCTGTTCCTGTTGCGACTGCTGTTACTTCGCCTGAATTATCGACTGCTGCAACATCTTCGTCACTTGACTCAAATGAATAATTGGCAAGAGGAACTGTTGGAGCTACAAATAACCCTTCTGCATCATATCCATTTAATAATAGTTGTAATGTTACTGCAGCTGATGCTCCCATCAACTCTAGCTCATATTTCTTATCAATAGTTTCTAATTTGTATTCTGCAATTTCACCAGGTGCTTTAACTGTTAATGAAATTTCCCCTAGCTTTGTGGCATTATGGTTGACTACAACCTTACCAGTACCGAAATTAGCTGCATGAGCGACTAATGTAAGCTTTACTGTTAGATCATCTTCTACAGTGGAAGTTGCAACTGCCGCAGCTATAACATCAGCATCAGCATTATTTGTTGCTGCTGTTTTAACAGCGTCTGCTACTGTTACAAAAGTATCGCCGTATTGGTCTTTAAGAGATACTACGATGTCTGCAGAATCTCCAGTTGCTAATTCTAAGCTAGCTGGCGCTATTGATGATTTAGTAGCATTAACTGCTCTGGCTGTATTTCCAGCGTTTACGGTTATTGCATTTACAATATCTCCGACCTTTGCTGTGATTGTGACATCACCTTTGGCACCTGTTTGAGTTACGGCACCAGTAGTTGCCACTGTAGCTATTGCTACTTTGCTTGTTGATAATCCTACTTTAGCTGTAATGTCCGCATCATCAGCATCTGCGGCCAAAGCTGCAGTTCTGCCCATTACTACAACTTTAGCTACATCTCCAGTAGCCAATTTACCACTTTCGACTTTAACCTCTTCACCGTTTTGTGTCACATATAGTTCAATTGCAGAAATAGAAGTAACTTTATTTGCTTTATCTTGTACTGTTACTTCTTTTAATTCAGATTCAGCTACTACTGCACCAGCCTTTGATACTTTTACTTGGTATTTAAAAGTAGTATCTGCTGCTAAAGCAACTAGCACTCCATTTGAACTAGTTGAACTTGCCCCTGTGAAAACTGCTTTTGAAGCTAAGAATTCCACAGTATACCCTTCTTCTGCTAAAGCGGCCAAATCAGCCGCTTCAGTTCCGCTATTGATAGCAAACTCTAATTTTTGTCCCACTACTATGTCAACTGTACCGGTAATAGCACTTACCGACTCAACAACAAGTTCATCAGAAACAGGTGTACCTGTCAGCTCTGCTTTAACTTTAGCCTGAACTTCAGCCGGTGATAGGGTAGGATTTGCTTTAAACATAGTATCAACTTCGCCTACTGCATATCCAACACCGTCTACTTCATAAGTATACTGACCTATGTTAGTTGCGAAATCTAACCGCCCAGCAGAGCCCCCGAGAATCATTTGTGCAACTGAACCTTTATTGGTTGTGCCTTTCCACAAATCACCGGTCGCTGCAAACACGGGTGAAGCTGTCATCGTGAATGCAACTAAACTCGCTGTGACAATCTTCGCTGCACGAGTGAATTTTTTTCTATTCATCGCTTAATTCCTCCGATTATTGTTTTATGCTATTGCTAAGGGATGATAAATCATCCCTTAGCTTCGATTCTAGTGTGTTTACTTATTTAACAACAGTGTATACGTCATCGCCAATCGTAACGGTGATTACATTAGCATCTGTCACATCAACTATTGTCAGTTTTGATCCCTCAACTGTGTATCCAGTTCCTTCTGTAACAGCAACGCCGTCTTTAGCAACACCGTCTACAGCTGTGACTCCAGCAGGAAGAGTAACATCTACGAACTTAACACCCAGTACATCTTGGAAATCACCTGTTAATACCTTGCTCTCACTGTCGATTGTGAAGCTAATTTCTGTCTTATTACCAGCATTGTCGGTAACAGTCAGAACATAAGCACCATTTTCAGAGATAGCAGTTCCTAATGCATACCCATCTACTGCGGTGCCGCCTTTTGTCAAGACAACAGTTGCAATGTCAGTATCTGTGCTTGCAGGTGTTACTGCTGCAGAATAGGTTTTGCCATCTTCTACACCAGTTACCACCGGAGCAGTTGTGTCGCCAGGAGTAGTTCCTGTTGTAGCAAAGACGATTTTAACGTTTTTGACCAGGTTGGTGGTTGTGGTAGCGGAAACCGTGATATAGTCTCCAGGTACGAAGGTACCGCTTATCTCTCCGTTCGCAGCTACCGTAACGATTGAACCCTTCGTCAAGCTGGTTCCTTCACTGAGCAGACTGTAGTAAGCCAGATTGGAAGCGGTTTTGCCGTATTGGTCTTTTGCCTGGAAGTAGACGTTTTGAGTTCCTTTGGAACCGTCTGCCTGGAATTTAGCCAGAGTAGGTCCGAGCAGGGAAGCGATAGTTCTGCCGCTGGCTGGATCTGCGGTCAGGGTAACCACATCATTATCTCGTTCAACACCAGGTTGTTCGGTAGCAACCTCAACGCTTACACTCTCAGCCTTCGGTCCTGCTGTGGAGGATTCAATGGCTGTGCTGACCGGATAGAGATAGCCGTCAGCTCCCTTAACGGTAACACTAATTGTTCCGGTAGCTCCGGTTTTCGCCAGATCCGCAGGCTTCGTGGCAAGGACTTTAACCGAATCATAAGCGCCACCAGTAGCTCCGCCATAAACGTAGAAGTCACCACTTGTGCTCTTGGCACTGACAACCGGGGTTCCTTTCAGAACAACAAGAGCTCCGGAAGAAGTTTTACCATAGACTTTCGGACTGGCATTCCAGCCTTTTTCCTGATCAGTATAGTTGTTATCCGCTCTCTTGGCAGTACCGCCATAAACAACTTTGGACAACTCATCAATCGAATAGTCCTTGATGTCCGTATCCTTTACTGAAGAGAAGGTCAGGGACTTGCTGTCAACTACTTTATTGTTGACGTCTAACAGCTCGAAACGAACAGTGGTTGAACCAGCTGCACCTGAAGTGAAGACGACTTGAGACTCACCAGTGGTAAGATTGCCATCAGCGTCGCCGCCGGTAACAGTAGCGTTAATGACAGTTGGAGCATCTGATTTTACTCTGATCTTGTAATCACTGGCGGCAGCCGTGGTCATGTCAATCTCTCTGCCGTATTGGTCTTTAACAGTGAAGCCGCCTTTGTCATAGCCGAAGTCGGCTTTTTGGGAGGCACCGCCGGCTTGGAGATTGGTCTTGACGACACTGGAGTCAAACTCCAGCCCATCCGCTTTCACCGTTTTTTGAATATTGATGGTGATGGTGCTGAATTTACCGGTTTCGATCACAGATGCGGAGATAACGGCCGGAATCGAAGAATTGGTGTTGTTTGTAACACGGTCGTTCTTAACAACAGCCGTTCCATCTACATTTCTATCGAGGTAAGCACCGGTAAGTTTGACTTTGCCGTCCAAATCGCTGAACTTAGTGATTTGAACGTTGTTTTGATCATAAGCCACAAAGGGGATTTCCTTGGACTCACCGCTGGCGATAGCTTCCGCGGGAGCATACAGGTTGAAAGTGTAAACTTCGGCTTGTTTCTTCAAGGTTGTATTGAACTGCGAATTTTTACCGGTCCAAGTCATAGCAGTGATGATCACTGGCTGATCCACCAGAGTTCTTTCATCGGAAGCAGTGACTCTGATGGCCGCTTTGGTGGAATCCTTGGGATCTTGAACGAGTTCCGCAGTCACATTAGGACTGGAAGAAGTCAGGTTCGTTGAATTCTCCCCACCTTGGAAGATCAACCCTTGCTTGACCAGCTCATAGTTGGTTGTGGGGTTGCCGCTGAGGTCGGTAGCTTCGTAACCAAGATAGAACACCGTGGTGCTGTCCCCGGCGGTCAGTTCCTTACCATCAGCATTAGTCAAGGTAGTCAATACGATATCGCTCAAGGTGCCGATTTGGGAAGATGTGGCCAAGGTAGCGGTTGTGGAAACACCAGAAGTTGTGTCATTAGCGGTGATAACCACGCCGCCGCTGAAGGTCAGAAGGTTCAGACCGGTTGACGGGGTAACTTTGATCAAACCTTTGCTTGCTTCAATAGAGCCGACACCGGTTTGGAATTGAACGTTTTGTCCCAGAGCCATGTTGGTTATATCCACGCCATATTGATCCAAAACCTTATAGGTGGCATAACCGGTTTGAACGGTCTCATTATCTGTCGTTTTGCTGACGACACCCAGTTTGCTGGAAGTGATCTCGATCTTAGCCACTTTTTGCTCGGATACGGTAATTTCCTTGTTAGCAAGTTCTTTCTCGCCCTCTTTTACAACAACAGTGTAAGTTCCGGCAATGAACTTGGAGGATTTCTTCAGAGCAGCTTTAGCGCCATCCCAGGTAGCGGAGACAGTCACAGGAGCAGTTCCTTGCTTAACTTCGAAAGTAATCTTGGAAGCGTCAGCAGGAGCTTTGGTAAAGTTTACTGCAAAAACATCAGCAGCAACTGCGCTTACAGTATCAACTGCGAATACTCCATCGGAAGGAGGATTCTTCACAGCATCGATTACTGCGTTGCTAACAGCAGCGGTTCCGCCCAGAGCAACGATAACGCTGTCTGCATCTAAGTTGGAAGCGATGTCAGCTTTGACAGTTTTTCCGTCAGTTAAAGCAATCGGGGAATTGGTTTGTGCAGCAAGCACAGAACCGACAAGAGCGTCAGCCAAAGTGAGGCCGTTACCAACATAAACTTTACCGAAATCGAAGTCGAGTTCAGCAATAACTTGTTTGTTGGTGTCGTAACGGTCAGCACCGGCAAGACGTTTTGCACCGGCAATGTCTTTAACACGGGTGGTTCCGCCCACGATGTAGTCAGCTTCAACAGTGCCATTAGCCATACCGTTTTGGTTAGTAACTACGATAGCATAGTTGTTGGCAGCTGCGAAGGAAGCAACGGACATAGCGTCAGCAACGCCGTCATAACCTACAACGAAGGTTCCTGCAGGAGCAGTCAGCTTAGCGTTGATAGCTTCGGCAGTTTCAACACGGCCAGCGCCTTTAACTTCTTCAACTGTGAAGCCGGCAGCTTTCAGTTCGTCAACAACAGCTTTGCTGGCAGCAGCACCAACTACGATGACTTTGTCAACGCCGAGAGCTTTCATGGATTTGACGACATCGTCATTCATGTCAGCTTTATCGGTCAGGTAGATCGGAGCGTCTTCTTGAGCTGCCAGGGGAGCTGCAGCAAGAGCGTCAACGAGGTTATTGGGGTTACCGGCAGCAACAACTGCGGTATCTGCAGAAGCATACGCTTTTTCTGCAATTTTGATCGAGGTTAGGTATCTGTCGGCACCGGCAAGACGGGTATCCTCGTCAGCAGCAAATACGCTGATCGGGGCCATTGACAATACCATACCGGCGATAGCTAAGGAGGCTAAAGCCTTTTTAGTCTTCTTCATGTAGTGAATTTCTCCTCTCATTCTTGTGGTAACGTTTTTTGTCTTCCGGAGTCACGGCGGTCATGTTCGTTTTTTAATTAAGAAGCTCTGTGCCAGACTCCTCACCTTTGCTGATCAGTGGTCGTCACTCACCCCCTTAAATAAGCCGCAAATCTTTAGACATTGCGCAATATCTAAAGGCATCCCACCCCTTAAAGGGGGCGTCCCCCCTGAGAAGCTTACGCCTCGCGGGTGGCTTACCCTTTAGACAGAACTAATGAAGAAACCTTTCACAGTTTCTACACTCGTAATAAACTATTCGATGCTGGATTTAATATTCCTGCAACTATCCAAAAAAATTTCTTAGAAAATCTTAGAAAGTCTTGGAGTTTAGAATTATACGAGCGCATGTTTAAATTCTAACTAAAAACGAAGCGTTTTTCCAGACCCTTTGTAAACTTTTTTATTAACTTTTTCTTAATTGCCGTTTTTTTGAGCTAATATCCCCTGTGAATGAGAATTCCCCGGTAAATTCCCAGAGCAGATTTTCTCTGAAATTCCGGATCATTGATGAGCTTCTCTTCCACCGGATTGGAGATAAAGCCTAATTCAACAAGGATGGCCGGCATGGTGGTATTCTTGATCACGTAAAAATTAGCGGTCTTCACCTTGCGATCCTGGAGCCCCACCTGCTTAATCACTTCTTGCTGAACAGCGGAAGCAAGTTTTCTTCCCTCCTCGGCTTTAGGATTTTCTGCGGAGACGTAGGTGGTCACCCCACCGGCTTCCGGGTTGGAAAAGGCATCGTTATGTATAGAGACGTAGAGATCGGCCGGAATCTGATTCGCTATTTTTACTCTGGCTTGTAAATCTTTTAATTCTGTATAGTTAACACCGGCGGGGGAGGTATCTCCGGTCCTGGTCATGACAACTTTCGCCCCGGCTTGCCGCAAAAGATCCGCTAGGTAAAGTCCCACCGGCAGGGTGGAATTCTTTTCATGAGACCCGCCGGGACCCGACGCCCCCGGGTCCTTGCCTCCATGTCCCGGGTCCACTACGACGGTGAGTCCCGCCAGGAGGTAGGGAGGTTGTATACTTCCTTCCACGATCCCTTTAACCCGTTCGGAAAGCACGGTTTCCCCGCCGATGATGGTAACCAGCAACTGACCTGTTGCCGCATTGCCCAGAGCCGAGTAGGTCACCGCCGGTAAGTCTTCCTGATAGGCCATAAATAAGTAAGCATTTTGTTTAACAGCCAAGGCTCCTGTCACCAGAGCATCAGGGAAATTCTCCCCTGTCACTAGAAAAGTTCTCTGGGATTCAGACGCAAAGTCTGATCCAAATTCCTCTTGAGTAAACCAGAAAGCTTTGGCCGCTGTTTCATACCGGTTATCTCCCGCAATACGGGTCATTCCCGTCAGTCCGGCCACTGCTTCCGGAGAAATCGCTTTTTCGCCCCCGACCACTGTGGTCTTGGTTACGGCTTCCGTCTCCTGATTCAGTTGATAAGCCCCCAAGTCCACCAGCTTCTGACGGGTGACTTCGGGAAGGTCTTTGGCTTTGGTAAGCAAGAGGGGAGTTTCGGTCATTCCCGCATAAGGGCCGATAGCCAGAGCATCAGGAAAGTTCTCCCCGCTGGTGAGAATTACCTGACCGTTGCCGCCTAAGCGATCCGCCACCAGAGCTGCGGTCTCATAACGATCGGCGCCCCCGATTCTTTCCCAAGTCAGGTCCTCTTTTTCCAAAGCCTTGGTAATGGGATTTCCCATAACACCTGTGCCCCCTAAAAGAATCACATGCTGGGCTCCGAGCCGCTTGATTTCCGCCAGGACTCCTTCATCCAAGCCTTTAGAGGCCGTCAGGAGAATGGGAGCGTCATAACGCTTGGAAAGGGGCACCGAGACTAAGGAGTCCGGAAAATCATCGTAGCGGGCTAAGATTACAGTATTCGCCTCGTTCCAACCTTCTTGAGCAATCCGTATGGCTGTCTCGATGCGTGTCTCTCCATAGATGCGCGTTACCTCTGCCGTTAAGGGAGCGGCATTAACACTGGCTTGCCCCATCAGCCAAAAGCTGAAGACAGCACCCAGGACCAGGCTCCATTTGTTTCGTCGTGGCCACACAGAAAACCCTCCTTGCTAACTTGGTATCCTTGGGACTTTCGACAGGTTTCACTTTAATCCTCCTGGAAATTCTGACCATTTAATGAGACTTCTTTCATATTATAAGTCCGGTTATAAAAGCCGACCTGTCCTTAATTACATAGACAGAAAAAAATAAACTTTTCTTCCTCTTATAGATGTTAAGAATTTATAAACTTTGGGATTTCCCTGTCTTTCTACAAGGTATTTGCAAATTGCACAATTAACATGAAGAAACCTGGCCACTCTCATGAGCGACCAGATTTCTCTAACTTTATCGAGGGAGACCTTCCCTCGATCATTATCTATCGTAGACTTCCCTGCGGTGAAGAACTCTAAGAGTATATAAGGTAGTAATGACTATATTCATAGGTCACCTAACTGTCTCTTGATCTCATCTAAGCTATGGATCTTACCGGCTTTTATGTCTTCCTTACCCTGAGCAATGGCAGCCTTATCTTCTTCTGTCAGCTCCTCGTCATCGTACAAAGGGTTTGTTAATGCTTCTTCGCGAAGTTTGTCCTCAGCCAGCACAAAGATCCCTCCCCAACAGTTAAAGTCCTAGGAATAGACACTATTATTAGGTTTCACAGGTACATAAGCTATTTGTCTAAACGTGATTTGGGTTTGACGCTCACAACTTGCCGCCCAGTCCTTTGCGACTTTGTATTCGGGCAGCAATTTCATCAATCGTTGCGCCTTCAAGCAGTTTCGTGCGTTCTTCGGTGTAGTTGCCGCTTCCGCTATCGAACTGCCTTAGGAAATTCACTGCTCCCGCCGTACCCAGGCCGTTTACCAAAAGACGAAAGCCCTCTTCCTGGATGGAGTTTAAATTACTGTTCATCATATAGCACCTCCGTCAGCCATATCAAGGGATTTTTTACTTTCACATTTGCGTCTGAGCGGATCGCTGCGTTAATCAGCTTGCGATCAGTGGTGAGAAAAATATCAACGCCACCTGCCTCCGCGCTTGCCAAATGGAGCGCATCGTAGGCCTTGAAAGGGGCGGTTAAGGCAGCAGTTGTCCAAATAGATTTTCATGGACACACATCCTCCTATGATTATTATACTCCAAGCGTCGTAAGAACTCAATTGATGCTAATTATAGTATACCAGATATTCTCAAAAAAGTTAGATTTCTAACACCTCCTTGTTTTAGATGCTTTTCCATATAAGCTCCAGGCCTAGATATTAAGAATTTATTAACTTTTGGATTTCCCTGTTATTTCTACAAGGTATTTGGCCTTTTGTCACGAAATGTTTGCCAATTGCTTATTACGGGTAAAATGAAATAAGGATGTCGAAACCATGGCGTTATTTCATTTTGATTGATAAAGTGAAATAACTGTGCTATTTTGAAGACAGTAATTTCATTTTAGGAGATGGGAAGCATGAAAAACCGTGCTGGCGAATATAGAACAAATTTAACCGGTGAGCTTCAATATCGATCCTTTTTACCTTATCCATTGCCGCCAAGTCCGCCCATTGAGCTTGATGAAGAAACTATTAAGCTGCTTGCTAAGGCTAACCGCAGCATCGGTATTTTAGAAGGCATGTCAAGACAGATTCCTGATATTGATCTGTTTGTTTCTATGTATGTACGCAAGGAAGCCTTGCTGTCTTCGCAAATTGAAGGTACTCAGGCGACACTGGATGATATACTTGACCCGAACATTGAGGAAAACACCAACCAGAATGTCGCCGATGTCATCAACTATATCAAGGCCTCGCAGTATGGCTCAGCACGGCTTGCTGAACTTCCATTATGCAATCGCCTGCTTAAGGAAATTCACGAGATACTCATGCAGGACGTACGAGATGGAGAAAAAAGCCCCGGTGAATTCAGGAGTAGCCAAAACTGGATTGGACCGGCAGGCAGCACCTTAAGGGATGCAAGGTACATTCCTCCCCATCCTGAAGACATGCTTGAGGCGATGTCTGACCTTGAAAAATTTATAAACAGCGAGGATGAGCTTGATCCATTAATTAAAATAGCTTTGATTCACTATCAGTTTGAAACCATCCACCCATTTTTAGATGGTAACGGCAGAATAGGCCGGCTTCTCATTGCACTTTATCTGATTAACCAAAACCTATTGCGTCATGAGACTTTATATATATCTTATTTTTTAAAGAGAAACAGAATTGAGTATTATGACCGATTGACAGAGGTTAGATCGAAAGGTAATTTTGAGCAATGGCTGAAATTCTTTCTTTTAGCGGCCTATGAGTCAGCTCAGGATGCAATTGATACCATTGAAAGGATAATCAAGCTGCATTATAAAAATGTTGAAGTTGTAAAAAACACTGGAAAAGCTTCAAAAACTATCATGAAGGTATTCAATTATCTTGAAAGCAGTCCGATTATCGACATAAAAAAAACCAGTCTAGCATTGGAACTTTCTTTTAATACAGTGTCCAATGCTGTTAACAAGCTTGTTGAATTGGGAATACTAAAGCAAACCGAGAATGTCCGCAGAAGTCGGGTATTTGCTTATGAAGAGTATCTGGAGATACTGCGTAAAGATACCTAAAATGAAAAGAACAATTTATGAAAGCATCTGTTTATTCAGGTGCTTTTTTTCAAGCCCAATTATTTCACGGTTTTCGGGCTAGGGGCTATTTTCTAGAAAACCCTGGCGTAGATGTTAATAATTTATTAACTTTTGGATTTCCCTGTTATTTCTACAAGGTATTTGACCTTTTGTCACGAATTATTTTCAAGTATCCAAAAACATGTCAGATTTTGTGGTCTGCTGTAGTCTATGTTTAAAGACTTTGCCTATTAATCCTATTAATTATTACGCTTAGAATGTTGATCAATAGGTGGGTAAGCCGGGTTCACAAGCTGATTTGAAGCTTAGTCGGGCCGGATGAGAAGTAGGGAAGGAGAGAACGATGAAAAAGAGAATCAAAACAGCCGTTGTGACTCTGACGGCATTCACCCTTTTATTCACAAGTCCCATGTTTACTCCCACAATACCAGAGGAAGTTAAAGCGGAAACCTCCCTGACCCAGCCGTTGCGTCTTGCGGGGAATTCCCGTTATGATACAGCTATTCAAGTTTCCCAATCAGGCTGGAATTATGCCGAGGCGGTGGTTCTGGCCCGGGGGGATGATTTTCCTGACGCTCTGGCCGGTGTGGTGTTGGCCAAGAGCTCCTTGGTCAATGGCCCGCTTCTCCTGACCGAGACCGCTCAGTTAAGCGAAGGTGTGCTGGAAGAAATCCAACGTCTGGGGGCCACTAAGGTCTATATCCTGGGCAGCCCGGGCGCCGTATCCGAGAAAGTCGAGAGCACCCTGGCCGATCAAGGCTTAACCGTAGAACGACTTGAGGGAACTAATCGTTATGGGACGGCCGGTGAAATCGCTAAAGCAGCCGTTCCTCAGTCCGAAAAAGTTTTCCTGGCTTCCGGCAGTGATTTTCCCGATGCCTTAAGCATCTCCTCTTACGCTGCCGCGCAGGGAATTCCGTTACTTTTAACAGAGAAGAAATCTGTTCCTGAGGTGACTCTGGAAACTCTGCAAGCCCTGGGCGTCTCCGAAGTGACTTTAATCGGCGGGGAGGGAGTCATCCTTCCTGAAGTGAAGGCGCAGCTGGAGGGTCTGGACTATACCGTGGATCGTCTGTCCGGCGCGGACCGCTATGGAACCAATCTGGAAATACTCAACAGCTTAAGCTTCAACACAGAGGCTGTCTATATCGCTACAGGGGCGAAATTCCCGGATGCCTTGGCAGGAGCGGCCCTGGCAGCACAGAACAATCACCCCATCGTCTTAGCCCCACCCAAGGCCTTCAGCGAAGAAGGCATGAGCTACCTGGGCAGCCGCCGTGACGAGGGAGCCTCCTTCACTCTGCTGGGTGGCTGGGGAGTGATCAGCTATGGCATGGAAAGCATTATTCGCACAGGGAATGTGAATCCAAAGATTTCCCTCCAATACTGGGACGGTTATGCCAGCTATGAGACCTATCTTCGTCAACTTTCCTTGATTCCCGGCAAGGCTACAGATTATGTGGACTATGTGTCCCCGAACTGGCGCGGTTCCATCGGTACGGACGGAAGCTTGAAGCTGGTATGGGACGAAGGCTCCAGCAATTATAAGCAACTGACCAATATGGCCCACGGGCTGGGTATGAAAGTTCTGCCTCTGATCAATGGCAGCGGGGCAACCCTGAATACCCTCTTGAAAAGCCCGGCTGCCCAGGAAAAGCTGATCGGCGAGATCGTGGTTCTGCTTAAGAATACCAATGCCGACGGAGTGGTCATCGATTTTGAGACTCCTTTGGATTACGGGGATGCCAAGGATCCTTATGATGGGGTAAGAAACGATTTGACCACCTTTATGGAATCCCTCCACTCTGAGTTACAGTCTATGAATAAGCTGGTAGTCATGGCGGTCATGCCCCGCATGTCTTCTTCTCAGTACTGGCTGGATGCCTATGATTATGAAGCTCTTTCTCATGCTGTGGATTATCTCCATGTCATGACCTATGATCATCATTATCGGACTTCCGCTCCCGGACCCATCGCCCCTTATCCTTGGATTAAGCAGGTTCTGACCTATATCCAAGATCAAGGGGTAGACATGAGCAAGGTTCTGATGGGGATTCCTTATTACGGACGGGATTGGGTGGTTGACGGCAAAGATGCCAATGGCAATCCCACCTACAATTCTACAGCCTTCGGCTATTCCAAGGCTTTAGAGCTCGCCGACTCCTATGGCGCAACTATCACCTACTCCAAATACAATGATGCAGATCCTGTAGGGACACCGACCTTTAAGTATACCGATGAGAAGGGTGTGGAGCACACCGTATTCTTCGATGATTATACCAGCTGGAATGCCAAGCTCTCCATCATCAATGAATTCGGACTGGCCGGAGTAGGCCCCTGGGCTATGGGCTGGGTGGATGAGAATACGGCTGAAGGCCTGTTTCCACTGCTCAATCAGCATCTGCGCTAGGAAGATAATCCAAATAGATAAGGGAGTGTCGTTGGCTGCTTCACAGCAGCTGGACACTCCCTTTGTGCTATTGCTTTTTATAAACTTCTTTACGATGGCCTACAGCCACGATGAGTATAGTGATTTGACGGTCATTTATTTCTGCAAGCAAACGATAGTCACCTATCCGATATCGCCACTTATGGTCCAAATTACCCTTAAGTGCCTTTCCTTGCTGGCGTGGATTTTCACACCCCTCCAAATGTTTGCGTATCCAGGCTAGAATAAGGAGGGCAATAGGTTTATCCAGCTTCTTAAGGTTCTTTTTCGCTTCTTCAGTAAAAGCAACCTTGTACATCAGCGAATACCCAATTCCTTTTCAACTTCATCTAGGGAATAGGTCACAGGATCTTTTAGGTATTCTGTCATTGCTTTTTCATACAGCTCAAGATCATATTCGTCTTCTATTTGTTCAAGGATTGCCTTTCTCATCACATCCGAGACGCTTTGATTTTTCATTTTTGCATATCCCTTGATAAGCTCTGCTTCAGCAGGACTAAGCCTAATCGAAATAGTCATCATGCTGACCTCCTTTCTTCTTGTAATACATAGTATTACACTCATGAGTCATTTGTCAATGAACTAAAAATCCTGGCTCACGCCTTGAAATATGCCCTTTTTCGTTGTACCCTTAAGTGTAGAATTTTTAACGTATTAGACATTATATGATGAAAGGAAGAATACTATGTCTATTCCCCTGTTGGATTTGAAGGCTCAATATCTTTCTATTAAAGAGGAAATAGATCAGGCCGTCCTGGCGGTTCTGGATTCCAGCAAATTTATTTTCGGTCCCGAGATGAAGCGTTTTGAGGAAGAGATGGCCCTGTACTGCGGGACCAAGCATGCCATAGCTGTAGGCAACGGCACCGATGCTTTGGTGATTGCCTTAAAAGCCTGTGGCATAGCCCCTGGCGATGAAGTAATCACCAGCCCCTTCACCTTTTTTGCTTCTGCAGAAGCCATCGCTCAAGTGGGTGCTACGCCGGTGTTCGTAGATGTGGATCCCCGTACCTTGAATATGGATGCGGCTAAGCTGGAGGAAAAGATAACCCCACGAACCAAGGGAATTATCCCTGTCCATATCTTTGGCCAGATGGCGGATATGGATCCTATCCTAGCTTTGGCTCAAAAACATCAGTTAAAAGTGATCGAGGATGCGGCACAAGCCATAGGGGCAGAATATAAAGGACATAAAGCCGGAGCTCTAGGGGATGCGGGAACCTTCAGCTTTTTCCCCACCAAGAATTTAGGAGGGTATGGTGACGGCGGGATGATCGTCACCAATGACGATGCTTTAGCCGAGGATGCCCGCATGCTGCGTTTTCATGGCTGCAAGACCAAGTATTATCATGATGAGATCGGGTATAACAGCCGTCTTGATGAACTGCAGGCAGCTATCCTCCGGGTTAAGTTCCGTTACATCGATCAATGGAATCAGATCCGGGCTGAAAAGGCCGCTGTCTATCATCAACTGCTGGCTCCTTTGGCAGATGCTCATAAGGTCATCCTCCCCTTTACGGATGTGAATAATAAGCATGTTTTCCATCTTTATGTAGTGCGGACGACACAGCGGGAGAAGCTTATGGCTGCTTTAACAGATAGGGGCGTGGCCAATGCTGTCTATTATCCGGTGCCCCTGCATCTGCAGAAAGCCTTAGCCTATCTGGGCTACCAGGCCGGGGATTTCCCCATCGCCGAAGAAGCTTGTAAGCAAGCCCTGGCTGTTCCCTGTTATCCGGAATTAACTCAGCAACAGCAGGAGGAAATTGCGGTCATCCTGTTAAAGATGTTAGGCTGAGTTCATGATATTTTTTGTTTAGGGTAAATTAATAACTGGAATACGAGGTTTGTTGATTAGATAGATGCAAAATAAGTAAGCATTTGAGGAGGCCCCTATGTTTTGGAATAATGGACTGACCCGACGCAATGAGAGTCGTTTGATTTTACTGGTACTGGTGATGCTATCAGCGATGCTTCTCCCCTCCTTTGAAGTTCACCCTTCTTTACCCAATATCCGGGTGGATGAGGTGCTTTTATTCGGAATCTTTGGCTTAAATTTCTTAGCCTTTATAGCCAGGGGGTTTCGTTTCTCACCTGATGTCCGGGAAGAGCTTCGGGCACAGCAGCCGGTACTCAAATGGGTTCTGATCCTTTGGGGGCTTCTTACCCTTTCCTATGCCATTTCCAATTTTTATGGCGTGGTGATTCTGGGAGCCGGCTACTACGGCTTAAGAGACGTGATGGAACTGGTCACTTTCTTTAAACATTTTCTGGTGATCACCCTTGTTCTGTCCATTGACTTGCAAGAAGGCGAGTTCGGTTTCCTTAAGAACGTCTTCTTAGGAGCCTTAGGGTTTCTCATCCTCTTTGGCTGGGGACAGCATTTCAATTTATTTAATATGAATACTTGGATCTCCCCTTTCTTCAACCCCCTGCACTGGGATACCCTGATTCTGGGTAACCCGGCCCGGGTTCTGGGGACTTTTGACAATCCTAACGTCTTCGGTATCTTTACGGTGATTACCCTGTCTTATCTCACTGTTCGCTATTTCTTCGGGGAACATCAGGGCAGATTCCCCTGGCTGATCTTTGTTCTTATCGGCCTGGTCATCAAACTGGAGTTTCTTACGATTTCCCGCACGGCTCTCTTTGGCATTGCTTTGCTTTATATCATTCTGTGTGCATGGGCCTTTTTCTATCACCATCGCAGTAAAGAGGTCCTGATCAAAATAGGGGCCTTGTTCTTGCTGACTATCATCCTTTTTGCCACGGCTTCCGGGGATTTCTTCTACCGGCTTACCGAGGGGCTTAATTTCTCCAACAGCACTTCTTTCCAAGGGCATATGGATCGTTGGGGAGTCGCCGTGGGAAGCATCTCCCAATCGCCGATTTTGGGCTGGGGTACCCAGAAGTATGTCATGACCACCCTGGTGGATAATGAATATGCCCTCTTCTCCAGACGCTATGGTTTTGTCGGGCTGGCGGTTTATCTGAGTTTCTTCCTCCTGCCCTTTATCAAAGGGTTTATGCATCTGAGAAGACAAAGTCAGATGCTGGTGCACGGACGCTCTTACGATCTGCCTTCGCAACTGATCGCGGCCTATGTGGCCGTCCTGCCCTCCATCTTTGTCTATAATTTTATGGCCGGTATATTCTACAATCTCCAACTTATGACTCTCTTTTCCATTACCATCGGACTGGTCTACAATTCCCTGAAAAGACGACGCGGATTACTTTAAAGAAGCCTGAGGTTCCATCATGAAGATCTTAGTCATCTCCCATATGTATCCTTCAACCCAAAATCCTACTTACGGAATTTTCGTTCATGAGCAGGTCAAGGCTTTAGTGGCAGGAGGCTGTGAGGTCAAAGTCATTTCTCCCGTCCCCTATGCCCCTTGGCCTCTTCCTGTGTTGAAAAAAAAATGGCAGGCTTACGCTTCCATGCCTGCAAAGGACAGAGTGGATGGGATTGAGGTGTTCTATCCCAGATACCCGGAATTCCCCCGTTCTTACCTTTTGGAGCATTCCGGGGCTTTGATGTATCTGGGCCTGAGAAATCTGGTTAAAACTATTGGTAAAGAGTTTCCCTTCGATCTGATCCATGCCCATGTCGCTTTGCCTGATGGACATGCCGCTTATGGCCTGAAAAAAGAGTTTCCCGTTCCTGGAGTGGTCACCATCCATGGGCAGGATTTTCAATCCACTTTACATAAAGGACCTTCCTGCCGGAAGAGGCTGCAGGAAGTCTTGCTGGGTACGGACAGCGTGATTACCGTCAGCACCAAATTGAAAAACCTGGTTAAGGATGAGCCTTACTATCCTAAAATCCAGGTCATTAATAATGGCATCCATCTTGCCGAGATTGACCGGGCCGAAGTGAGCAGATCCAGAGCCCGGGATCAAATTACCATCCTTAGTGTCTCTAACCTCAAAAAGACCAAGGGAATCGATCTGAACCTCCGAGCCCTGGCCTCTTTGGTGAAAACCTATCCTAACCTGACCTACAGAATCGTAGGAGACGGGGAGGAACGCAAGAATTTAGAAGCCCTGGCAGAGAGTCTGGATCTGGGCAACCATGTATTCTTCCTGGGAAAACTCCCCCACCGGGAAGCTCTCCAGGAGATGGCCCAGGCGGATATCTTCTGCCTGCCCAGCTGGCAGGAGGGCTTCGGCGTGGTCTATATCGAAGCCATGTCCTTGGGGATTCCGGTCATAGGAGTCAAGGGAGAAGGAATCGAGGACGTCATCGACCCTGGAATAAACGGACTGCTCGTCCGCCCTCATGAGGTGGAGGACCTGGCGGAAGCCCTGGAGTCTCTCCTGAAGTCTCCCGACTACGCTCGGAGATTGGCTGAAGCCGGTAAGGCTACGGTTCTGGCAGGCTTTACCTGGGAGCATAATGCGGCGAGGACGATTGAGCTGTATAGGAGTTTGTTAGGGAGGTAAACACCTTTGAAACTATGTATTCTCACCACAGGACACCAAGCCCTGGATAACAGGATATTCTACAAACAGGCCCTGACCCTGAAGAAGAACTATGATGACATCACCCTAATCGTTCCCGATGAGCGGGAAGAATATCTGGAACAAGGTGTGCGCATTCTCGGTGTGAAACGGGCCAATTCCCTCTACGGCAGATTCCAGTTAGGGGATACGGTAGTGCAAAAGGCTATCGAAGTCGGGGCTGATGTCTATCATTTTCATGATTTTGAGCTGATTTATAAAGTGGGCAAGATCAAGAAGGCCCTCCCTCACTGCAAGCTCATCTATGATGTCCATGAGCATTATCCTGATATGATGAGCATGTCCAAGAAGATTCCCCGGCTGCTCCGGCCTTTGGCCACCTTTGTCGTGGATAAGAGCGAGATCCTCTTAGCCAAGAAATTCGACCAGATCATTACGGCGGATGATGCGGTGAAGGAGCGCTTTGATCCTTATCACCCTCATGTGGATGTGATCTATAATTTTTCAGAGTTTGAGCCTAAAGAAGTTCACCTGGAAAAAGAATATGACATTATCTATCAGGGGGGCATTACCTTAGAGCGCGGCGCCTATCATTTGGTTCAAGCCGTTCACCTGCTTAAAAAAGATTACCCCGGGGTCAAGATGGTCTTTGTAGGTCCCTTTAATGATCCGGAAGGTCAGCGCCTGGTGGACGGATATATTCACAAACATCACCTGGAGGACAATATCCTCTTTACCGGCAAGGTTCCTCATGTGGAAGTGGAAGATTACGTGCGTAAATCCCGGATCGGTGCCGTAACCCTGCTCCCTTTGCCGAAGTATTACAAGAATATCCCGATCAAGCAGTTTGAATACATGAGCTGCGGCATCCCTGTGGTAGGCAGCAACCTGCCTCCCATCACCCGCTTCCTTACTCCTTACCACAGCGGTCTGATCGTGGATCCTACCCAACCGGAGGAGATCGCTCAGGCCTTTAAAACCCTGCTTGCCGATGCCAAGCTGCGTCAGGAAATGGGGGCCAATGGCCTCAAAGCCGTCAGGGAAGCTTATAACTGGGGAAAGATGGAGGAGCGGCTCCTCAACCTCTACGCCCGACTTGAAGTGAGGAAGTGAAATAATGGATACTCGCCTCCTTGCCAAAAATGCCACCGCTTTAGGAATTTCCAGCATTCTGGCCAAATCCATCGCCGCTGTCCTGGGTATCCTGGTTACCCGCTATTTAGGCCCGGAATCTTATGGAGATTACTCCACAGCCTATGCTTATGTAGGAACCTTCATCCTCTTTGCCGAGTTGGGCATCAGCCAGCTGATGGTTCAGGAAGGAGCCAAGGATCCTGCTGTTCTGCCCCGGTATTTCGGCAACACCCTTTTGCTGAAGACCCTGCTCTGCGTCTTATGTTATCTGGCCATGCTGGTCTTTATGTTTCCGGCAGGATACAATGAAACTGTAAGACTGATGATCGTCTTTGTAGGAGTTGCCGTTTGCTTTAACGCCATCAATCAATCGATCTATAATTATTATCAGGCTGTGCAAAAAATCTATCTCTCCGCATCCTTTCAATTTCTCACCACCCTGCTGATCGCCCTTTTTACCATCATCGTTCTGGTGGCCGGGTTAGGTGTGGTCTCCATTACCTTTGCCCATCTGTTCAGTTACATCATCATTACCATCCTCCTCTATCTGGCTCTGCGGAAAGAAATCAAACCCCGGACGGATCTTCCCCATCTGGCAGGAATGGTTTGGAATGGGCTGCCTTTTGGGGTGCACCGGATTTTCTATTACCTTTTTACCCAATTCAGTATTCTTATCCTCTCTTTAACCGTCAGCAATGTGGAAGTAGGGATCTTCTCCGCGGCCTATAAACTGGTTCTGATTTTGATCTTTATTCCCAGTCTCATGACCAGTGCTCTCTATCCCATCCTTTACCAATTGGGAGATACGGACCGGAGCCAGCATCAGAATGTAATCGAAAAGGTCTTCAAGGTCCTGTCTGCTGTGGGCATTGCCGGCAGTATGCTGATGTTTGTCCTGGCGGGACCCCTGATGGAATGGTTATATGACGGGAAATTCAATGAAGCCATTCCCATTTTCATGATTGTGGCCTGGCTGCTGGCCTTGGAGTGTATGAGTTTTTCTCTGGGCGACATTCTTACCACCACCGGCCGCCAAATGCAAAGAACCCTGGTTCAGGGGCTGGCTCTGCTGCTGCTTACAGTGCTGACCTATGCTTTAAACCCTGTAATGGGTATTTACGGAGCTGCTTATGCGGTCATTATCGCTGAGGTCTTTATCTTTTTCGCCTATTATTACATGATCAGAAAGAATGTCTATAAGATTCGCATCTGGCGGCAGCTGCCCGGCACATTGATTTCCTCTTTGCTTATGGCGGGAACCGCCTGGCTCTTGATTGGCTTTCATCCTTTGCTCTCCGCTTCCCTGGCCGGGATCGTCTTTTGTCTGGCCATTGCCATCCTGGACAAGGATTTCCGCAGAATCGGTGTATACATTCTAAAACGTGTGACAGGAGGCCGATAACCCATGATTCAGTGGACAGTATTGCTGTTAACCCTCCTCGCTCTTGGTATTCTCATTGTGAAAAAGCCCCTTTGGCTGATTCCCTTGCTGGGGGCCGCCGTGGCCTTGGAGATCTCCAGCACCTGGTATCCGGATCTTGGTATCCTGGAAAAGGTCTTGGGGGAAGTTTCTCTGACACGCTTTACCAGTATCAGCATTGTTCTGGCGGCTTGTTTACGCGTGTTTTTCGAAGTGGAGATACGGGCCAGGCTTATTGCCTTCTTCAAGGACCCGGTAACCTTGATTCTATTGCTTTATATCGCCTATGGGGCTTTAAGCTTAGTATATTCAGCAGATATGGGCAATACTGTAAAGGAAATCCTGCGCCTCCTGGTGCTTTTTGCCGTGTTTCTCTCGATTGCCCTGCTTCTGGATCAGGACTCCATTCTTCTGCCTTTCCATGGGATTCATCTCGCTGCCTTGGCCCTGCTGCCGCTGGCTCTTTATGAAGGAATCTCCGGAAATCTGATCTGGCAGGGTGAGAACCTTTTAAAAGAACATACTTTACGGGTTAACGCCACTTTTGTCGACCCCAATATTTATGCCCGTTTTCTCATTTTAGGCATTGTGGCTAACTTCGTCATCCAGATCTTTACTCACAACCGGCGGATTAAGCTTATTTATTGGGCATGCCTGCCTCTTTTACTGATCCAGCTGCTTTTGACAGGTTCCCGGGGAGGTATCCTGACCTTAGGGATGGTGCTGGTGCTGGCATTATTCTTCCTGCCCAATAAAAAGAACACCCTTTACTTTTTAGGTGCCTGTGCCCTGGGTGCGGTCGTGCTGCTCTTGATTCGTCCTGAAATCTGGGAACGGATGCTTTTGTTCACTCAGGATCTGGAGGTGTCCAGCCCGCAACGCTTATACCTCTGGCAAGCCGGGATTGCCATTTTTACGGATCACCCCTGGCTCGGCACAGGTTTAGGCAGTTTCCAGACGGTCTTTCTCCAGGATTACATCCATCTGAAAAATATTCCCGACGGAGCGACCTTATCCCATACCACCATCCTGACCATTGCCTCTGAACTGGGAGTATTAGGGCTTCTGGTCTTAACTGCACTATGGGTGGCTATCTTGGGCCGTCTCTATACCTTATACAACCTAAATCGAGCCCACCTCAGCGTCTTCAGTGAAACCAATGAAAAATACTCCGTGGCCGCCGGCTACTTCCTCTGGGCTATGACCGTGTTCATCAGCTCCCAGGGGGAAGGCCGCTTCTTTGAGGATCCCGTCCTCTGGCTCAGCTGCGCGGGACTGGTCTTCCTGCGCCTACGGCAGGAAAGCTATCGGTACAGCGTAAGTGAATAATGGGGACAGGTACCGTTATTCAAAGGCCTGCACTGCTGCTGCACGACCCAAACAATGACCCGAATTTAAGTTTAGGAGATACCCACAATGCGTATTCTGCTGCTAACTCAATACTTCCCACCGGAAAAAGGAGCTGCCCAGGTCCGCCTTTGGGAGCTGGCCAAAGGCTTGCATCATCAAGGCCATGAGGTTACCGTCGTCACTGCCTTCCCTAATCATCCCACCGGAATCATCCCTGAGGAATACCAGGGGAAGCGGTTTATGCAGGAAGAGATGGCAGGGGTCAAAGTACTGCGGACCTGGATCTACCCTGTAAAGAGAGGCCGGTTCTGGCTGCGCCTGCTTAATTATTTTTCCTTTGTCTTTTCTTCTCTCTACGGTATTGCCCGTTCCGGCCAACATGATTTGATCATTGTGGAGTCCCCGCCCCTTTTTATTGGCTTCTCCGCCATCTTTGCCTCCTGGCTGAAAAAGGCTCCTTATATTTTCAATGTCTCTGATCTTTGGCCGGAATCTGCTGTGCAGCTGGGGCTGGTCACCAACAAAACCATCATCCGGGCCACCGAATGGTTGGAGGGATATTTCTACAAAAAAGCGTATAAGCTATCTGCACAAACCCAAGGCATCGTAACGGGGCTGAAACGCAAAAACGTTCCCCCGGAGGATATCCTCTTTCTCCCCAATGGCGTGGATACGGAGCTTTTTCAACCACGGCCAAAGGATCGGGACCTGGAAGAAAGTCTGGGGCTTGCAGGCAAAACCGTGATCCTCTATGCGGGAACTATGGGTTACGCCCACGGTATAGAAACCGCTTTGGAAACAGCAGATATCTTACGAAATGACGAGGAGCTCTTCTTTCTTTTCGTGGGAGACGGCTCCGAGCGTCCCAGGCTGGAGGAGATAGCCCGGGAGAAAAAGCTGCCTAATGTGCGTTTTATCGATTTTCAGCCCTTAGAGGTTATCCCCCGCTATTACTCCCTCAGCAGCATTAATCTCTCCACCTTGAGGCGGTACAAGCTCTCTGAAGGGGTACGTCCTTCAAAGGTCTTTCCCGCTCTGGCCAGTGGTCAGCCCCTCATCTATGTGGGTGAGGGAGAAGGCGCCGAGATCGTTAAAGAAAGCGGCGGCGGCGTGGTTCTGGAACCCGAGAATCCGGAGCTTCTGGCCCGCACCATCCTGGAGCTGAAAAGGGATCCCGAAGGATGCCGGGCGATGGCTGAGCAAGGGCGGGCTTATGTGATAGAACATTATTCCTGGAACAGCCTCATTCGCAATTGGCTGAAGCAGCTGGACTCAAGTAAGGAGGCATACTGATGGGCTTTAAACGCCTTTTGGACCTCATCATAGCCATACCGTTGCTTATATTTATCTCGCCCCTTTGGCTTTTCATTGTGGCCTGGATTAAAGTGGATTCACCGGGCCCGGCTATTTTTCGCCAGCAGCGGGTGGGCCTTAAGGGAGAACCTTTTACCATTTATAAATTCCGCACCATGGTACCGGATGCGGATCGAGTGATGAAAGCCAAGATCGAGCAACTGAAAAAAGAAGGCAAATTCAATGCGGATGAATTCGTCTTCCAGGAAAAAGATGATCCCAGGATTACGGGAAGCGGCCGCTTTTTACGCAAAACCAGCCTTGATGAACTTCCCCAGCTCCTCAATATCGTCAATGGAACCATGAGCTTGGTCGGACCTCGTCCTGAGGTGCCGGAGATTGTGGAGCAATACACCCCTGAACAACGCCAAAGGCTGAATATGCCTCCCGGCGTCACCGGCCTGGCCCAGATCAATGGCCGCAGCGCCTTGACTTTGACCGAGACCTTAAAGTATGATGTTCAGTACGTGAAGGACTGGTCCCCGGGGTCAGATATTAAGATTCTCTGGAAAACTATTTTTGTCGTGCTCCTGGGGAAAGATGCGTATTAAAATAAGCCAAGGGCTCACCTCACTTATGAGTTGATCTCTTGGCTATTTTCTGAGAGGTATCCAACATATAAGCAGAAATTATCTTCATTTGTAAATCAAGAGAAAGCTAAGGAAATTTTGGATAAATCGAAGGGGGTATTTGAGTGGTTAAAATCCCTGAGTCAGTACAAGATATAATAGAAAGCTATGTACAGAAGATCGGAAAACAGATTCCTATAGAAAAAGCAATACTATTTGGCTCATATGCAAAGGGAAATTATGACGATGAAAGCGATATTGATATTGCTATATTTTCAGACTACTTTGTCAATCTTGAAGGCATAGATGCATTTAAGCTCCTATTCATGCCGACACTTAGTTATGATAAAGATCTACAACCCCTTGCATTCACAATGAATGATTATAAAGGTTCCTTAGGTGTGGTAGAAGAAATAATCAAAACAGGTATCGAAATCCCATTAACTTAATTCTTGAGCACTTCAACTCCTTTCCATAAATCAAGGGATCACCTCGCTTCATGAGATGATCCCTTGATTTTTTAACTATATTACTCTTCCGGAAGCAATTCTTCCTCAGGAACCTCCCGCAAATCTTTGGCCGGGAAGCCTTTGACCACACGCTTGGCCTCGGTATCCCTGGTCACCAATGCTCCTGCTGCCACAAAGGTCTCAGGGGCGACCCTGATTCCCGGCAGAAGAATGGCGCCGCCGCCGATCCGGGCCCCCCGGCAGATGGTCGGGCCTTTGATGGCTTTAAAGCGCTTTTCTGTTCTGCCCATATAGTTGTCGTTGGTGGTGGCCACCATGGGAGCGATGAAAACCCGCTCCTCCAGTTCCATATAAGCGGTTATGTAAGAACCGGTCTGGATCTTGGTATAATCTCCGATACGGGTATCGTTTTCCACTGCCGCACCGCTGCCGATGACTACGTTTTTACCGATAGTGCAGCGTTCGCGAACCAAAGCTCCATCCCCCAGGAAGGCCTGATCTCCGTAAGTGGTCCCGGCATAGAGCACTGCAGAGCAGCCTATGGTGTAACCGTTCCCCATCTTCAGGGGAGGCAAATCCGCTTGGGCCTTCACGGTGCTGGTCGCCGCCGCTTTCGGAAAACGTCCGACGGAAGCGCTGCTCCCGATAAAACCCTCTTCACCCAACTCTGCCCGGGGATAGATCGCGGCATGCTCCCCGATGCGAGTCCCTGCCCCGATGCGTGCTTCGGAGCCAATGCTCACATGAGCGGCTATCTGACAGCCTTCTCCCACGCTCGCCCCGGCGGCAACCGTGACATGGTGGCCTAAAGAAGTGCCTGCACCGATGGCAGCTCCCTCTTCGATCACACAGCCCACACCCAGAGTGACCTGATCACCCAAGGTAACATGAGCCTGGATCACGCAAAAGGGTGAAACCTTTACACCGGCAGGGATCGCAGCCGTGGTATCGATGTAGACAGGGGCACTTTGGTAAGCTGGTCTTTCAGCTTTGATAGGTTGATCCGCTTTAATAGGTTGATCTGACATAGGCATGACCTCATTTCCAGCGTCTTTAAAAGCAGCCCCAGCTGGACCGCTGAATGCAGCTTCCCGCATAAAAGCGCACGATTTTCCCAGAGGGGCGATCCGGCAAAGCCAGGAACCCTACTCACACAAAGGAAAGACCACGGGCTCCTTCGTCTCCTGGCATTTATAAATAGCCAGGATGATCTCCAGGGCCTTCCGCCCCTCTTCCCCGGGAATAGCCGGTGCCCGATCCTCGCGGATAGCATCGATCATATCCTTCACCACTTCCCGGTGGCCAAACCCATAGACATTGGGGGGATCATTTTCCTGACTGTCAAAGATCTGTCTTTTCTCCTCTTCACTGTCGGGAAACTCCCAGGCCTCGATGCGGTTCACCGCAATTCCGCCCACCATGACGGACCCGGTTTCCCCAAAGATGTTCAGTGTCTCTTCGATGTTTTTAGGATAAATAGTCGAAGCCGCCTCGATCACACCCAGAGCGCCGTTTTTAAACTTGATGACAGCGACGCCTACATCCTCCATCTCGATTTTGCGCAGGGCGGTACGGGTATAGCCGAAGACGGACTCCACAGGGCCCAGGGTCCATTGCAGCAGGTCAATATTATGAATCGACTGGTTCATGAGAACGCCGCCGTCCTGGAGCTTTGTCCCCCGCCAGGGGGCTTGAGCATAGTAGGCATCGTTGCGGTTCCAGCGCACGGCAGCCTGTCCGTGGGTCAGTTTGCCGAACCGGCCTTCTTCCAGGGCTTGGCGCATGAGTTTAATGGATTTGTTATAGCGGTTTTGATGAATAACCGACAATTTGACCCCTTCTTCATGACAGGTACGGATCAGCTCGTCGGCACTTGCCAAAGTCATGGCCATGGGTTTTTCGACCATGACATGTTTGCCGGCTTGGGCACAGGTGATGCCGATGGGTGCGTGAAGATCCGATTCTGTAGCGATGGTTACGACATCGATCTCTTCCTGTGCCAGCATCTCCTGATAAGAGGTATAGGGCTTGGCACCGTATTTATCGGCAAAGGCTTGGGCTCTCTCCGGAACAATGTCACAGACTGCCACTAACTCGGCCTCTTCTAAGGCTACGATGGATTCCGCATGCTTGGGGGCAATTCTTCCACAGCCAATAATAGCGAAGCGCATTTTCTTATCCATAGTCTCACTCCTTAAACAATTCAGCTTATACGAAAGACTTCCGCAGACTGCGCGGCAATTAACTCCATTTATTATAGCATTCATGATGGCCTTCATGGGATGAAGTTTCTTTTAAAAAGGGGAATCTTGCGATTCCCCTTAAGCTTTAGATTTTTGTATTATGCAAAACGGTACTTGTCCCCATGATTCTCCCATGACTCGCCTTAGATTTTGACGATCTTTTCTCTGTTGTTCTCGACGCCTCTGGTGGCGTTGCGGGTATCGACGATAAGGGGAGCCTTTTCTACCACTCGCTCATAGTCGACAACACTGTGGTCGGTGAGGATGAGGACGCAGTCTGCAGCAGCCAGGGCTTCGTCGGTCAGCTCAGTGTTTTCCAGATGGACTGTGGAGCCGCCGTGAGGCTCGATAACAGGGATATAGGGGTCATGGTAGGCGATATTGGCTCCGTTTTTCCTAAGCAGCTCCATGATCTTAAGGGCCGGTGATTCACGGACATCGTCGATATCTTTTTTATAGGCTACCCCAAGGATAAGAACTTTAGCGTCCTTAAGGCTCTTATTTTCATTATTGAGAGCACGAATGACTTTATTGATCACATGGTAGGAGACTTCGACATTGATCTCGCCGGCCAGCTCGATAAAGCGGGTGTGGAAGTCATACTCGCGGGCTTTCCAGGTCAGGTAGAAAGGATCGATGGGAATGCAGTGCCCGCCCACTCCCGGGCCGGGCCAGAAGGTTTGAATCCCAAAGGGTTTGGTTCCTGCGGCCTCCACTACTTCCCAGATATCGATGCCCATGCGATCGCAAAGAAGCATCAGCTCATTGACCAAAGCGATGTTCACGGCACGGTAAGTATTCTCAAAGACTTTAGTGAGCTCCGCGGCAGCCGGTGAGGATACGGGAACCACATTGACGATGGTCTGAGCATAGAAGGTATAGGCGACTTCCAGACAGACTGGAGTCATACCGCCCACAACTTTTGAGGTATTGTTGGTGGTAAAGCGTTTGTTGCCTGGATCGACCCGCTCCGGTGAGAAGGCCAGGAAGAAGTCTTTGCCCACTTTAAGGCCGCTTTGTTCCAGCATGGGGAGAATAACTTCCTCAGTGGTGCCGGGATAGGTGGTGCTTTCTAAAGTTACCAGCTGTCCGGGCTTGAGGTATTTGGCGATCTGCTCGGAAGAGGCCTGAATATAGGAGATATCCGGATCCCGGGTGATGGTCAGAGGGGTAGGGACACAGATAACGACCACATCGCACTCGGCAAGTTTCTCGTAATCCGTGGTCGCTGTAATAATTCCTTTTTGGGTCAGTTCCAGAAGTTCTTCATCCTTGACATCAGCGATGTAATTGTCTCCTGCATTGACTTTGGCTACACGAGCGGCGTTAATATCAAACCCGATGACTGAGAAGCCTACTTTTCCCTTTTCTACGGCTAAGGGGAGCCCTACATAACCAAGACCGATAACCCCCACTGTGGCAGAATGGTCCTGGAGTTTGTCTTTTAGATTCTTTGCTAAAACATCTTCACTGGTAATGACTTCTTTCATACGCAACATGAAATTTTTCCCCCTTATTGATTGGCAACTGCCTTGGAAGCTTGCTTTCTAAATGTAGGCACAATGGCTTGCAACTGTCCCATAACTTCTTCCCGGGTGAGATAGGAGCCCCGCTCACGGATGAGGTGGATGAGTTCCTCAAGCTGTGAAACATTAATATTATTGGGTTTGGCTACGAAAATTCGTTTATGTTTCGTCGCTGAAGTCCCTTCTTCTGCGGTAAGGAGTTCTTCAAAGAGTTTTTCACCGGGGCGCATCCCTGTGAATTTAATCTTGATATCCACATCCGGTTCAAACCCGGAGAGGCGGATGAGATCCCGGGCAAGATCCAGAATCTTGACCGGCTGACCCATATCCAGGATGAAAATCTCCCCCCCCTGAGCCATGGAGCCGGCTTGAATCACCAGCTGAGAGGCCTCAGGTATGGTCATAAAGTAGCGAACCATATCGGGATGGGTGACTGTAACCGGCCCGCCTTTGGCAATCTGACGCTTAAAGGTGGGAATAACGCTGCCCCGGCTGCCCAGTACATTGCCAAAACGTACCGCCACATACTTGGTGTCGGAACGCTTGTCCATGCTCTGAATCACCATCTCTGCCACCCGCTTGGTGGCCCCCATGATGCTGGTGGGATTGACCGCCTTATCGGTGGAAATCAGGACAAATGTCTTGACCTTGGCGGCATCCGCTGCCTCAGCCAGATTGCTGGTACCCATAATATTATTTTTCATAGCCTCTTCCGGATTCTTTTCCATGAGAGGGACATGTTTATGGGCGGCGGCGTGGAACACTACACCTGGTTTATAGCGTTGGAAGACGAGGTGGACTTTTTCCTGGTCCTTGATATCCAAAATCTCCGTGACTACATCCAACCCCGGATTTTCCGAGCGTAGTTCCTGTTCGATGTCAAAGACGCTGTTTTCGCCATGGCCCACGATGACCAGTTTAGCCGGGTTAAAACGAGCCACCTGCCGGCAAAGCTCCGAGCCGATGGACCCGCCGCCGCCGGTAATCAGGACCGCTTCACCTGAAAGGTAACCGGCTACATCCTCCAGATCGACGGTAACGGCTTCACGCCCCAGTAAATCCTCCACTTGAACCTGGCGGATTTCTTTGGTATCCACTTTACCGCTGACCACGTCAAACACACCGGGCATGATCTTCAGATCCACACCGGTTTTTTCGCAGATGCCCACGATCTCCCGGATGACGTCCCCGGAAGCTGAAGGCATGGCGATAATAATCTTATCAATATTATGGTTCTTAACGACCCGGGGGATATCCCGGCGGGTGCCTAAGACAGGAATCCCCATGAGCTGCAGTCTTTGCTTGGTGGCTGCATCATCGATATAGCCCACAGGACGGCCTTCGCGATAGTTTTTGTTTTTCAGCTCCCGGGCGGCCATCACTCCCGCATCCCCTGCGCCAATAATCAGGACTTGATTCTGAGAGCCGGGCACATGGGGAGTAAAAATATTGTCCTGGAGAATTCTCCAAATAAAGCGGGAGCCGCCAATTAAGAAAAGAGTGCTGAACCACAGAAGGGCGGATACTGTATGGGGAAAACGCATGGGGGCAAGGAAATACACCATGGTGATTGTCCCCGCTGTGGCGACGGTCACTGCAAAGATAATGGATATGAGCTCGCCAATGCTGGCATACTGCCAGAGCTTGTTATACAAGCCGAAGATATAGAACACACTTAAGTAAATCAGGGTTGCCGTCCAGGCGGAATGGGTCAGTGTGAGCAGGTACTCCTCAGGTATGGTTCCGTTTCCATCAAAACCAAAACGAATATAAAAGCTTAAAAACACTGCCAGGTTAACTAACACAGCGTCAATAGCCATTAATAATAGAGTTCTTTTGCGCAATCTCATGGTAAAAATAATCCCTTCCCTGCAAACTATTTGCACCGTTCTTCAGTTTACTATAGTTTCTGCCATTTTACAACATGACATACCTTGTCTGCGGGGGCGGGAAATAGCCCCTGCTCCATCTTAATCGGTCAGGTTGACGGCTACATAAGTATTTTCCAATAGCTCTTTAAGCTCGGCAGCCTGCTCAGGGGATACCGCTCCCTCTCCTCCAAAGATATACGGTTGGGTTTCAAAATTACAGGGGTATTGGGCAATGGCATTTTTCAGCCGGGGATACTCCTCGATGGAGCTTTTAGGAAGCAGGATGACCGTGGCATTGAGGCGGGCAGCCAAAGCGGCACCGGCTAAGGCATCCGGGAATTCTTGCCCTGTAGCAAAGCATAAGCCCTGGCCTTCGACCGCGAAAGCCTCCGCTACTGCGGCCATAGTATCGTAGCGGGAATCTCCAGATAAACGCACCAGTTGTGAGGAAGATAAACTGAGCTGCTCTTGGATTGTATCTTGAATCGACAGGCTAATCGCCCCTTCGCCGCCAATCAAATATACCTTCTGCGGATTTAAATCTCTTAAGGCTTCCATGGTTTCCTTAGGTAGCGTCTTTGCTTCTGTAAGGAGGATGGGCATTTGTTTGACTCCGGCGATGGAAGCAATGCTGAGGGCATCGGGGAAGTTTTGTCCCGTGGCAAGGGCGACGGCTTCGATTGAACCTGTCGACAGATGCTGGGATATTCCTGCTGTAGCCAAGGCAATATTCGCTGCCGTCTCATAGCGATTAAGCCCGCTGACCCGTATCTGCTGATCACTGTCCCAGCCTAAGTCTTCCAACTTAGCTGATATTTTCTGGCTCAAGGCTCCTTCTCCACCCAGCAGGATCACCTTTTCCGGACCTAAGGCCATGATGGCTTCCGCCACCCGGGCTTCCAGCGCTTGACTTGAAGTCAGGAGAATCGGCGCGTCATATTGAGCTGCCAAAGGAGCGCCGGCCAAAGCATCGGGAAAGTGATCGGCCCGGGCCAGGACGACGGTTGCCGCTCCATCCGGCCATCCCCTTAAGGCTTGTTCAATAGCTGTATCAATCCGATCCTTGCCGGCTAAACGAATCAATTCCAAAGCTACAGGTGTTTGAGGCGGATCAGGTACTTCTTCTTCGTAAGGGGGGCCTTGGGCATCGCCAGAGCTATTAGGATCATCCGGGCTTTTCGGCTCATTCGGATCACCGGGATCGGCGGGCTCGCCGCCGGGGGTGTCCGCTGAGTTGAGATCTCCATAATGGATAGGTTCCGGAGTCATCCAACTATCCGTCTTAAGGGGAATTCCTGCAGCGGGAAGCAGCTCCAAGGAAATGGGCGTGACCTTCACAGGATCGATGTACCGGGCTAAAAAGCCCTCCGGGTGAGCCAGAACGTTAAAGATTTTCTCTTGATAAGTCAGGGTACCAGGGCTTGTTGCGGCGAGAGTATTGGGGTTGTTTTTGTCCGTCCAGATATTATAGGCCCATAAGGCAAAATACCAGTTTTCCAACTTATTGCGATCCCCGTCCCCGATGGTTGGCGTAAAGCGCCATTTTTCATCGAGAAGTTCGGCACCCTTGCGGAGGTTGAACATAATGTCCGTTTCAAGTTTATGGATGGTTTCGAGGTCGTTATCATTATAGGTTGCCACCTGCATAATCCCAATGGCAGGATGCTCCGGTCTCGAAAACAAAGGATTCCCTTCTTTATCGAATTGACGCCAGGAACTTTCTTTAAAGGCGATGGCTTTGAGTATTATGCTGGGAATTTTTTTTTCTTTGGCTACCTCTTCGATCATTTGATTGATCTCATCATAGGATGGATTAACATAGGTATCGCCCGTTGTTTGCGATAAACTCTCCGGACTTGCCGCAGCAGCATAAAGGGTGGCAGGCTGACTTAAAGTTTGAGTGGTTAATAAAGCACAAATCATCATACCGGTTATGGCGTAGCGTCGAATCACGGCAACTCCTCCTAATTCGTGTCGATTTGTACTTATTTCAACATTTTCTCCTTGTTTCCTTCCTCAAAGTTGGAGATTCTGCGGAAATAATAAGGCCTGGTTCTGTTCTGCCGAAGAACAAAACCAGGCGATTAGTAGCGTGCTTTATTATTTAAGCCTTAATACTTATTATTTAACTACTCTTACATGTGCTGTTTCGATCTGCAAACGATCAAGCTTTCCCTTAATCTGATCCAATTCAGTAAAGATATGTTGATTGACATCCTTCTGAACTTCCCGGGCGTCAAATAAGGCCTGGATCTTGACATTAGTCTCATTCTCTAATGTCAGTTTAATGTGAGTCACTTCCGACGCCAGAGCTTCTTGTCCGATTTTTAAAGCTGTTACATCGCTCCTTAACTCTTCCTGACCAACCTTTAAAGCTGTTACATCGTTCCTTAATTCTTCTTGACCTTTAAGCAGTTCACCCAAGATGCTTAAGATTTTCTCTTCCAACCCTAAGCCCTCCCCATCACTCAAACAATTGGTATTCTACCAAGCCCATTTTAGCAAATTTTCATAACAAATGAAACAGGCCCAGCCATCGATTCCTAAATTTAGAAACCGATGGCTGGGCTGAATTCCTAGCTTATAATAGGTTTAGAAGTGCTTTTGGACTCTAGGGTTCTAAGAGAGTCTCCCCTGTAATGAGCCAGCGGGTATCTTTCTTCACCAAATTGGCTCGCACTTTAATCTGATGTTTGGTGCTTTCACCCAGAGTCACTTGATTGCCGATATCATAGTCTTGAGCAACATAACTATAAACGGCCGTCAATGTCGCCGAGGTCGAGGCAGCGGAGTCCACTTTCAGTTCATCAAAGCGGATAGAACTGACTTCCATCCCCACTCCCTGAGCGATGAATGGTTCCGCCTGGCGGGCATGTTTTTCAAAAAGCTCTCCGGTATAAGCCTCTGCCAGTTTGGCCCGGAAAGCGATCATATCCGGGGATTTCCAGGCTTCAAATAATGTGGCTACATTAAGTTTGTAATCGGCCAGGATCGCTTGAGCCAAATCTTCAGGAACATCGTTCGTTACCTTTCCCGGCTCTAATTCTGCGGGGTCCAAAACTTCTTCTTCCGGGCTATAGGGGTGCAGTCCATCCATACCGGCCTGAGAAGTCAAACCGCCAGATCCGAAAGGATTTGATCCATTGCCGGGGTTATTCGGATTTAAAGCGGAACCTGAGGTAGAATCATTTAACATCCCCCCTATGGCCCCGGTGGTGGATTGTGAGTCCTTATTCCAGAAAGCCAGCCGCGGATTGCCATCCGCCGGTGTGGTTGCCAGGGCATGGCCTACGACTCCGATGACTAGGCCTACCCCAAGGGCTACAGACCCAATGAGTAAATACATCTTACGCATAACAAAAATCTCCTTTTCCTGGATTCTATTCATAGCTTGACCAGGGAAAAGAGATTTTAGACACAAGCCCCTAACTATTTTTTTGATCTCACCAGTGCTCTGTAATATCTAAACCTTGCCTTGCCCGGCGAGAGAAATTACGATTGACAACAACCCAGTCATACGGAAATTTAACCGCCGGAAAGGTGAGGAATTAGGTGTTACCGAGCACTAGATACTGAGCTTGCGATAGATGAGATAGGAATAGGCCATGGGCACCACCGCAATGAGGCCGATGACGATGCCAAAAAGAGGAGCCGTCCATGCTGCAGGAAGAACTCCGGCCAGGACCATCAGTATACCTCCGATGATCCAGATCGGTCCGGCAAAACGATGGGTCTTTGCCCAGACTTCTTCATTGGCCAAGGTCCAGGGAGTCCGGATACCAAAGGTATAATTGAATTTGATTTTACCGAAGTAATTGCCCAATAGGATGAAGATAATACCAATTCCCGAGAAATACCAGCGGGGCAGGGTCTCCAAATAACCCAGAGCCACTGCTATGGTTCCCCAGTACATAAGGGACAAAAATACTACCAGGGTGGTGCTGACAATCCAGAAAACCCGTCCCATCTTAAGGTAATTAGCCTTTTGGGGATCGATCCTGGGAATGAGCCAAAACAAGATATAGACTCCCAGTGTGATCAGCGGCAAAAGAAAGGCGCCGGTCAAAGCTCCGGAATATCCATCCACCTGTCCTGCAAAGTTCCAATGAGAGGGAACTTGTTCAGGGAGCCGGGGATAAGCCCAACTACCAATGATAATATTAATGATAACAAGTATGCCTGATATGACTTTAAGAAGGCTTCCTTGAGTGTTGGTGTTTGTTTTTTCCATACATATTCCCCCTATGGTTTCGATTTGAATGTTCTACTTCTTGGTCTTAGCTGTTTTCTGTGGAGTTTCGTCGGCATCGTGGTCATCATGAAAAAACTCCAATTCTTCAGGCTGCTTGCCTGTAAATTCCAGAAACCACCCCATAATGCCTTCGAAAACCGAAGTATTAAGCGAATAATAGATATTCTGCCCTTGCCTTCGATCGCTGATGAGATCAGCTTGCTTCAGCATATTTAAATGATGGGAAATGCTTGGCTTGGTCATATCAAAATGCTCGGCGATTTCTCCGGCTGTTAAATCTCCGGCTCGCAGGAGTTTAAGAATCTGACGGCGTGTTTTGTCCGAGAGGGCTTTAAAGGTTTCATTGAGTGGAGACATGTGATCCCCCCTTACCTTAAACTGTTATTTGAATCGAATAGTTTAATTATTAGGTATTTAGATAATCATCTAACATATTTATTGTATATTATAAAGCTCTTACCGTCAACTTATAAACCCATATAATTTAAAGGAATTACTTGGTATCATAACCTTTCAACCTTTGGACTTCGCTGATGCCTGATACTCCAAAAAGCCGAATATTTCTCAATACTCGGCTTAGCTTTTTAGTTCAACCAGGCTGTGAAGCCAATTATGAAATTAGTTTAATGGTAGTTAGCTACTGGGAAGCTTTAGCTATGGGAAATATATTCTTTTCCCCGGGAATTCTCTTTGAGATGAATCAATTGAATGATCACATCGTTGATCGGAGTAGGGATACCAAGTCTTCTGCCTTCCCGTGCCAAACCGCCGTTTATGAAATCAACTTCAGTTTTGCGGCCGGCTGTAATATCCACCAACATGGAAGGAGCATGAGTTTTTCCCAGCTCCAATATATTGAATAAGCGTTTCCTCATACCTTCACCGGTAATAGGAATACCGTTGGCATTGGCAACGGCCACCCCCTCATCCGCCATTTGATAAAGCAGGTCATAGGCACCGATGGGTGAAAGCATCTCGGAGGAAACGCCCATGAGAGCGCACACGGTATTGGCGGAAGCGTTAAAAATAACCTTTTCCCAGATAAATTCCCATGCTCCTTCGCCAATAATGTGCTTGATGCCGGCTTTATCCATTTCGGCGGAGATTTTTCTGGTTCGTTCGCTCAGCGGGCCTTCGGCATCCACGAGTGCACCAATATCGGCAAAGCTGCTGACTATTTCCCCGGGGGCTATGAGATCGGACGGGTAGAGAGTCATCCCCAGCATAATCTGCTCAGTGGCAACGTATTCCTGAAGCAGTTCTTTGTTGCCCAAACCGTTTTGTAAGGAAAGAACCGTCATTTTATTATTTAAGATATGGCGTACGGAGTCCATGGCGGCACGGGACTGAAAGGTCTTGGTCAGAAGGATAAGAAGATCATACTCCCCCTCCAGCTCTTCGGCATTGCAGGCTTTAGGATAAACAACGACCGGACCGGTCCAGGCCGTATTCATTTTCAGACCCTTTTCGCGAATGACGGGAATACTCCTGCCGCCGACCAAGGTAATATCATGTCCTATCAGCGACAGGCACCCGCCATAAAGGCAGCCCATAGCTCCGGCACCGACTATACATATTTTCATTTTTCAGCACTCCTTTATCTGAAACTTATTGCTCAGACATTTCCTGATGCGACTGTTATCCGATAATCTGTATTTCGCCGGTTGGGAAAGTATTGACCAATTCTGCAGGCCCTTCTTCTCTAATGAAATAGTTGGCGCAGGTTATGCCAAAAGCTTGCGGGGTTGCAATAGTCGGATGATAGGAAAAGTTCATACCGGCAGCCAGCTTAATAGTTTCGCCGCGACCAGGCAGCATAGCCGGTCTTTCTACCAGGCAATAGCCTTGACCATGGCCGAGAAGCCTGGTCTCAAGCGGTTTGCCAAGACTCTTAAGAAAGGCGTTATACTCATCAAAGATTATATTGCAGTCGGCACCGTTTACCAGCCGCTCTCTGATAAATTGATGTGCTTCATTGGATATTTTCATGTTTTCGATGAGCGCCGGAGAGGGCTCACCCAGAGAATAGACGGCGGAAACATGTCCGTACATGCCATTGGCGCAGTTGGCCTCATTCAGCACGGTGACGGTATCGCCCTTCTGAATGACCCTATTGCTGTGGAAATGCTCATTGTAAAAAGGAGCGGGCTTATTGTAGCTGTTGGACCCGACAAGAAATATGCCGTTTTCAGCACCGCGCTTATGGGATTGATAGCGCATCTCAGCATAGATATCGATTTCCCTTATTCCAGGTTTAATAAAATCCCGGAGGCCGAAGAGGACTTCATCCTGGAGCTTGACGACAGCGCGGATCATATCCAGCTCTTCCGGGCTTTTAACCGCTTTGAGAGCATCTATGTCATCTGTGAAATCAACAAATTCCGCATTGATAAGATTGGCCTTGATATGCTCGTAGCATTGGACGGTCATAAAGGCCGTGCCCACAATACCGACTTTGATCTTACCCCTGTTCTTGAGTTCATGGACAACAATCTCTGCATCATAGGCCGCCGTGTAGTTGAGGCTGGGGAAATAGCCTCTTGACCAGCGCCGGGCAACACCCCTGCAGCAGTAAGACTCCGGAAAACTGTTGGCAGGCCTCCAGGGCCGCTGTTCTTCATCAAAGCCTCCGGCTGTATAAATGGTGATCATCTCTTTGTCTTTGGAAAATATGACGGTGGCGCCGTATTCGTCCCAAGTGGGCATGTCCGTGAACCACTTCACATATTGGCCTAAATAGTCACTGCGCTGGGCAATAACCAGATAATCCACTCCTTTTTCCTCCATGGCCTTGACTGTAGCATCCCAGCGCCGTTCAAGCTCCTGATCGGAACAGGACCAAATAATCAATTCCTCCATCAATTGGCGATCTTCCTGAGACATCTTAATCATAATCATTAACTCCTCTCTTAACTTTCAACTTTAATGAACTATAATTTGGGGTGTACCTTCCCGGCAATAGGATCATCATAGGCAGCGGGCGGCTTTTTCATTAAAAAGACCGCTATGGCTGCTGCAAGAGCCGGAACTGTAAATGTTGTAAAGAGCGACGTTACAGATAATCCTGCCGTCATCAATACCCCGATGAGCATAGGCGCTATGACGCTGCCCAGCCTGCCAAAACTGGAACCCCAACCAAGTGCGGTTCCCAGAATTGATCCCGGGTAATTATCCGAAGCGTAGGCATAGAGCATATTCTGCTGAGAGCCGATAAATAGCCCGGTTACCGCAAGTACCACGATAAATAAGCCAAAACTCATTTTTAAGGTAACAAGGTTGATCATAACGGCACAGGCAAGGTAATAGGCAATGAGAACTTTTCTGAACCCAATCTTCTGGGCAATCATGCCGCCGGCCAGACTGCCGACAATTCCTCCCAAAGAGATAATCGCTGAAAAGATCAGGCTTGATTTCAAAGTATATCCCATCATGGTCATCAATTTGGGAAGCCAGGTCAGTACCCCGAAGGCGATATACAAATTGCAGAAAAACATAATCCAGATCATAACCGTATTCCAGGCCCGGCCTTCCTGGAACAGGCTGGCCAAGGTCGCCTTTGTTTTATTGACAGCACTGACTTCATAGACATCGTCCTCAGAGGAGTTAAATTCAGGGTTGCTCTTTTTTAAAATGCTGCAGATTTTATCCGTTTTTTCTTGTTGCAAGTAGATATTGATGGATTCAGGAAGAAGTGCGTAAGCAATAGCAACCAGCAGCAGCGGAACAAAAGCAATCCAGTAAATAGCCCTCCAGCCGACACTTTCAATTAGCGCGACGCCGCTCAGGGTGGCGATAAGCTGTCCTACTTGAATGGAGGTGATCAGGAGCGTAACCAGAATTCCTCTTATGGCCTTGGGCGAAAACTCCGAAAGCAGACTGGTAGCAACCGGTGAAATGGAGGCCATACCCATGCCGGCAATAAACCGCAGGACTGCGAAGGCATTCACATCGCTGACGAAACCGCAAAGCCCGGTGAAAACCGCATAGATAGCCATACCGATCATGAGTACTTTTTTTCTGCCTATTCTGTCAGCCAGCATTCCAAACAAGATAGCTCCGAATATCATCCCCGCCAGGGCTGTACTTGCCAGAAAGCCGGTCTGAGTGGGATTGAGGGCCAGCTCTTTCATAATGGAGGGAAGCGTGGTGCCATAAACATTCATATCATAGCCATCAAAAATAACTGCCAAGAGACAAATGGAAAAGACCATAGCAAAGAACTTATTGAATTTAGAATTATCAATAATAGCGTTGACATTGACCTTGTTCACCGTATTGACCTCCTTTTTTATTTTGGTAATTATGGCTGCCGGTTGCATTGACTTTTTTCTATTTTCTTACCTCCTTCTCATACTTGGTAATAGATGATTTTGAATTCTCTCAAATTGTATCTTTTTAATTTAAAACCAGATGTCCATTTAGGTACTATAAAAAAAGCAGAAAGTTCCATAGACAATAAAAAACGAGCCAAGGATAATCCCGGCCCGTTGCCAATATCAAAAGCAGTCCTTTCACCAATGGCATTTTTGCAAATCGGAACTGCTTTTACTTGATGCAGCGCCACTGACTGCATATTTCCTTAACCCTTCGTAATCAGTAATTCGTATAAACCCCCTGCCCTTTTCAATCAGGTTAAGTTTATAGAGTTCATTTAAGTATTTTGTCACCTTTGCTCTTGTTGTCCCTAAATAGCCCGCCAGTTCATCATGAGTAATGATTATTCTTGTATTGCCATTGCAGTAAGTGGTGAAAGGAACATAGTTATAGCTCAGCAACAGCCGTGCAATCTTTTGCGGAAGCTTAAAGGCCGCATTCTCTGCCTGGGCCTGCATAAATTTTAGTTTTTGAGCTAAGCCTTTAATGATGATATCTATATAGTTAGGGTTAGATAATAAATTGAGCTGGACACTCTCTTTTGAGATAAATATAACTCTGGTTTTAGCAAGAGCAACTGCTGTGCAAAGATTTTTGCCATCATCGATAACCGATGTTTCTCCCAAAATTTCCGGCGCAGTCATACTTATATGAATTGTTCTTTCCATTCCGTCTGAAAAAGCCGCATAAAGTCGTATTTTTCCCTGCAGAAAGCAATAAAGACCTTTAGACAATTCATTCTGCTTATAAATAATGTCACCGTAATTAAATTCCTGAGGATCGCCATAAGCCAACAATGCTTTCCAAAGATCTGTGTTTAATTGATTTTGAACCTTGGGCATAGCAGACACCCCCTCTAAATCAATAACCCTTTGATATAGCGCTTCTCCTATAAAAGTTAAGCAACTGGTGATTTTCGGGATAGCCGTCTTGTTACTGAGCATTCGGTCTCACAACCTTGTTCCCTGCTTCACAATTCTTGCCGCCAAGCATACCGGTATTTTCCCTGCAAGCCTTTTTCAATCTATTATACATGTTAGGCAAAGGAATGCGATGTCATTTTGGGTACTATCATTGAAAAACATAAAACTGGAACAAGGCTCAGAAATGCTCGGTCTTGCTCCAGTTTGTTCCGCTATTCGCTGGTTTATATAGCTGCTATCTTATATAATCTGCCTTGCCTAATTTCTTTAAGCCCTCAAAATCCTTTATTATTATATACCCTTCCCCTTTATCAATAAGTTCTAATCGATAGAATTCATTTAAATACTTAGTGATAAGTGGTCTTGTGGTTCCCAGCAAGCAGGCAAGTTCATCGTGAGTTATAATCAATTTTACATCCTTTTGTTTATTTGGAAATATTCCATAATCACTATAGTTCAGCAATAAATAAGCCAGTCTTTCAGGTATACTGAACAGCATATCATTAGCCTGGATATGCATCCAGCGCATTTTTTTGGCCATCACCCTTAAAGCCACTCTATATAAATCCGGATTTGACTTTAAAAAATCCAAAGTTTTTTCTTTAGAGACAAAAACAATTTCCGTAGGAGCCATAGCAATAGCTGAGCAGGTATATACCCCACCATCGAAGATGGGCATCTCCTCCAAAATATAAGGTACATCCAGGATTGAGAGTATCTTTTCTTTACCATTAGGAAAAAGCATACAGGTTTTCAATTTGCCCTCTTTAAGGCAAACTAACCCTGACGAGGGCTGGTCTTGCAAAAAAATAATCTCATCCGTCCGATACTTTCTTAAAGTACCCAATTTAAGGAGTTCTCGCCATGTGTTTTGGTCAAAAAAGAAATTATTGTTTGACATAATGAATCCTTCTTTGCTGAACAGAGTATCGCCTTATCAATTTTCATTCTATTCTGTATTATAAGGCCGGTTATCCAAAAATCAAACTATATTCCGGCTAAATATTAACTTTAAAGAAACAAGACCTGACCCGTCGGTCAGATCTTGTTTCTTTAAAGCGCGCATTATTTTCATTTTATTCACCATGAAGCGAATCTACTTCACCGCTTCAACCTCTCTGACATTATGAGCATTTCGGCCTTAAGCGCTCAAGGCCGGCAATGCTCCATGGAGAAGATCTTCTCACTTAGCATAGATCCTTTCTCAAGTGATGCAGCCTATTGTTACGCCGGCTGGTGCGCACTTTCGTTGCTTTTCCTGATACCTGCAGCATCGATTGAATCAAAATCGTTCTGCAGACCCAAACCCCTTAAGGGTTTTCTTCATACGTAAAAACGTTCTTCCCGTGCCATATTCAGTTGTCCTCTTGATTTGAACTCTATCTCAATGCTTTTGCTCATCATTACGTCGAACGGTCCTTTGCCCGTCACGGTATTGCATTCGATCTTTCGTGGAGAATCAGCCGCAATCTTTGACATACTCTTTACTTTTTCCATAGTGCATTTCCTTCCTATAGTCCCTGTAAAAAGTCGAACCCTCTACCGTTTGGTGGCAAATGGAGTGGCCCCGTAAACCTTCGAACTCTGATCATCACGCATGAGATGGGTGTCCAAATCATGAAGTTCCTGATGGAACTGCTCAATGCGAACTTTGTCCTTCGCATCAAAAGCATCGGCTCCACGATTCAGCAAGGCACTGAAGTATTCACTAAATTGTGCCGTTGGGTTGGTCTCGCCCTTTAAGCGTTGATCCCACAGTGATTTGTGGAATACGATATAGCGCTTAATGTCTTCTTCATTCATCTGGGGACCTGCGTTAGGTCCAAATAAATATCCATCCACATACTGATGGACATTCCAAGCCGCACCAAAAACCAGGTTCTGGGCATCTTGGCTCAAGCCATTCTCGCCAAAAAAGCCGGCGACAGATGGGGCTAAATTGATGTCTTTTGTATCGGGCTCTTTATATTTCTTTGGCCCTGAGACATCTCCCTGCGGAGTGGCATTGATACCTGGCGGTTCTGTCACTGTTACAGCAGGGCTAACCCCGGGGGATTGTCCAGGCGGACTTTCGGTTACATTAGGATCCTGAGGGTTCGCGCCTTCAACAGGAGGAGCTTGAATAACGACAGAATCTTTTTCGGGCGCTGCCTTATTCATAAAGACCTTCCAGGCACTCGGTCCATAGATTCCGCCGACAACCACCGCACCGGCCAGTACGAGGGTTCCCGCCAGAGTAAGGACCTTCTTTTTGTCGAACTCCATGAATCTCCCTCCTTTTTAAATGGAATATAGTTCTTTACTATATTACCAATTTTTAGGAATAAAACCTGTCGCTTTTCCTGAATATCCCGACCCTTTTTCCGTCCTCAGCTTGTCCGATTTGGCATAAGTCTACCTGGGGGTACAAGCTTTCGCGAAAAAAGAACAGTAAATTCTATCGTGCCGGCAGTATGGGAGATTTATGAAGCAAAAAAGAGGGCTATGCCCTCTTTAAAAAATCACGTTATTTATAGCAAGCAACCCCAGAATCAAGGGGCCTATCCCTGTGATTCATTCCGCTTCAATCCGTTGTTTGAGGTAGCGCATGAGAGGTTCGGCGAGGTCTTCCCGGCGCAGGGCGTATTCAATGGTGGCTTGAACAAAACCCAGCTTATCTCCCACATCATAACGCTGTCCGTCGAACTCATAAGCAAGAATCTCCTGGAACCTGGCCAGTTCCTTTAAACCGTCCGTAAGCTGGATCTCTCCACCTTTGCCGGGGGGGATCCTCTCCAGAATGCCAAAAATCTCGGGATTAAGAATATAGCGGCCCATGATGGCCAAACGGGCCTCAGGAGCATCCTCAGGCTGTGGTTTTTCCACCAGGTCCAGAGCCCGGTATAAGGAATCATCGAGAGGCACCGCGTCGACGATGCCATACTTTGAGGTATCTTCCAGAGGCACCTGTTGGACACCAACGATACTGGCGCCATGCCGTTCGTAGACATGCATCATCTGCCTGAGGCAGGGTACTTCGGAGTGGATAATATCATCGCCTAAAAGGACCGCAAAGGGCTCGTTGCCGATGAATTTCCTGGCACAATAAATAGCATGTCCCAGTCCCAGGGCTTCCTTTTGGCGCACATAATAAATATCCACCATCCGGGCTATATCCTGAACCATGTCCAGGAGTTTTTCCTTTTCACTTTTCTGAAGATAGGTCTCCAATTCTATCGAGCGATCAAAATGGTCCTCAATGGCCCGCTTATTGCGGCCGGTGACAATGATAATATCTTCGATTCCGGAGTGAACAGCTTCCTCGACAATGTATTGAATGGTCGGTTTATCCACGATGGGAAGCATCTCTTTGGGCTGGGCTTTGGTAGCGGGTAAAAATCGTGTTCCCAAGCCTGCTGCCGGAATAATGGCCTTTCTAATCCGTCGCGTGCTCAATTCCTCTACTCCTTTTTAATTCATTCTCTATGTGTACTAATATCTCTCAACAGATATGTAAATTATAGCTGGATTTTGCTGGTTTGTATATATTATCCATAATCTTACTCAAGCTCATCATGAGCCGGATAAAAAAAGTGAAGCAAGAGAATCGTTCCCTTGCTTCACGATGGTTATTATTTTTTAGGCTGGTTAGGTTTTTCCAGGACTGCATCAATCAGTCCGTATTCCTTGGCTTCCTCCGCTGTCATGTAGCGATCACGGTCTGTGTCCGCTTCAATTCGTTCGATGGTTTGGCCTGTGCGCTCAGCGAGAATGCGGTTCATTCGTTCTTTGACCCGGAGTAAATGCTTGGCATGGATCTCGATCTCGGTAGCCTGCCCGGAGATTCCGCCGCCGCCAATTAAGGGCTGATGGATAAGGATCTCGGCATTGGGAAGAGCCTCCCGCTTGCCTTTAGCCCCGGCGGTTAAGAGGAAGGCTCCCATGCTGGCCGCCAAACCGACGCAGATAGTATGAACGTCGGCGCGAATGTATTGCATGGTATCATAAATAGCCATACCTGCGGAGATGGATCCTCCCGGGCTATTGATATATAAGAAAATATCCTTCTCAGGATCTTCCGCTTCCAGGAAAAGCATTTGGGCGACGACCAGATTGGCTACATCATCGGTAACCGGTCCCCCTAAGAAGATGATACGATCTTTTAGCAGTCTTGAATAAATATCATAGGAACGCTCGCCACGATTGGTTTGTTCAATGACCATTGGCACTAAATAGCTCATTAAGAATCCTCCTTGTCTGTTCTTTAACCAGTAACTTGTCTGTTGTTAACCAGTAATCATTAATTGTTCTCACTATATCCTTTCCCGATACTCTTATTTTAGTACAAAGGTCAATAAAGGTCAAATATAAATTAGCGACAAATTATAACTCGTCGGCCAGCTTACTCAGGTAATGACCGACTTTTTTTACCCCTTCCACCATGGCGGCGATATTTTGGGTATTGCCGGCCTGCTCTTGGTTAATTTTGCCGCTCTGGCTCACACCTGCTGCGACAGCTTCGATGGTATCCCGAAAGTTCTTCAGAATGACCTGGATGTCATTGGCCGAACGGCTGCTGTCCTCGGCAAGCTTGCGCACCTCTCCTGCCACCACTTGGAAGCCCCGTCCCTGTTCTCCCGCCCGGGCAGCCTCGATGGCGGCATTAAGACCCAATAAATTGGTCTGGTTGGCGACCCGCCGAATAAAGTCGAGAATTTCTTCTGTGGCTTTAACCTGCTCATGGCCTTTCTGCGCCTGCTCTGCCACCGACACCCCAATCGAAGCTACCTCATGGGAGGAGGCGACCATTTCTTCTATAGCCGCCGCTGCCTGATCGATGGACGCTGTCAGGGTTTGAACCTGATTCCGAATGGTGCCCTTAATTTCTTCATCCCGTATAGTGGTAACGACCATACCGGTGGCCACCTTGGCAATGGGTGTAATAATGGCTAAGGGCCCGGCAATGCCAAAGCTTCCGATCTTGGCTCCATTGAGCTTAATCGCCAGGCTGAACCCTTCCTTCATGCTTCCCCCTGATCGTTCAGCATCTTCTTCAGTAACCACCGCGGTATCCTGGTTACTCGTTAAAATCTTTTGACTTCCTGCATGGATCACACCCAGCCGGGCTTTGGCCGAGTCGGCAATAATGCGGGCCGAAGGATCGCACACGATACTATGGTACCCGCTTTGATCATAAATAAATTCTACTATTCTATTGGCGATAGCCGAAGTTAATTCCATCGTCGCACCCCTTTATCTGTTCTTGCTGTACATGCTATAAGAGATATTCCAGAGAATATCCTAAGTATATTCGGCATAGTGAGGATTGCCTTCAGAATTTCTTGTCAAAGAGTTCTTGCTGCACTCTATATATTCCTTTTTATTATGGAATAAAAGTATATGCCAATAATGCGAAAGAGCAGTGCAAACCGAAGTTTGCACTGCTTAAGTCTTAACTTTTTCACCTGAATCCTCTTCAGCTTATTGAACACATTATGGAGAACAAAGAGCAAGTCCCCTTAGCGGGCTGCTTGTTTTGCTCCTTTTTTACCTGCTTGGTAGGATTCAGCGAGAATTTGAACGGTATGCATGACATTTTCATGCAAGCCGGCATTCATCACACCACTGGTCAGTTGCAAACGGCAGGCCGGGCAGCCGGTGACCACTGTATCAGTATGAGTTTGGGCAATGTCCGCAATTTTCTTGGCGCCGATCTGACCGGACAGATCCGGATGAACCAGATAGAAGGAGCCGGCCATGCCGCAGCAACGATCCGGTTTCTTCATCTCAATAAATTCCAGACCGGGAATGGAGTTGAGAATCTCACGGGGTTCTTGATTGACCCCTTGACCACGGTTTAAGTGACAGGGATCATGATAGGTCACTTTGCGTTGAACAGGTCCCAGCCCTTCTTTCTTATAGGGAACCTTGTGAATCAGAAATTCCGCTATATCATAGGTCCGGGCTGCCCATTTATCTGCTAAAGCTTTCATTTCCGAATCCTCTTCGAAAATCTGCGGGAAAGTGTGCTTCCATGCTTCCCCACAGGAAGAACAGTTGGAAATGATCACATCAGGGTTCAGTTTCTCAAAAGCCAGCAGATTGCGGCGAGCGCAAGCCTTGGCCGATTCAACATCCCCATTGACGGCTGCGGGAGTTCCACAGCAGCCCTGATCTTTAGGAACGACAATTTCACAGTCGTTTTCCTTTAGGACATCGACGACAGCCTTACCCATATCGGTGTAGAAGTAGTTGGTCATACAGCCGATATAGTAGCCCACCCGCATTTTGGGCTCTTTTACTTTGGTGACTTCAGGAAGTTCATCTTTTAGGGGGCGGGAAGCAAGGTTGGGCAGGATCTTTTCCTTACCGATGCCGATATCAATACGGAGACGAGCTCCTTTATCACTACCGTGAACACGTTTCATGGCCAGCCCTTGGAAAGTGCTTCCCATCTTCATGCCAAAGTCAAAGAGACGGTTGGCTTTGAGGGCGGTAAAGGCAATCTTCTTGACTGGATGGAGGCCTTTTTTACGAACGGCTTCGGCCCGGGCTGCCAGAATAATTTTATCAAAGCGAACTCCACAAGGACAAATCTTATTGCAGGCCATACAGGTGGTGCAGAGGGATAGACGGTCGGCAATGCCTTCTGTCATCTCTACCTCACCATTCATGACCATCTGAACCAAGCTGATTTTCCCCCGTGCCACAGAGACTTCCCGGCGGTTTTCTTTATAGATGGGGCAAACTTCTTGGCAGTTTCCGCATTTCATACATTTATTCAATTCGTCTTGGATGGAGTCAAGTGAACTGTAAATACTCACCTTAGTCCCTCCTCACCATTTTACCAGGGTTAATACGATAATCAGGGTCACATGCTTCCTTGATATCTTTCAGGAGCTTTACACCGGCCTCACCGAATTCCAGGGGTAAGAACTTGGCTTTAGCCATGCCGATACCATGCTCACCGGAAAGAGTTCCGCCCAAGGATACGGCTACTTGGAAGATTTCCTCGACAGCCTTATCGACGCGCTCCATTTCTTCCTTGTTGTTTTCATCGGTCAGAATCGTGGGATGGAGATTGCCATCACCGGCATGACCGAAGGTTCCGATCAAGAGATCATATTTTTCAGCGATTTGGCGGATAGCTTTAATCATGTGGGGAATCTTGCTGCGGGGTACAGTAGCGTCCTCCAGTACAGTGGTCGGTCTGCGCTGAGCCAGGGCAGGCAAAGCATTCCGACGAGCCAGCCAGATTTTGTCCCGTTCTTCATCGGTCTTAGCCACATTGATTTCTACAGCGCCCTGCTCTTTAAGAATCTTCTCTACCAGAGCTGCTTCACGCTCAACGGCTTCCTTATAGCCATCTACTTCACAGAGCAAAATTGCTTCTGCATCCACAGGAAGTCCGGCATGGGTGAAGTTTTCTACCGTGCGGATGGTGATATTGTCCATAATCTCCAAGGTAGCAGGAATGACCTTGTTGCGGATAATGGCTGCGATGGCATTTCCTGCTTTATCGATATCATCAAATACTCCAAGGAGTGCTTTTCTGGCTTCGGGTACAGGATTCAGCTTGACAATGATCTCGGTGATGACACCCAGAGTTCCTTCTGAACCGGTGAATAAAGCAGTCAGATCATAACCAGTAACATTCTTCACCGTTTTGCCGCCCCATTTGATGATATCCCCATTAGCGCGAACCAGTTTCATGCCCATAACATAATGCTTGGTCACACCATATTTCAGCCCACGCAGACCACCGGAGGACTCGGAGACAGAACCGCCCATGGTCGCAGTTTTTACCGTACCGGGATCGGGAGGATAGAAAAGGCCATGCTCTAAGGCCGCATCGTTTAAATCCTGAATGATCACACCGGGTTGAACGGTCGCCGTCAGGTTCTCAGCGTCCACCTCGATGATCTGGTTCATATGCAGCATGGACATGACAATGCCTTTTTCAATAGGAATAGTCCCGCCGCTGAGGTTAGTAGCCGATCCCCGTGGATAAACGGGAAGATCGTACTTGGTGGCAATCTTCATGACTTCAGAGACTTGTTCCGTGGTCTTTGGGGTAATAAAGACATCCGGAGTTTGATGGGGCATAGCTGCTGTGGCGTCATAAGAGTAGGACAGGAGTTCTTCATGCTCCGTGACCACATTCTCCTTGCCCAGGACTTGGATCAGTTCATTCAAAGCTTCCGCTTTTAACATAACAATAAATCCTCCTTATGTGGAATTAAAATAATGAATAAGCTATAATGATTACGTATCTATTGGTCTGACCATCCTATGATACGCTGTGTTATTACACTATACTATTCGGTGAGATTTGATAAATTCCTACATTGGGAAAAAAAGAACTTTTAGATTAAAAAAAACTTTCTGATTATACCTTATTTATTCGCATTTTCAGATTTGGGAATGAATTTGCCTGGCCCGGCGAGGGAAATGCGAGGAATTAGATGTTACAGGGTACTAGCCCCTGCCCTGTGCAATATGATATAATTTTTACACAAGTAAGAATTATTAAACAAAATCAAGCAGTGATCAATGATCAAAATTGCGAGGTAAAAGAAATGGATATTCGACCGATCAAAAGCAAACGGACCACTGAAATTATCTTAGATCAAATTAAAGAGCTTATTGTGAAAGGCGAACTTTCTCAGGGGGATAAGCTCCTTACTGAAAATGAGCTTTCGGAACGTTTCCAGGTCTCACGGACTTCGGTCCGGGAAGCCCTGGCTGCTCTAAGCTTAACAGGAATTTTAGAGATTCGCCAAGGGGGCGGCATCTATGTCAAAGCTAATGCCTCCAACGCTATTATCGAGCCCTTGACTTTTATTCTCCTGTTGGAAAAGGATAAGCTGCAGAATATTCTTGAGGTCCGCAAAGCTTTGGAAGTGGAAGCTGCCGGTTTAGCCGCCCTTCGCCGCAACGAGGAAGAGCTGGCAACCCTTAAAGAACTCATCGAGCATATGGAGCAGGATTTGCCGGGTGCCCAAAACAGCGAGGCCCTTGATTTAAAATTCCATCTGACCTTAGCAAAGGCCAGTGAGAATCCTCTCCTCGACCGGATGATGAATACTGTCCAGGAAATTATGGGCCAGACTTTGCAAGTGACCCGGGCCCTTTGGATGTCGGCTACCACCGAAGGAACTTCATACCGGCTTTTTGAAGATCACCGCAATATTTACGAAATGATCCGGGAGCAAAATGCGGATATGGCCCGTAAATTGACTTATGAACACCTGCGCAAAGTGGAGTTGGCGCTGGGTAAGTATCGGGAAGAAGAATGAAATTTAAATAGGCAATGAAAGAGGAGGGCGATGCCCTCCTCTTTCATTTGCTAACTCAGGTGAATCATATTCACCCAGGATGAATCAAGGAACCTGTCCCCTTATTCACCCATATTAGACTGTGACGGTTTCACTGGATTCTGAGGTTGCTTTTCTTTTACCCTTTCTTTTCAGGAAATTCTTAAAGTCTTCATTGATGGTGTAGATTACCGGAACCAGAATGAGTGTGGAAAGGGTGGATAGAACCATACCAAAGATAACCACGATAGCCATGGGAGCCATCGTCTCTGAGCCCTCCCCGATGCCCACAGCCATGGGAATAAGGCCCAGCGCCGTAGCCAGTGAGGTCATCATAATGGGGCGCAAACGGATGGGACCGGCATTCTCAATGGCTTCTTCACGGCCATCGCCCATCTCACGGCGCTTATTAATATAGTCTACCAACACAATGGCATTACTTACTACGATACCCGTAAGGAGAATGAGCCCGATAAAGGCAGGAACGCTGATCGTACTCCTCGTAATAAAGAGGCCGAGCATTCCTCCTGAAAAGCCCATGGGCAGCGAGAAAATGATCGTGAAGGGATGGATCAGGGACTCAAACTGAGCGGCCAGAATCATGTAGACAAGGACAATAGCCAGGATTAGAGCCATGCCTAAGTCTTGGAAGGATTTAACCATTTCTTCATTTTCTCCGCCCATTTCATAGGTGTAGCCATTGGGAAGAGGGTAGCCCTTGAGCTTGGCTTGAATATCATTGGTGACGCTGACCAGATCCCGGCCGACAAGATCACTGCTCACATGAACGACACGGGCCTGGCCTGAACGTTCGATGGCTGTTGGGCCGCGTTCAATGGTCACTTCGGCAATCTGGCTTAAGGGCACATCTGTACCAAGGGGTGTTGTGATGGGGGTTTGTTCTAAATTGGATAGGGATTGCTTAAAGGTATCATCTCCTGTGATGACCACGTTGATCTCTTTTCCTTCGTAGCGATATCTTGTGGCCGTGGTCCCGGAAAGAGTACCTTTCAAACCATTGGCAATCTGATAGGCGGTAAGCCCGTATTTGGAGGCCTTCTCCCGGTCAATTGCCACCTGGACTTCAGGAATCCCTTCACCCATGCTGGTTTTTACTTCCCGGGTTCCTTCCACAGAGGCCACCATGGCCTGAATATCTGTGGCAATCTGTTGCAGCTGGTCGAGTTCGTCCCCTTTAATGGCTATATCGATAGGGGTTGTCGTTCCCATGGACATCATATCGGTCACCGCGACTTCGATTTTGGCTCCGGGAATATCCTTCGTCAAAGCACGAAGTTCCTCGGCCACTTCATCAACACTGCGCTCCCGCTCCATGAGCGGAACCAGCTGAATCGTGATGGAGCCAGAATTCCCTGATGCACCACCGAAGGACATCAGTCCTCCCCCTCCGACCTGAGCGAAGGCTGTTTGGACTTCCTCAATACCTTCCAGGTGTTTTTCCACTTCGGCAATGGCGGCATCGGTATCTTCTAATTGAGCTCCTTCAGGCAGTTTCACACTAACTGTCATCTGCCCCGCGTCGGAGGAAGGCATGAATTCTGCTCCCACAAATAAGGTGGTAGCTCCGGAGAGAACAAAGATGAGAATGGATCCCACAACGATGGTTTTGCGATGACCAAGAGCATAGTGAAGAAAGCGCCGATAGCTTTTTTCAATCCGGCCAAAACCGTTATCAAAGCCCCGGCCAAAGCCGTCAAAAAGGCCTCTGAGCCCTTTTCGGCCCACCGGAATCTCCCCAACCTTCATGATTTTAGCGGATAAGGCGGGAACCAAGGTCAGGGATACGAGCAGAGAGGCACCTAAGGATATCCCTACGGTGAGAGCAAGATCCCGGAAAAGGGTGGCTGTCAGGCCTTCCACGAAGACAATGGGTAAAAATACGGCTACGGTGGTCAAGGTCGATGCCGTAATCGCCATTCCTACTTCTGACACCCCTTTAATGGCGGCATCAAATTTGGAATGTCCGGCCTCCCGGAAGCGGTAGATGTTTTCCAGAGCTACGATATTGTCGTCAACCAGACGCCCCATGGCCAGACTCAAACCGCCTAAGGTCATCATATTGATGCTGACATCCATAAAATACAGACAAGCAAAGGTCGCCATAACGGCAATGGGGATGGCGGTTGCTGTAATAAAGGTGGTGCGCAGGTTATGGAAAAAGATAAAGAGGATGCCGATGGCCAGAATACCGGCAAGAAGGGCTTCTTTGAATACGGTATTAATGGTCTCTTTGATGTACACCGATTCATCATAGACTGTGTCCAAGGTCAACTCCGGGAATTCTGCTTTTAATTCGCCGATAGCGTTGTTAATATCATCGGCAACGGCCACGGTGTTGACCCCGGATTGTTTCTGAATGGCAATGCTGACACTTTGTAAGCCGTTGGTGCGGGAAATAGTGGTCACATCGGTATGGCCAAGTTCCACATCAGCAATATCCTTTAACCGGACCTGCCCCCCTGTGTTGAGAGGAATCAGGAGATTCTCTATCTCTTGGAGAGTTTGAAACTCACCTGTGGTACGGATGGTTAGATCCTGGTTGCCCTTTTTAACTTCCCCGGCGGGAGAATTAAGGTTTTCTGCCGCAAGGACACTGGACAGAGTATTGATGCTTAGACCATAGCCTTGCATTTTTTCCTGATGGGTTTTGATTTTTACTTCATTTTCGTAGCCACCGCTGATGGAGACTGAGGCAACACCTTTGACCCGTTCAATCCGCGGCTTGATTTCATCCTCGGCCAGGGCCTGCAACTGGGCTAAATCCACATTTGCCGAGGACATGGTCAGTTGCATGATGGGCATCATGGAGATGTCGATTTTGAGAACCATCGGAGAACCGGCCCCTTCGGGCAAAGCGAATTTGATCATATCGACCTTTTCGCGCATTTGCAGAGTGGCAAAGTTCATATCGGTTCCCGTTTTAAAGGAGGCCATGACGATGGACGTTCCTTCTGTGGTGGTGGAGGTTACGATATCAATATTTTCGGTAGAAGATACGGCTCCTTCAATAGGGTTCGTAATCAATTTCTCAATTTCCTGAGGGCCAACTCCCGAATAGTCTGTCATGACGATGGCCATGGGAAGTTCAAACTCCGGAAAAAGGTCAATGGGCAGACGGGTTAAGGAGACGGTTCCTAAGAGAATAACGATCAAAACCACCATGATAATGGTAACAGGGCGCTTGACGGAGGTTTCCGCTAGTTTCAAGATTCGCTCCCCCCTACCACCTTGACTTTGCTTCCTTGCTCAACTAAGGTTTGACCTTTGACAATCACTTGCTCCCCTGCCTGCAGGCCTTCGCGGATCTCCACCTCAGCTCCGGTATCGAGCCCGGAGAGCACTTTCTTGGCGACAGCGCGCTCCTCTTCAACCACAAAGACTACATATTCTCCGTTTTTCAAAACAACGGCTTCACTGTTGACAGCAAGGACATTCTCTTTGGTTTCGGTGGGAATCTCTACTTTAGCAAACATGCCCGGCTTAACCAGGTTTTCTGTATTCTCAATGGTCACTTTAACAGGATAGAGACCGAGCTGTTGATTCGCTGCCGGAGCAAGGCTGGTTAAGACGCCTTTGATCTCCTTTTGCCCGGCGGAATTAATAATAACGGTTGCTTCTTGTCCCACTTTCAGGGTATTGACAATATTCTCAGGAACACTTAAGGAAACATAAAGGGCATCCAATTGGGTAATGGTCACGGCAGCCATGGCTTGAGAAGCCATTTGTCCCACCACCACATTAAGAGCGGCAATGGTTCCGCTGACGGGTGCCGTTACGGTCATATCGGATATAGCGTCATAAGCCTGGTTATAGCCCAGTTGAGCCTGCTCCATCTGGAGCTGAACTGCTTTAAGGTTATTCTCCAAGGAAGTGACTTGATCTTCTATGCCTTCAAACTGGACTTTGGAAATAGCTCCGGCTTCGTAAAGGGCTCTTTGCCGTTCCAGATTCTCCTTCGCCGAATCCAGAGAATCTTTGGTCATTTGATAGGACAGCTCCGCACTTTTTACGGCTATCGCCGCCCCATCGACAGATTTCTGCAGGTCAACCGTATCCATCGTGAAGAGTATTTGTCCTGCCTGGACCGTATCCCCTACCTTCACGTTAATATTGGTAACTTTTCCCGGCATTTTAGGAACGATGGAAACCTCTTGATCTGAGATGACCTTCCCACTGAAAACTACCGTCTCTACTAAAGTCTTGGCCGCAGCCGACTGAACTTCAACAGGAATATAGGATTCTTCTTCAACCACCGCCTGTGCTGCTTGGGAACCGCACCCCGTAGCGGTCAGGGTCAACCCGATGATTAGGGCAGCTGATAATAAACGAAACCTTAACTTCATATAATCGTAATCCTCCATTTGGGTCTAAGCCCTAAGTTTTTAATGTGCAAGGAAATTTTGTTCTTTTATTATGTTCTCTTTTTAATAAGTCCGGATAATAAATGTATGTCAACTACTAAAAGACGGCGGGTTTTAGTAAAGGAGACCTGTCAGGATGGTCTTAGCAATCCCCGTATGATCGATCTCCTGAGGAGTAAAGTTATCTTCCATAAGTTTTTTGAATGTGTATTGATTCACTCCTCCGATGATTACCGCAACAGCCATCTCCGGATCGATATCAGAACGAATCTCCTGGATTTCCATCCCTTTTCTAACCTCATCTTCGATGGTTTTATAGACTAAACTCCAATCGCTCTTCATCTGTGTCTTCATGTCTTCGGGCATGGCTTGATGGGCAATATGTGAATTCATCAGCACGGCATGGGCGTTCAAAAACGCTGCACCATACATGGATAAGTTCCGGATTTTACCCAGCATGTCTTCCCCTTCCGCCAAGGTCTTTATTAGCCCTTCTTGGAAGCACTTAGTGCAATAGCGGATCATTTCTAAAAGCAAGGCATTCTTACTGTCAAAGTACTCGTAAATCGTACCTTTTCCTACCCCCGCCTCCTTGGCGATATCCTCCATCTTTGCCCCCTCAAATCCTACCCCGGAAATGACTTTGAGAGCTGCCTTGAGGATTTCTATGCGCTTCTCTTCTTTTCCCACGTTAAGGATCCTCCGTTTTAATTCTTGCAAAGCGAACCCGACCACTGTCTTGTCAAGTAACGCTTTTTGATCACTTTTAAATTATCACACTTGCTTTAACTCATATCCCCCCTTCTGAAGACCATTTCGGCAAGCCTATTAGAACTTTACCTATCTTTGCAATCGCAATAATATAGATTATTAAATTGAGCATCTGTTCAGAACCGACTGTTCGGTCAGTCTATATTATTGTAATGCCAGATGCTTTGTGGAGTCAAATTAAATTCCATTTTTTAATCTATTTTTAATGTAGCTGTATTAACTCCAGCAAAGGGCTGTAGCCATAATTCAAGATTACAAAAAGAAGTCCTCCCACGATCCCCCCCACCAGGGAGCCATTGATACGGATCCATTGGAGATCATTGCCTGCCTTATCTTCGATGAAATGGTTGAGTTCCTCATTACTTAAGCTCTCCAGAGTATCACGGACGGTTTGGCCGATCATTGCATGTTCGCTTTGTAAGGCTTGGGCCAACACATCCTGCACAAATTGATCAACCAGAGCATGGAAATGAGTGTCTTCCTTTAGCGCGGACCACCAAGCAGCCAGCATCGGTTCCAGTACATCGGTAAGTCCCTGACCGGAAGGAAGCCTCCCTGCTTTAAGGCTGACTTGAGCCTGCTCCAGAAGGCTGGCCAGGAAAGGCTGAAGCGTGGTTTCTGCAAACAGGGTGTTTTTCCAGCTCTCCAGAGTATTTAGTGCATCAGGATCCCGCTCCCAGCTTTGCAGTTTCTCAAGTATAAGTTCCTTTAGCTGACCTCTTACGGGATGATAAGGTGCCTGGAGCTCTCTTAAATGGAGGATGAGCTCGATCTGCAAGTCCTCTGCTGCCTCATCCAGATTGATGCCGTCGGTGACCTGAAACAGCCCCAGGATCGTTTTCTGAAGCTTGCCCCCGTTGCCTATTTGTTTTTCCTGGATTTGCCCGAGAACTTGAATCAACAGTTCCTTGGCTCGGGGCGTGGTGGCCAAGTCTATACCTTTGTCGATTCCCTCCTTGAGCAAGGGGTCAAGTTCATCCTTTTCAACTATGATACGTAGCTTGGCAAGAAAAAGTTTCGCTAATCCTGAATCCATAAGTTTATTTTTGATCATAGATTCTAAAACTGCAGCGGACTCAGGTATCTTCAGGTTTTCGCACCCTTTCCCTAAAGCTGTGCCCAGCTTTTCGGCAAGAAATGATGCTCCTCCGGATTTTTCTATTTTACTGATCAACCAGGGACTGAGGCGGAAACCTTGTATTTTTTGGCGCAGGAGATTCTCACTGAGCAGTTCGTTTTGAACCATGATTACTATGGCTTCCACCATCTTCTCCCGATTGCGGGGAATCAAGGCCGTATGATAGGGCCAGCCTAAAGGTTTACGGAATAAGGCCGTCACGGCAAACCAGTCCGCCAGTCCACCGACAAGGGCTGCCTCACTGACAAAGAGGAAGAAGTGAACCCCTGGAGCCGTGGGATAGGTGAACCTTAATCCTGCCGCAATGAGAAATATTATAAAAACGCTTCCCAGAACTCTATTGGCTTTACGATGATAGTCCATGGCTTGTCCTCCGAATTTTTGGTGTTTCTTTTATGGACGAAAAAGTTGACTCAGACCAATAGCTGACTTGCCAGATAGATGGCTATACCCGCTACCCCTCCGACTACAGAGCCATTAATCCGAATCATCTGCAAATCATCCCCGGCTTTGGATTCAATCAATTCCACGAGCATCTCATTGGAGTATTTCTCCAGTCCTTCATGGACGATCTCGCCAATTTTCTCATGTTTATTATCGAGAAAAGGAATCAAGAGACTTTGGACATGTTGATTAAAACCATGGCGTTTTTCCGGACTTTCATTTAAGGAAAGAACGCCTTCATCCAGGCTTTGCCAAAGCTGCTTCTTTAAAGTAAGGGCACTTTCCGGGGTATGAAGCTTTTGGATGAGCTCCGCGGTAAGAGCCTCTGTTAACTTGGCATACATTGTCCCCATCAGAGGGGCCTTTTCCAACCACTCCAGAACCTCCCTGCCGGTTTGCTCCTCCAACAGATACTCAGCGAGCTGTCTTTGAAGACTGTGGGCCAGCTGAGAAGGCTCGGGCAGAAACATGGCCAGGAACTTGCGGGAGGAATTCTGGCTTATATAGCGCTCGATGGATTTTTCCAGCCAACGGGTCAGCCAAAGATGGATCTCGGTCTCCTGAACCCAGTGGCTAAGGTTGTCCAGCAGGGCGGCAACAGCCTTTTTTCCCTCCTGGCTGGCTAATAAATTACGGAAAGCTTTTTCAGCCAAAGGGATAAACTGCTCTTCCCGTATACTTGTCTGCTCCAAAAGTGCCAGGCTCTCTTGTTGCAATTCCTGGACGCTGTCCCTCAGGTTCTCCTGAAACTGCTGCAGACACCGGGTAAGAATGTCTTGCAGAGAATCTCTATCCAGTGCCTTCCAGACAGCCGTGGCCGGAGCGGCAAAATCATAGGTTTCCACTTTGGTTTTCAAAACCTCATGGGAAAGCAATTCATTTTCCACCATGGACCGTAAAGCCAGAAATATTCGTTCCCGGTTGCGGGGGATAATCTCTGTACGGAAGACCTTTCCTGCCGGTACTCCCAAAGGGCGCCGAAACAGGGCATTGACTGCAAACCAGTCGGCAAGTCCCCCCACCAAGGCAGCTGAACAACCGCTCGTCACAAGCCCTCCCCAGAAGGCGCTCTGGAATGGATAGGCTGCAGCCAAACCGAGGGCTGAAAGGCCGAGAGCGATATTGGCCTTGCGATAGGTGCCGCCGTGGGCTCTCTTTTCTTTGGGGATGGAGAATTGATCGTTGTTTATCATCTTTTTCACCTTATCAGTATTTAATGTCATAGGAAAATTTTCCTCGCCGGGCAATGAGCGTTTTAAGTGTTACAGAGTACTGATATCTATGAAAATCTCTGCAGCCGGATTAATCTTTCTTAGTATACCACGTTTTTTCGGAGTATGAAAAAGGCCTTCTCCAGTGGAGAGGCCTTAGTCTAATTCTAGCTCATTACAGATGCTCTTGGGGTGATTGAGGGGAATTTCAGGGAATCCCAGCCAAAAACATAATGCATATAGGCAAAAGCAGAAATGGGGTTAAAATGACCTTTGCTTAACTCCAAACCTCCTGCATAGACTGATCCTGAGGGTGTGTAGCGGTCGATCTGCCTGAGGATCTGATTGCGGATCTCCATGCAGCGTGATGCCGGGGTTCTCCGGGCATTGCCGTGGGCCGGGAAATAAGCTTTGGCACCCAGGAATTCTACCCGTTCCAAGGCCCGCATATAACTGGGGAGTCCGCTGACTATTGCTCCATTTTCCAGCCATGCTCCCGGATAGGGAACCACATCGGGCAGGAGGAAATCTCCGGAGAAGAGCAGCCCCAGGTCTTCTTCGTAATAAGACATATGACCTGCAGTATGCCCCGGTGTCAGGATGGTCTTGAGGGTGCCGTTGCCGGCTTGGATCACTTCTCCAACCTCTATCTTGCCGACTTCTTCCGGGAGTGCTGTGAGATAGGCCAGTTTTTTATTGTATTTTAAAATCATGGCCAGCTGCTCTGGGGGCACTCCCCAAACCTGCCCGGCATATTCTTCAAAAACCTTAAAGCTTTTGCCGCTGCAAAAATCAACCCATTCTTCATAATCCCGCTTCCCGATCAGAATCCGGGCACCGTCTTTTCTTAAGCTCTCCGCTCTCCCCGCATGATCCACATGCCAATGGGTAAGCAGGACTTGTTCCAGGCGCTGAATGCCCAATTCCTGCAGGGCTTCTTGAATGGTTTGATAAACTTCAGGGGTATTCGTTCCCGCATCGATCAATGTGGGTACTTTGCCACGGAGAATGTACAAGTTAACATGTTCTTCGCTTAAATCAATGGCAACTTTCAGGCAAAAGATTTCAGGCGCAATTTCTTTTAATTCCATCTCATATCTCCCCTCAAAGCCCTCTTCATTTCAGGATTTATTTCTCCTCAGTCATTTGAGCTGACCTGCTCTTATTTGTGTATGATTGCAACATGTAGTACAATATAGCCATCTTTAATTTTCTAAGGAGGCTTTCTTGCCCATGAATCTGCAAACCCCGCCACAAACGACGACTCATCCCCAAGCAAAGCAGAAAGTAAAACATCCCTTTCAAGTGGTCTGCTCAGTATGCCAAAAGACCATCAGCTATTCCGGCAAGGATGGTGAAGTTTTCTTAGTCAAATGTGACAAGTGCGACGGCATTTAAGGTGAGACGGTCATGGATCCATGACCGTCTCTTTTTATTTAGCCTGAACACATTGTTCTCTCTTATTCTACCTCTTGCCTGGATTCAGGATCTATTCTTTTTTACCTAACTTTTACCTGACTTTTTCACCTAAACTCTTTGAGCGAGAACTTCAGCGATATCCAAGGCTTTGGTTTTGTCCCCGGCCTCTTCTTTGGCGCTGATGCCGTCATTGATCATGGTGAGACAGAAAGGACAGGCTGTACCGATGATATCAGCCCCGGTAGCCATGGCTTCATTGGTACGCAGTTCATTGATGCGCTCTCCGCCATGCTCTTCCAGCCACATCCGTCCGCCGCCGGCACCGCAGCAAAAGCTCTTGTCCTTCGTCCGCTTCATCTCGATCACTTTTAAACCGGCAGCCTTAAGGATTTCCCGCGGCTCGCTGTAGATCTTATTATAACGCCCCAGATAGCATGAGTCATGGTAAGTTACTTTAAGATCCTTACCCAGGCTTTCCAAATCCTTGAGCCTGAGCTTTCCGCTGTCTAAAAGCTCCTTAAGATAGGTGGTATGGTGAACAACCTCATACTTGCCGCCCATTTGAGGGTAATCATGGCAAAGGGTTTGGAAACAATGAGGGCATTGGGTGATGATCTTTTTGACGCCATAACCATTCATCACTTCAAGGTTCTCAGCGGCTAAAGTTTGGAAGAGGAACTCATTGCCCAGTTTACGGGCTGAGTCTCCGCAACATTTTTCCTCATTGCCGAGAATGGCGAAATTCACATTGGCTGCCCGCAGGAGTTTAACAAGGGCTGCGGACACCTTTTGGTTGCGGGCATCGAAAGCCCCGGAGCAACCGGGCCAATAGAGAATTTCTGCCTCAGGATTCTCTTCCAGGGTGGGAACATCCAGCCCTTTCAGGAATTCTTCCCGCTTGTTCCAGCCGATGCCCCAAGGATTGCCGTTGTTTTCCATATTGCGGAAAGCAAGCTGGGCCTCGCTGGGGAAACGGGATTCCATCAGCACAAGATTTCTTCTCATTTCCACGATTTTGTCCACATGCTCTACGAAGACGGGACATTGCTGTTCACAGGAGCGACAGGTGGTACAATCCCAAATGTCCTGCTCCTGAATCACTTCACCAATCAAGCCGCGACCGGGAGGTATTGCCAAAGCAGCCGTTCCTTCCACCGCCGTGGCTGTCTCCCCGGAAGCCATCACACCTGCTTGCCGGCCTGCCCCTGCCTGTTTGGCCTCTTTTTTGGCTTGGCAAACAGCTTGATATTCCTCCTCGGCCCGGACTTTAATATCCTGGATGATCTGCTTAGGGTTGAGGTGCTTACCGCTGACGGTGGCAGGACAGTTCTCTTGGCAGCGTCCGCAGCGTATGCAGACATCCGAGTTAAATATAGCCTTCCAGGAGAGCTGCTTGAATTCGCTTAACCCGAAAGTTTCCTGGGATTCGTCTTCAAAATCGATCAACTCAGGGACACCCATCGGTTCCCGTTTACGCAGAAATTGGTTAAGCGGTCCCAGGAAAATATGAAAGAGCTTGGAGTAAGGCAAATAAGCTATGAACCCAAAGGCAACGAACATATGGAACCACCAGGTGAATTTATGCATAGCCAGCAGTTGTTCCTGGCTAAACATGGCCCGGAGGGGTTCAATCATCCAATAACCTGCAAAGCCATAAACAGCCCAGGGATCGTGCTCTCCGGCCATCCGGAAGCCTTGCAGCAGGAAACCTGTGACTAAAATGACAAAGACAAGGGTTAAGGCAATAAGGTCATCTTGTTTGTTGTCCAATTTATCCGGGCGCTTGACATAACGGCGGTAATAAAGGTACAAAACCCCAAGGGTGGCTAGCAATCCAAAGAGGTTCGTGGTTATCTTAATGAAGACATACAACGCCCCTTTGAAAATATTGATCCCAAAGTCTGCCTGCAAGGTGATGATGGCTGTGGCGAAGAAAAGGAAAATAAACCCGACCAGAACAGCCAGATGCATGACTCCCGGCGCAAAGTCTTTGAGAATTCTCTTGTGCCCAAAACCATAGATGATGATGTCTTTGATTCCTTGCCAGCTGTCCTTCCACCGGGTTTCCGGCTGCCCGATTTTCCAAAGGCGATAACGCCGGACAACGCCATAAGCGAAGGTTCCCAGCATAATTACTGCAAAAAAATACATGATAAGGTGATAATCAATATTCCAATAGATCTCCCGCGTAGGAGTCATACATTCCGACCTCCTTTTAACGACTTAACTGCACTATGCGCCGGCTCCATCCACTAAAGCTTCTACAATAAAGCTTCAAACATAAAACTTCTAAAGTCTGTTGATCAATTATTTATTGGATTTTCTCCAGATTTTCAATTTCTCTGCTTCTTGAATAAGCTCTTCACGAAAATCGGGGTGAGCCAGGCTGATGAGGCGTTCCGCACGCTGCCAGGTCGTGGCGCCTTTCAGATTCGCTTTACCGTGCTCAGTGACCACATATTGCACCATCGGCCGGGTATCCGTGACTACGGCGCCTTCAGTCAGCAGGGGGCGAATTCGGGAATGCTTTTTCCCTTCGGCATCGGTAAAGGTCGATTCCATACAAATGAAACTGCGGCCGCCTTTGGAGCTGTAGGCTGCATCGACGAAATCCAACTGTCCCCCGGCTCCGCTGATCATGCGGGGTCCAATCGTTTCCGAGCATACTTGCCCGGAAAGATCGATCTCTAAAGCATTATTGATCGAAACCAAATTATCGTTGCGGCTGGCAATAAAGCGATCGTTTGTATAATCCACGGGATATCCCGCTACTTGAGGATTGTTGTTGATGAAATCATAGAGTTTTTGGGTTCCCCCGGCAAAGGTATAGACCATCCGTCCCTTGTCGATTTGTTTCTTGCGCCCGGAGATCCGGCCGGCTTCCCACATATCCACATAGCTGTCCACCAACATTTCCGTGTGAACCCCCAGATCCTTGAGATCGGAAGCTGCGATCATCTGACCCAGGGCATTGGGCATAGCGCCAATTCCCAATTGGATGCAGTCCCCATCCCGCAGATCGTCGAGAACATACTGAGCAATTTTCTGATCCACATCGGTGACAAGTGCGGAGGGAATCTGAGGCATGCCGGTATGACCGCCCTCGACAATATAGTCCACATCGGAAATATGAATGTAGTTGCCATAGCCGCCATGGGCGATGGGCATATCTTCATTGACTTCGACGATCACGGTTTTGGCTTTGGCTGCGGCTGCCGGATAGTGAGAAATTGTGGGGCCAAAGTTAAAATTGCCATGTTGATCCATGGGGCTTACCTGAACCATGAACACATCAATGCGGCTGATGTTTTCGGCGATGTAGCGGGGAACCTCAGAATATCTTAGGGGGATATAGAAAGCCCGGCCCATCTCATAATACTTCCGATCAATAACGCTGAAATGCACACAATCCCAGGTGAAATGTTCTCCCCTGGGGTCTGCTTTAACGACGGCATGGGGACGCATGGAGACTCCGGCAAGGAGCTGAATATCGTGCAGTTCGGGGGTCCTTTGGGCTAAAGCCATGTCGAGAACAGGCAGAGTATTGGCGGCATAGGAGTAAATAATCCAATCTCCGCTCTTCACTACCCCTACCGCTTTATCCGGAGTGGTTAACTTTTTACGGTATTCTTCTACCCATGTTGACATATTGAATCCTCCCCATTTCTTTCATTACAATCCAGTCAAACCGGGCTTTCTCTTTCTGTTGCTCCGGTTTGGGTGGACAACGAGCTTAGGTTTTGCACATTCCTAAGCTCGCTTCCATCTGCAGTTAACCGTTCCTAAATTTCTTCCCCCGAGAATAGCTGAAAATCTTAGCGGACCGGATACTTGCCCTTTTCCACCACGAGCTTGGCGATCTCCCGGCGAAGTCCGATCATATCAACGGTGGGACGGCGTAAGAGCTTGCGCATTCCTGCCAGAACGGTGCTCAGGGAATCACCCTGCTCGGCAGCGCAAATGACTTCTTTAGCGTGCTGCTCAATGATATTCATGGCACTATAAGCACCCAAGGTAGCAGCTTTTTCCACAAAGAGCTTATGATCATCGGTGACATCCATATCCTGAACTTTCAGAGCACGGAGAACACCGCTTTCCATAGCGTAGACTTGGAGAACCATTTCAGCCAGGCCCAGTAGAACATATTGATTGTCTTTGAGCTCCATGCCCAGGTTCTGGGCGGCAATTCCGGCGGCCATTAAGCAAAGCTTCTTAGCTTTTTGGGTCATATCCAGAAGAGCTGCCAATCCTTCTTCCTCTGAACCTAAACCGGCGGACATAAGATCTTTGCTGACGTTCTTCGCTGCTGCCAAGAGGGGAAGCTCGCCGCTCATCGCCCGTTTGAGCAAGGTGCCGGGAACGAGCAGACGGTTGATTTCGTTGGTTCCTTCGAAGAGACGGTTGATGCGGGAATCCCGATACATACGCTCAATGGGATATTCGGCAATAAAGCCATAACCGCCATGAATCTGCACCCCTTCATCCACAGCCAGATCCAGTACTTCAGAGGCCAGAACTTTATTCAGGGAGCACTCGATGGCATACTCTTCGATAGCCTTGCCGGCTTCTTTACGGCAATCGCCGGTGACATCCAGATCCTGGCAGGCTTCTTCCATCAGCCCGGCAGTACGGTAGACCACACTCTCAGCCAGATAGGTCTGTGTGGCGATTTCGGCAAATTTGGTTTGAATAGCACCGAAGGAGCTTAAAGGAACGCCAAACTGCTTGCGCTCACCAGCATATTTCAGAGTGACTTCCAAAGCAAGCTGAGCACTACCGATGGCTGCGGCAGCCAGCTTGAAGCGTCCGACATTCAGAATATTGAAGGCAACCACATGACCGCGGCCCAATTCACCGACGATGTTCTCCACCGGAACGGCCACATCTTCCAGGATGACTTGGCGGGTGGAGGAGCCTTTGATGCCCATCTTCTTCTCTTCCGGTCCGAAAGAAACACCGGGCATGGTCCGCTCCACGATAAAGTTGGTAAGCTTGCCGTCCACTTTTGCGTAGACCAGGAAGATATCGGCAAAACCGGCATTGGTGATAAATTGCTTGGTTCCATTGAGAATGTAGTGGGTTCCTTCAGCATTGAGAACGGCTGTAGTTTTGGCACCTAAAGCGTCTGAACCGGAGCCGGGCTCGGTAAGGCAGTAAGCGGCAATCTTCTCTCCAGAGGCAAGGCCGGGGAGATATTTGGCCTTTTGCTCAGGAGTACCGAAATAGACGATGGGCAGGGTGCCGATTCCGGTATGAGCGGCAAAGGCCACGGCAAAGGAAGCGCCGCGGGGAACTTCTTCCCCGACGACAACGGTGGAGAATTTATCCATGCTCATGCCGCCTAATTCTTCGGGAACCTCTAAGCCAAGCAGTCCCAACTCACCGGCTTGGGCCATGAAACCGCGGATGAGGCCGTCTTCCTGCTCTTCGAGAGCTTCGAGCTTGGGCCCGATCTCTTTTTCCACAAAGTTACGGGTCATTTTCTTAAGCTGCAAATGATCCTCGTTTAATTCCTCCGGGACATAGACTTGCTCGGGAGTTACTTCGGCAAGCAGGAAGCCGCCGCCTTTGAGGCCTAATTCCAATTCCATAGTATTTCTCTCCTCCCGGGACAGGGGGACAGGTCCTCTGTCCCAATTTCTGTTCCCATTTAATTTAATTTCACTTTACTTTAGAAAAGACATGACAGATTTAACTTAGAAAAAATATGATAGATTAACTATTGGCTGCTCTCAATGCGGGTCCCTATGGGACAGTTCACCTGTCCCTGTGTCCCACTTACAGAAGCTCGTAGACTCCTGCGGCTCCCATACCGCCGCCGATGCACATGGTCACCATACCGTACTTGAGACCGCGGCGTTTCATTTCATGGAGCAGGGTGGCGGTGAGCTTAGCTCCGGTGCAGCCCAGGGGGTGTCCGAAAGCGATGGCGCCGCCGTTGGGGTTGACCTTGGCCGGGTCGATGCCCAGGGTCTTGATGATGGCCAGGGACTGAGAGGCAAAGGCCTCGTTGAGTTCAAAGAGGTCTATTTGCTCAAGGGTTAAGCCCACTTGCTTGAGAACTTTAGGGATGGCCTTGATAGGACCGATTCCCATAAGTTCCGCTTCGACTCCTGCCACGGCGAAACCGCGCCATACGGCAAGGGGTTTCAGGTCCAGTTCCTTGACCTTTTCTTCGGACATAAGGAGGGTGGCTGCAGCACCGTCACTGGTCTGAGAGGAGTTCCCCGCCGTGACGCAGCCGCCGTTTTTAAAGGCCGGCTTTAATTTGCCGAGGGATTCCACGGTACTATCGGCACGGATACCTTCGTCTTTACTGAACCATACTTCTCCTTTTTTACCACTGGCGATAAGGACAGGAACGATCTCTTCCTCAAAACGGCCGCCGACTTGGGCTGCGTGGGCCTTTTGATGGCTGGCTGCGGCAAACTCATCCTGCTGTTCCCGGGTAATTTCATATTTCTTGGCTACATTTTCAGCGGTAAGTCCCATGGAGAGGTAGACTTCCGGACAATGCTCCATCATGTAGGGATTGGGGGCCGGCTTGCCGCCGCCCATAGGCACTGCGGACATGCTTTCTGCTCCGCCGGCCAGCATGGCGTCCGCTTCTCCCAAACGGATTCTGTCTGCTGCCAGGGAGATAGCCTGCAGTCCTGAGGAACAAAAGCGGTTGATGGTGAGTCCGGATACATCGATGGGAAGACCTGCCCGCAGAGCAATCACCCGGGCCATGTTCATCCCTTGTTCTCCCTCGGGGAAGGAGCAGCCGATGACACAATCATCAATGTCTGATGGATTTAGATCGGGGGCACTTTTCAAAACATCCTGAATAACAAAGGCTGCCAAATCATCCGGACGCATGTGAGCCAGGGAGCCCCGACCGGCTTTGCCGATGGCAGTACGTTTCGCTTCAATAATAAATGCTTCTTTCATGATCCTTCACCTCCTAATTCCTTAATGGCTTATTCTTGGTGAGCATATGCCGGATGCGATCCAGGGTCTTGGGTTCTCCGGCAAGGCTTAAGAACACTTCTCTTTCCAGATCGAGGAGATATTGCTCATCCACCAGAGTTCCGGCCAGGACATCGCCGCCGGTCATGGCATAAGCGAGTTTTTTCCCTAAGTGAGCATCGTATTCGGAGATATAACGCCCTTCTTTCATGCCGTACAGGGCCATTTCCAGGAAGGCACGGACTCCCGGTCCTGCCGCTTTGACCTTCTGAGGAATGATGGGGCGGAAGTCTCTTGCCAAATCAAGGACACGGGCTTTGGCATCGAGAAGAACATGGTCGGCATTCATACTGCAGCGATCACTTGCCCTTAAGAAGCCAAGCTTTCTGGCCATTTCCGCACTGGTGGAAACCTGGGCCATGGCCACTACTTCGAAGCGTTTGGCGAAGAAATAGTCCGGAGCAACGACCACACCGGGAAGAATTCCTTCCATGGCGCGCAGGGCCATTTCCTTGGTGCCGCCGCCGCCGGGGATGAGGCCGACTCCCAGCTCGACCAGACCCATATAGGTCTCAGCTGCAGGCTGGATGGCATGGGAATGGAGGCAAACCTCAGTTCCGCCGCCTAAAGTCATACCATAGGGAGCGGCTACCACCGGCTTCTTGGCGTATTTAAGAGCCATGGTTCCTCTTTGGAATTCGCGGACCATAAGATCCAGGTCATCCCAATTGCCTTCCTCCGCTTCCATCATAATCAGCATCAGATTGGCACCAACGGCGAAATTCTTACCCTGACTGCCGATCACCATGCCCAAATAGTTCTTTTCCACCTCTGCCAGGGACTTGTGGATCATATTCATGATATCCCCGCCAATGGAGTTGTTCGGTGAATGGAATTCCAGGCAGGCCACACCGTCACCCATATCAACTAAGCTGGCACCGGAATTGCCGAAGATTTTCTTGCCTTGTTTATGGGCCTTTTTAAGGGAGAAGGAATAGGGGCTGGCAGCCTTTTCCTTGTACTCGCCCTCGGCATAATACAGAGTATCCCCGCCTTCGGTCTTCTGATAGAAGCTGTCTTTACCTTCAGCCAGCAGCTTTTCCACAATCTCGGGCAAGGTCCCGCCCTCAGCTACGATGCGCTCCGCGGTGGCTTTAACGCCTAAGGCATCCCAGGTCTCAAAGGGTCCCATTTCCCAGTTGAAGCCCAGCTTCATACCGGCATCAAGAGCTGTAAGATCATCGGCGATTTGAGGAGCCAGGCTGGCCGCATAAAGGAGAACTTCCTTCAAGACATTCCAGGCGAATTCGGCTCCGGGATCTTTGCCGTTGACCAAGGTTTTCATCTTATCTTTAAGACCGCCCGCATTCTTGGCTTTATCCAGGCAGGCAAATTTGACTTTTTTCTTGGGAACATACTCCATGGTATGGGGATCAAGAACCAGCACTTCTTTGCCTTCTGCCGTCTTGACCTTTTTATAGAACCCTTGCTTGCTTTTATCCCCCAGCCAGCCGTTTTTGATCATGGTATGAATGAAGTCCGGCATGACGAAGAACTCTTTTTCTTCAGGTACATTATCTCCCACATTATTGGCGACATGAACAAAGGTATCCAGGCCTACCATATCCACGGTTCGGAAGGAGGCTGACTTAGGACGTCCCATAACCGGCCCGGTTAAAGCATCCACTTCATCGATGGTTAAGCCGGAACGCTGCATCTCCCTGATGGTTGCCGCCAAGCCAAAGACGCCGATGCGGTTGGCGATGAAGTTGGGAGTATCTTTGGCATAGACGACCCCTTTGCCCAGCACCCGCTCGGCAAACTCTTCCATCTCCTGAATAACGGCCGGATCTGTGTTGGGGCCGGGAATCAATTCAAAAAGCTTCATATAGCGGGGAGGATTAAAGAAGTGGGTGCCAAAAAAGCTCTTGGTAAATTCTTCAGGAAGCCCTTCTGTCATGGATTTTAAAGAAATACCGGAAGTGTTGGATGTTACGATGGTTCCCGGGCGGACATGCTGCGCCACCTTCTTAAAGAGGTCGATTTTGATGTCCAAACGCTCTACAACCACTTCAATAACCCAGTCCACTTCTTGCAAGCGGGGCAGATCGTCCTCAAAATTGCCGACTTCGATACGATCCGCAAATTCCGGAACAAACAATGGAGCAGGGTTCATCTTGATGAGTTTGGCTTTGTTGGATGCGGCAAAACGATTTCTGACTTGGGGGGATGCCAAGGTCAGCCCGGCCGCTTCTTCCTCCGGCAACAAACTAGGGGGTACTATGTCCAGCAGTATACTGGGAATTCCGGCATTGGCGAGATGGGCCGCGATGGTGCTTCCCATAACCCCTGAGCCTAAAACCGCCACTTTATAGATGGCCATATTCATCCTCCTTCTCTCATTTGGCTTTGTTGTATGATTTTTAAATTTATGAATATTCAGTCTTTTACTTCGAGAGAAAGCCCTCAGATCCTCTACGCCAATGACTTTCCCTGAGAAAATTTACAAGGGGATTGCTTATTCCTTCGGCAGCCCGAGAGCTCCTGAGAACAGCTCCAGCATGCAGTCTGCTTCCTTGCTTAAGGAGCGCTCAGACCGTGCAAAAACCCAGTCGGTAGTCGCCCGATCGATGGTGCCGAAAATCATTTGGCGGGCGACATGTATATTGAGTGAAGGAATAATTTCCTGCTGCTTTATTCCTTCTTCAATCACCTCCTCAACCAGTCGGAAGTACTCTCGCAGCGGCACCGCAATCGCACTGTACAGATTTGAATTGGGTTGCCTTAATTCGACCTGGGTAACGGTTGCCAGAGCACGATTATTCTCCATATGGGTCAAATGAGTGTGGACAATTGCCCTAAGACGGCTTCGGGTATCCTGACAGGATTCCATCCTGCTGCGAATGAGTTGGATAAAATCTCCCATTCTTTCCGTAAAGAGACGAATGAGGATATCTTCTTTATTCTTAAAGTAGAGGTAAATCGTCCCGTCAGCCACTCCCGCAATTCGGGCAATCTTCGATACTTGACACGAATGATAGCCAACCTCTGCAAATGCTTCTATTGCTGCATCTAAAATTCTTTCATATTTGTCTTCCCGGGAAACAGCCATACTTCGTCTCCTTTACTTACTTTTTTGACTTAATTAGACATCCTTCTTATCGAACTTGTCAAGCTCTCCTTTTCTTCAGTAGGGTTACCCGAGGCCGCGGACTGTTTATCCTCTTGAGACCTTTCCAGGCAGTGCTCTGTTTGCTTAAGCCAGTTGCTTTTTGAACTCCTCAGTAAGCAAGGGGACGATTTCAAAAAGATCCCCGACAATGCCATAATCCGCCACGGTAAAGATGTTTGCTTCCGGGTCTTTATTGATCGCTACAATCACCTTGGAGGAACCCATTCCCGCCAAATGTTGAATAGCTCCCGAAATTCCGCAGGCAATATACAAGGTTGGGGAAACGGTCTTGCCGGTTTGACCTACCTGGTATTTATATTCCCGGTATCCGGAATCAACGGCTGCCCGGGAAGCCCCTACGGCGGCTCCTATGGTATCGGCAAGGTCTTCAAGGATCTTGAAGTTTTCCTCATTCTTCATGGCCCGCCCGCCGGAAACGATCACATTGGCATCGGTAAGTTCGGGGCGGCTGGAAGCCTGACGAATCACTTCTTTGACGATGGCTCTGAGATCAGCGGCATCAATACTTGCCGCAACTTCCTCCACTTCGGCTTGACGGTCCGGATTAGGGGCGGCCACGCTGAAGCTGTTGGGGCGGATGGTGGCCAGAATGGGGCGTGCCTCAGTAGCTACTTCTGCATAGGCCTTACCGGCATAGACAGGGCGCTTAAAGCGCAGTTTGTAGGCAGGGTCCACGGTAACGGCCACACAATCTGACGCGCATCCCACTCCCAGGCGCTGGGCCAGACGGGGAGCCAGATCCCGGCCAATCCCGGTATTGCCCATCACCACCACTTCGGGCTCCTCATCCCGGATCACCCGGTTGAGTACGGAGGTGTAGGCACCGGTGGTATAATCTTTTAAAGCCGGGTCGTCGACAACGATCACTTTATCAGCACCATAGGAAGCTGCCGCCGCAGCCAAATCCTTAAGGTTTTGGCCCAATAATACCCCTGTGACGTTCAATCCAGCCATGTCCGCTAAACGCCGGCCTTCGCTCAGAAGCTCCAGGGAGACCTTGCGAAGCTCCCCGTTATACTGCTCAAGTACAACTAAAATTCCCTTAGGCATCCTGCTCAATCCTCTCTTTCCTTGTTTTCCTTCAACTCATTCCTTATTTTCCGTCAACTAAATTACTTTTGCTTCATTCATCAAGGCATTGACCAATTCGGCAACAGCCTGAGGAGGTTCCCCCTGGATAAGGCGGCCAGCTTGGCGGGCAGGAGGCAGGCTCATCTTGACCACCTTCATCTTCGCCCCTTGGGTGCCGGCTCCAGCTGCCGTCAGGCCAAGATCGGTCAAGCTCAAAGTTTTCAATTCCTTTTTCTTGGCTTTCATAATTCCGGCCACGGAAGGATAGCGGGGCTCATTCAACCCTTTTTGGGCGGTGATCACAGCCGGCAAGGGCACTTCGACGACTTCCATACCCCCGTCGATGTCACGGGACACTGTGGCGGTCATGCCCTCCACCTTCAACTCTGAGACAGTTGAAACCGACGGCACACCTAACAGCTCTGCCAGACGGGCGGTCACCTGGCTTGAGCCGTCATCAATGGCAATCCGTCCGGAAAGAATGATATCATAGGGAATGTTTTGAACAGCTTTAGCGAGAACGACCGCAGTAACAAATTCATCACTGCCGTCCAAAGCAGGATCCTGAATGGCAACCGCTTTATCCGCTCCCATAGCCAGGGCTGTGCGCAACACTTCGCTGACTTTGGGGCCACCCATGCTCAATACGGTTACTTCGCCGCCGAATTTCTCTTTGAGGCGGATTCCCTCTTCCACAGCAAACTCATCATAAGGATTCATAATGAGATTTACCCCGGTCGAGTCGATTTGACCCTGTGGGTTGATCACAATCTTCGCTTCGGTGTCAAATGTTTGTTTTAGACAAACCAATATGTTCATCTCGTTTCCCCTTTCTCCTCATCCATGAATGAATACTCATTCATTTTTATAATATAATATCAAATTCCCGGACAAAACGGAATACCATTTTTAAAATATTTTATATTTATTTAATAATCTGATTATTCTTAAAAAAGTATTTCCCCGCAAGGCTTTTCGTGGTATGCTGTTCGATAATGAATGATCGTTCATTTTTGGAGGTGCCAACTATGTCAAAACAAGATCCTCTTTTTTCACCGATTCGCATCGGGAAAATGGAGCTGAAAAACCGTATGGTGCTGCCCGCCATGCATCTCAACTACTGTCCTGACGGGGAGGTCACGGATCGGCTCATTGAATTCTACCGGGTGCGCGCCTGGGGCGGAGTAGGCCTGGTTATAGTCGGTGGCTGCGGCATCGATCGGGTCGGCAATACTTTAGGCATGATTCAATTGGATGAAGATCGCTATATCCCCGGACTGCAGAAGCTTGTGGAGGCTGTCCATCAGGAGGGCGCCAAGGTCATGACCCAGCTCTATCAGGCGGGAAATTATGCATCTTCTCTATTAACCGGGAATCAACCTGTGGCCCCTTCTCCTCTCCCTTCTAAATTAACGAAAGAAATTCCTCATGAACTGACCGTAGAGGAAATTAAGGAACTGGTGCAAACTTTTGCCCAGGCCGCTGTTCGTACTCAAAAGGCAGGGTTTGACGGGGTGGAGATTTTAGCCGGAACGGGGTATCTCATCTCGGAGTTTCTCTCTCCCGCAACCAATAAGAGGACAGACGAATATGGCGGGGATCTGCCCAATCGGATGCGTTTTGCCCTGGAAATTATAGCGGCCATCCGCCAAGGAGTAGGGCCTGACTTCCCTGTCGTTGTCCGGATTGCGGGCAATGACTTTATTCCGGGGGGACATACCAATAAAGAGGCCCGGACCTTTGCCAAAGCCTTGGCGGCAGCAGGGGTTGATGCCATCAATGTAACAGGAGGCTGGCATGAGACCCTCGTCCCTCAGATTACCATGAATGTTCCCCCGGCCGCCTTCCGCTATTTAGTGCGGGGAATTAAACAAGTGGTTGACCTGCCGGTGTTTGCTTCCAATCGCATTACCACCCCTGAATTGGCCCGGGATATCCTTACTTCCGGGGATGCGGATTTGGTAGGGTTCGCCCGGCCGATTCTGGCGGATCCCAACCTGCCTTTAAAGGCCCAGGGCTTGGATCCTTCACCGCTCCGTCCCTGCGTCGCCTGCAACCAAGGGTGCCTGGATCATGTGTTCCGAGGGATACCCGTAGCTTGCTTAGTCAATGCGGAAGCCGGGCGGGAAGCTGAGCTCAAGGGCCAGGGAGCTTCTTCATCCCCTAGGAAGGTTCTCGTCGTAGGGGCCGGTCCCGCCGGACTGGAGTTCGCGCGGGTAGCCAGCTCACAGGGACATAATATAACGGTCTGGGAAAAATCCAGCCGGCCGGGTGGGCAGCTCAATTTGGCTGCGGCACCGCCTGAGCGTCAGGATTTCAATCGGTTTACGGAGTACTTGGTTCAGGCCTGTAAGGCTCAGGGAGTCAAAATCTATACCAATCAAGAAGCTGATGTGGAAAATATTTTGGCAGGTATTGCGGAGGAGGACTTTACCGACATTATCTTTGCTACCGGTGCCCTGCCGATGGCCCCTCCCTTCCCCGTGGAGGAAGGGGTGGAGATTGCCCAGGCCTGGGATGTCCTGGCCGGCAAAGAAACAGGGGAGCAGGTCGTAATCGTAGGCGGCGGCTCGGTGGGAGTAGAAACAGCCCTCTATCTGGCCGGTCAAGGAACCCTGGATGCTGAAATCCTTCGCTTTCTAATCGTCAATCAGGCCGAAAGCACAGAGACTCTGGCCAGGCTGCTTTTCCAGGGAAGAAAACGGGTTACTCTGGTGGAAATGACCAAGGGCGTGGGCCGGGATCTGGGTTCAAGCACCCGCTGGGCAATGCTGGCCGATCTCCAACGTTATCAGGTCAAGGTTTTAACCAATACCATGGTGAAGGCGGTCCGTGCCGATGGAGTCTGGGTGGAAGGTCCGGAGGGTGAAAGCCTGATTCCCGGAGATACTGTGATATCGGCGGTTGGCTCTGTGGCTAATCAGGAGCTGATGAAAGCTCTCCAGGATAAGTTGCCTGCCCATGTAACCCTGCAGCAGATCGGAGATGCCACTAAGCCCGCTAAAGTTCTGGATGCAGTTCATACCGGATATAAGGCAGCCCTTAGTTTGGGGTAGGCCGGATATCTCCAGGAATAAGGAACGTTGATACACTAAATAAATAGGGTTGCCAACCCATGAGAGGGGTAAGATTGATGAGCTCATACAATGACTTCACAGTGGAGAAAAAAGGGGCTATTGCCCTCGTTACTTTAAACCGTCCCAATAAAGGGAATTCCTGGACCCTGGATACCTACCAGGAGATGGAGAAAATTCAGGAGGACCTGCACTATGATGATGAGGTGCGGGTGGTTATCTTTACCGGGGCAGGGGATAAATTCTTCTGTGCCGGCGCTGATCTTTCTCTTTTAGCCAAGCTTAACCCTCACTTTATCTCCCGTGATCTGTATCGCTATCAAGGCATTAACACCCGTTGGGATCGTTTTATCAAACCGGTGATTATGGCAATCAACGGCATTACCGTAGGAAGCGGTTTAGAGCTGGCTTTATGCGGGGATATCCGCATTGCTTCGAGTTCCTCACTTTTTTCCATTAACGAAGTGCGGATTGGCCTTAACCCGGATATGGGAGGAACCCAGCGTCTGACACGGACCGTCGGCCCCAGCCAGGCCAAACGCCTGATCTTTACCGCCGAGCGGATCGATGCCCAGGAGGCGGCCCGCATCGGGCTTGTGGATATTTTGGTGGAGTCGGAGAATTTATTGAATGAGGCTTTAAAGATGGCAGAGCAGATTGCCAGCATGCCTCCCTATGCCATTCGCTTTGCCAAAAAAGCCATTAACCTGGCTGTGGATGCTCCTTTGGAAATAGGTCTGATGTATGAGGAAGCCGGCTCCACCTTCTGTATGGGCACGGAAGACAAAAAAGAGGCCATCGACTCCATCCTTGAAAAACGTGAACCCAAATTCCACGGCCGCTAGGGCGGGACAAGGGGACAGGTTTGCTGTCCCACCTTTTCAAGCTATCAATCTTTGACCTGTTGAACTTGGAGGGCAATCCTGCCGTCCAATCATGGCAAAGCGAGTGATGTCTCCTGAACAGTTTTGTTCATTGAGCCTTCACTCGCTTTTTTATGCACGCCAAACTTTACTTTTCGATAGCCCAGTCACCCTTGATATTTGTCGAACACTTACACCATCCATAGACTTTAACGCTCTTAAGATCTTGCTTTGTAAGGTTTTTTCCATCTCTATTAGTCTAACGGAATCGGTGCCAAACTGCACCCTGATCATTTCTTTGATAGTCTCATCACTAATCAGTCTCAATGTTTCAGCGTCAAGACAGCTATCATCATTCTTATCCTTATGAAACTCACTAAAATTGATCAAGGCGTCTGCCGATATGTCACCGAATATTTTTAAAACATATTCTCTATCGACTTTAGAGTCCGTTAGAAAAAATTCATGATAGCTGCTCCACGGATATTTGGCTACATCTTCAACAATCTTAGCCCTTACGGGATTTTGATGGATATACCTCAACACTGTTAAAAAGTAGCGATCCGTCTCTACCACTTCACTTCTGAACCTTTCCTGGAATAAATGTCCGCACCGTTCATATTTCTTGTTAAACCACATGACATAGCTGGAACTAATTCGTTTTATTGATATACTTAGAGGTTCGTTGAGTTCTTGTATTAAAACATGAATATGATTATCCATTAAACAATAAGCATATATTTTGTAACCACATACCGTTTTATAGTAAACCAGCTTCTCTATGAATTTACGACGATCCTCCTTGTCGTCAAAAATATTTTGTCGGTTTATGCCCCGCATGATGACATGATATATACCCGTTGAGCTTTGTTTCCTTGGCCTCCTTGGCATGGTCATCACCTCAGGGGAATTATAGCATTATCTCCAATAAGCTACAATATTATCAGATGCACTATAGTGTTTTGGGACAAGGTGGGACAGTAGACCTGTCCCCTTGTCCCAAAAAAAGCAGGAGGCTTAGGCCTCCTGCTTAGATAGGGGAAGGTATTGAGTAGGATGATCATGCACCCATGAAGATTTTCATGTCGTCATCAACTGTGGTGATACCGGCGATTCCGAAGTTCTCAACCAGAACTTTAGCTACGTTGGGAGAGAGGAATCCAGGCAAGGTGGGTCCTAAGTGGATATTCTTCACGCCCAGGTAGAGGAGTGCCAGAAGCACGATCACAGCTTTTTGCTCATACCAGGCAATATTGTAGGAGATAGGAAGTTGGTTGACATCGTCAAGGCCGAAGACTTCTTTAAGCTTAAGGGCAATGACGGCCAGGGAGTAGGAGTCGTTACATTGTCCGGCGTCCAGGACTCTGGGAATGCCACCGATATCTCCCAGTTCCAGTTTGTTGTATTTATATTTGGCACAACCTGCAGTGAGGATGATGGTGTCTTGGGGAAGGGCTTTGGCGAATTCTGTATAGTAATCGCGGCTCTTCATCCGTCCGTCACAACCGGCCATGACGAAGAAGCGTTTTACAGCTCCGGATTTTACAGCTTCAACCACTTTATCAGCTACGGCAAAGACTTGATTATGAGCAAAGCCGCCAACGATTTCTCCGGTTTCGATCTCTGTCGGTGCCGGTAAGATTTTGGCTAATTCGATCACTGCCGAGAAGTCTTTGACTTTGCCTGCTTCACGGGAAGGGATGTGTTTTACACCTTCGTAGCCTACGACACTGGTGGTGAAGAGACGGTCTTTATAGGAATCCTTGGGGGGTACTAAACAGTTGGTGGTGAGAAGAATAGCTCCGTTAAAGGAATCAAATTCTTTGTCTTGTTTCCACCAGGCATTGCCATAGTTACCCACAAAGTGAGCATACTTTTTGAAGGCCGGATAGTAGTGAGCAGGGAGCATTTCGCCGTGTGTATAAACATCCACGCCGGTTCCTTCTGTTTGCTTCAAGAGATCTTCCAAATCTCTCAAATCATGACCGCTGATGAGGATGGCAGGGTTATTGCGTACACCGATATTGACTTTAGTGATTTCGGGGTTGCCGTAAGAAGTTGTATTGGCTTTATCCAGCAGAGCCATGACATCGACGCCGTATTTTCCGGCTTCGAGTACCAGAGCAACCAGTTGGTCTGCGGAGAGGCTGTCATCGGTAGTAGCGGCCAGGCCTTTCATCATGAAAGCAAAGATGCTGTTATCTTCATAGCCAAGAGCAAAGGCATGCTCTGCGTAAGCAGCCATTCCTTTAAGTCCATAGATTAAAAGTTCACGAAGGGAGCGTACATCTTCGTTTTCAGTAGCTAAGATACCTACTTGTGCTGCCTTTTGATCAAATTCTTCCGCAGAATCTGCAGTCCAAGTTGCTGAATCATGAAGATTAGCGGGCAGAACTCCCCCGGCTTTGACGATGTCGGCTTTTAAGCTGTCGCGTAAAGCAAGACCTTCACGAACCAGAGCTACGAAACGAGCGTTATCAAAGTTAGCGTTGGTAATGGTGGCGAATAAGCCTTCCATAACGAATTTGTCTACGTCCTGGCGGACAATCCCCAGTTCACGGGCTTGCAGGCTGTTGATGGCGATTCCTTTCATGACATAGAGCAGAAGATCCTGCAGGTTAGCGACATCTGCAGTTTTTCCACATACTCCTTTGATGGTACAGCCGGTTCCTTTAGCGGTTTCCTGACATTGAAAACAGAACATACTCATCTTTGCGAATCCTCCCTATCCATTATTAATAAATTTTTGTTCATGGATTGTGTCATTGGACAGTCAGTCCCATGCCAACCGTCTGCAATTATCTTATCGCAAGGTAAGGAACAATTCTGTGACTTCAGTTTTTAGGGAGTGTGATAAAACTCACACTGCAAAAAAGTGCAAATCAAAAGAGGGACAGGTCCCGTTATTCATTTTTGAATAATGGGACCTGTCCCCTTGATTCCCCTTGATTCATACCAGTTGCTGCATGATATTATGAACCTCTTGTGTATCGAGGGGTTTGGATAAGCAGCCTTCGTAACCGACTTCCCTGGCTTTTTTAACATAATCGGTTTCTGTTAAGGCGCTGGTCAAGACAACTTTGGTTTTATTTTCCGGTTTAACCCTCTTTTTGGTTTCATAATTTCTTATGGCCTTTAAGACCGTGACTCCATCGACTTTAGGCATCATGATATCCAGAAAGATGATGTCATAAGGCCTCAGCTCCTGCCGGCACAAGGAATAGGCTTCAAGTGCTTCCAAACCATCCACCGCCCGATCGACTTCTCCATATTGGGTGAGGAATTGGACCAAAAAAGCGCTGCTGGCTAAATCATCTTCAGCTACGAGTATTTTCATTCAACATTCCTCCACTCAATTGATTGTATTCATTATCCAAATCGTGCAGATAGTCCTTTGCTTCCTCGGGATTGCCACGCCGGGCGGCCAGTTCAATCTTAAAGGCCAGAGCCTTTAATTTATGAGCTCCGATTACGGAACACCGTTCCTTGATGCGATGGGCGATATGCTCCAGAGCGACACTGTCGCCATTGTTGAGGGCGATGCGCAGTTTTTTAAAATCATAGGCCATCTCGCTGAGTTCAAGGTCCTTATTGACGCTCTCCGGGGAGGAGGGCATATCCTTGAAATAGACACCCTCATCGGTAATAACAACCTCCTCCTGCTGGGCTTGCCCCTCTGGGGAAGCGAACTTGGTCACCACTCTATCCAAGACCATGATCAGCTCCTCCATCATTACGGGCTTGGGGATGTATTCATCCATACCGGCCTGGAGGAATCCTTCCCGATCCCCTTGCAAGGCGTAGGCGGTTAAGGCAATGATCGGGGTATGGCTTTGAGCCCCTTCACTTGCCCGAATTCTTTTCGTCACTTCGATCCCATCCAGACGCGGCAACTGGATGTCCATAAGAATGACATCATAAGGATTCTGATAATAAAGAGCCAAGGCTTCTTCTCCATCCATGGCGATATCGACCAGATGGCCTTGGATTTTGAGCATTTCCGTTATGACAATGGAATTCACGATATGATCTTCAGCTAAAAGGATTCGGTAAGACCTTGCGGCTGATGCTTTCCTTGCCTCGTCATTATTCTGGGTGGACTTGAAGCGCAGCGTGTCTTTGTCGCCATGTTTCAGCCTTAAAACAACGCCAAAGGAACTCCCTTGCCCTTTTTCACTTTCGACCCAGATTCTTCCCCCCATCATCTCAACCAGTTTTCTGGATATGGCTAACCCTAAACCGGTTCCCCCATAGTTGCGGGTAATGGAGCCGTCCACTTGGTTAAACTCTTCAAAAAGATGCAGCTGATCCTCTTGGGCTATGCCGATTCCCGTGTCCATGACAGTAAATTTTAAATCCGAAACGTCCTCATCCCCTTGCAGGCGTTTGACCGCCAGGGAAACCTCTCCCCGCTCGGTAAACTTGAGAGCATTGCTCAGCAGGTTATTGAGGACTTGCTTAATCCGTTCCGGATCTCCTTTATAGTAACCGGGGAGGTTGGCCGAGAGGGTGTAGACCAAGTCCAGACCTTTGCGTTCAGCTTCAGGACTGTGGGTTTTGATAATCTGTTCGATGACTTCCTTAAGGTTAAATTCAATCTCTTCAACCGTTAGTTTTCCGGCTTCGATTTTGGAAAAATCCAAAATATCATTGATGATTTTAAACAGAGAGTAAGCGCAGTTTTTGGCAATCTTTAAATTCTCTCTTTGGGTCTTCTCTAAGGAGCTTAAGAGGGTGAGATCGATCATGCCGATGATCCCATTGATCGGTGTACGAATTTCATGACTCATATTGGCCAGAAATTCGCTTTTGGCCCGATTGGCTGCTTCAGCCTTCTCCTTGGCCTGCTGAAACTCCGCCTCAGTCCGTTTTCGTTCCTGTTCGATTTGCTTTCTCTCGGTAATATCGCGAAGAAGGGTCAGCATCACCTTGCTGCCGTTTAAAGGGAAGGTATGGCAATTGACTTCGACGGGAATATCCTCGCCCTCCAGATTGGTACAGATCCCCTCGAAACTTACTGAATGGGTTCTTTCCAGGCTTTGCCACACGTCATCCAAGGTTAATTGTGGTGAGGATGGGCGAATACAGGGTCCTGCAGAAAACATGAATGTTTCTTCATGATAGCCCATAAGCCTCCTGGCCTTTTCGTTTATTTCGATCAACAGCCCGGGATATCCACCCTTTTGCAGTTCATAGACAAAAACCGCATCAGTGATGTTATCGAAAAGCTGACGGTATTTATTATGGCTTGCCAATAAGATTTTATGGATCCGTTTTTGATTGGTAATATCCCTGGCAATAGAAAGCAACATCCTGCGACCGTTTAAGACATGGTAATGGGCCTTGACTTCCACAGGGATCTCCTTCCCCTGATGGGTCAACAGCATTCCTTCAAAAACCAGGTAATTTTTGCTCAATAATTTCTGAGTGAACTCATTGGCCAGTGTCAAAGGGTTCCTGACTTTGATCACTTCTTGGTTTAGCTCGATAATCTCTGCCCTGGTCAAGCCGATAAGCTCACAAGCCATATCATTGACTTCCTGAATTTTGCCAATCTGTCCATCATCCTTAACTTCATGGATAAACACACAGTCCGTAATGCGATTAAAAATCTCTCTGAATTTTTCTGCGTTTTCTCGTGTCATGATTTCTGCTTCTTTGCGCTCTGTAACATCTATGACCACACCGGTGTAGCCGGCCAGCTCTCCCTTAGAATCATCATAAGGCTGACCACGGCTCAGGCAATGACGGTATTCCCCATCATACCGACGCAAACGGTACTCTGCTTCAAAGGGAGCCTTATGTCTGCGACTATGCTCCAGCCCTTTCATGACCCCCGGAGAATCTTCAGGATGAACACAGCTCAGCCAACCCTGATCACGGATTTCCGCAAAGGCAAGCCCTGTGAATTCCAACCAGGCCTGATTGACATAGTCATAGTTTCCCGCCCGGTCGCTGCTCCAGATCAGGGCTGGGAGATTATCTCCTAAATGCAGACTGAAATCCACCCTTCTCTATCTCCTCTCTATAGTTTGGCTTCGTGTGTCATGGTGAAAGCCTCTAAAAGCATGGTTGCCGAAGTAAGAGTCTGCTCCCGCAAAGAGAAGCTGAACTCCGCCATTCGCCACTTGAGAATGATCTCATGAATCATTCCCAGAATAATATTGGTTAAACTTTCACTATGAGCGGATGGCTTCAGTTCACCCATTCCGATCGAGCTATGAATTAAAGACTGGATGTCGTTTGACCGTCGGTAAATAATCTCCATAACCTTATCCCTGAGCTCTTCGTCGTACAACAATCCATTGTAGGCCAGAAGAATCGCCGTAATTTCCGGATAGTTCTCACAGTAAGTTATATAGCTGTCGATGAGATGAAGAACCTTCTCTTTGGGAGTTAAGTTCTTCGTTAGGGTTGCTTCCAACAAAGCATGATCATATTGGGAAGAGTGCTCAAGAACGGCTGATACGAGTTCGTTTTTCGATTTAAAATGCTTGAAGATGGTAGCTTCGGAAACTCCTTCTCGTTTGGCCACTTCTCTTGTGGAAAAGCCTTGAAAGCCCTTTTCATTGATGAGGGAGATGGCTGTAATAACCAGGCTCTCTTTTCTGTGTATAAGATTGCTATCCACATCAATTCTCCTTATTTCGTCAAAACTCGTAACCTTTCTTCATTGTAGCACATTTTTCCAAAGACCAGCAGATTTATAGTTTAAATTTCATGATGACTGTTTTAAGGCTTTGGGCTAATTCTGACAGCCCTTCACTGGAAGCCGCGATTTCCTGGACAGATGCTGTTTGCTCTTCCATGGAAGCGGTAACTTCCTCTGTGGCGGCGGAATTCTCTTCAGCGATGGCCGAGAGAGCTTGTAATGTGGAATGGATTTCATCCTTAATTTTGTCCATTGCCGCTTCCGAAACATTCAGCTCGTTCACGGCTTGGATAGCTTCCTCCATGGATTGGGCAATCACCCGATATTTATCCTGGCAGGTCATAACGCTTTCCGCTTGTTCCTTGGATATCTGGGATACTTTCTCCATGTTTTTGACCGCATCCTGAGAGTTATTTTGCAGCTCCTTCACCATGAGATCAATGGATTTAGTGGAAGCGGAGGATTGCTCAGCCAGCTTGCGAATCTCTTCGGCGACGACGGAAAATCCCCGTCCTGCTTCTCCTGCCCGGGCTGCTTCGATAGCTGCGTTCAAGGCCAGGAGATTGGTTTGCTCTGCTATGGAAGCAATGACATTGCTGGCTTGCTCAATCTTTTGGGAACTTTCATTGGTTTTAAAAATTACTTGACGTATTTCCTCAGTGGCTCCGTTGTTTTCCTGAGAGATACGGGTGAGGTTATCAATCTCTTGCAAGCCTTCATCCACAACAGCCGAAACCCTATTCGATGCAGCATTTAAGGCTTCCACCAACTCAAGATCCTTTTCAATGGCTTGTCCGAGGCGGGCGGCTTTCAGCGCTCCCTCTTCCGTATTACCGGCTTGCTCGGATGCTCCTCTGGCAATTTCCGTAACTGCTCTCGATACTTCTTCCGCAGTGATGGCACTTTGCTGGGTTGACGCTGTCAGTTGCACAGATACAGCGGCGACTTTCTCAGAGGACTCTTTGACATCCCCTATGAACTCTCTGAGGCTGGCGGTGATGACTTGGATTCCTTTGGCCAAGGCTCCGATCTCATTGGCTTTTTTGAGCAATCCTTCAGGTACATCCTGGGTCACATCCAAGCGGGCAATTCTCTCGGCACTCTCCTTCACTTTCATAATGGGCTTAGCCATAGAATTTCCAATCAGGGTGACAAAGCCCATACTTATGAAGAAAATAATCACTCCGGTAACTAAAATATCCTTTTGGAGAGCAGGGATGGCTGACAGAACTTCTTCCTGACTGGCCGTAATAACAAAGGTCCAATCGCTGCCCTGAATAGGAGCATATCCCGCATATAAATCCTGACCGTTATAGGTATAGGAACTTACTCCCTGGCCGCTCTGCAGCAGGTTTTCAATCATAGTCGCCGTGGACATTAAACTTTGGTCCTCTTTGACTGCTTCGATAGGATTGAATTGATCGAACACTTTTTCTCTGTCCGGGTGGGCAATAACCGTTCCTTGGCTATTAACCATATATCCATAACCATTTTGACCATATCCTGTGTCTTCCGCGATCAGGCTTAAGGCATTGCCGTCACGGCGCCCGATCAATGCCCCCACCACTTTCCCTTCGTTGACAATCGGTGTGGCATACATAATAACCAGGCTGTTGGTCACCCTGCTGATGATCAGATCAGATACATTCGTTTCCCCTTTTAAGGCCTTTTGCACATAATCCCGGTCTCCCAGTTGGTTGGTTGACCCATCGGTATAGCTGACGGAACCGTCCAACTGAACCACCCCAAGATCAAGAAAATTGGTGTTGGGGAGTTGTCTTTGCAAGATGGGTTGTTGTACCTGCCAATCCATGGTTTGCATATCTTCCCTTAAGGCGATCATCTCCAAGGTTTTCTTTTGGGTTTCCAAACGGCTTTCCGTGAGTTTAGCCGAATCGGCGGCAAGGGTACCTAAAGCTTTTTCTGCTTCAGCCGTCAGGGCATTGCTGGCCTTTGCCAAAGACAGATATCCCAGGGCTAAAGATGATAGCAATACAAGTATGGAAAAATAAATGACCAGTTGTGTTCTGATACTTTTCAACACACAGTCCTCCAATTTCATTTTAATTAAATCCCCAGAGCCTTGGCGTTGATTTGCGGCTCGCATTTTTTATTCGCTATAATTTCAGCAAGCTGATGCTGTGGTATCGGCTTACTATAGAGATACCCCTGACCGGTGTGACAGTTGAACCGCTTCAGGTGGGACAGCTGCTCCAGACTTTCAATTCCCTCGGCCACCAACTTAATATTGAGTTCACGGGCCAGATTGATCACAGAATGGGTAATAATCGTGCTGGTTTTATTGGTAGGAATGTTCTGTATAAAGGAGCTGTCAATTTTTATAATATCTATATTAAAGGTAAGCAAATACGATAAGGATGAAAAACCTGTACCGAAGTCATCCACTGCAACCAAAATGCCGATCTCCTGAAGTTTTTGCAGATCGGCAATGACCTTCTTGGCATTATCGATGAGGACACTTTCCGTGATTTCTATAATAAGATAGCGGGGATCGAGCTTCATCTTGTCAAGAATGGCCTGGATGCTCTCCACAAAGCACTCTTCCGCAAACTGCACGGACGAACAGTTGATGGATACTTTGAGGGGAGGCAGTCCTTCCTTTTGCCATTGCTTATGACTGCGGCATACTTCTTCCAACAGCCATTTTCCCACATCCACTATAAAACCGGTTTCTTCCATAATCGGGATAAATTCAGCGGGGGAAATCATTCCGCATAAGGGGTGTTTCCAGCGCAGCAAAGCCTCTACGGCAAGAACTTCATTGGTATATAGATTGACTATAGGTTGATAATGCACCGCAAACTGACCCTCCTTAAGGGCCTTCTGCATGTCACGGCGCAGCAGAAATTCTCTGTAATTCTTATGCTCCACATCAGCTGAATAAAATTGGTAGTGCTTGTTGCCAGCAGCTTTGCCTCGTAATAAAGCGGCGTAAGCAGACTTAACAAGAGTCTCACTATCTTGGGCATCATGAGGATAGATACTAATGCCCAGACTCACACTAATATCCAGTTTATGCTCATCCACTATAAAGGGGGCATCAAAAAGGCGCAAAACCTCTTCAACCAAAGGGATATAATCATCCTGCCCCTCTCCCCGGGCAGCCACTATGGCATACTGGTCCCCGGAAAAGCGGCAAAGCAACACCTGATCCGTACACATCAAGCGCAGGCGCCGGCTGATTTGCCTGAGCAACTGGTCCCCATGCTCATAGCCTAAGTAGCTGTTGATGTATTTGAATCGATCAATGTCCACAATGATCAATGCCAGGGCTTCTTCTTCCCCGGCCTCCGCCATGTGCTGACTCAGCAGTGATTCAAAGGCGCCCCGAGCGGGAAGCCTGGTTAGTTCATCCAGGGTTGTAAAGGCTTTTGCCTGGCTATCCTCTCTGTTACGATATGAAGAAGACACTCTCCAGTTGAGAATTAATCCTTGTATGGAGGGCTCTGCTAACTTATTGCGCATACTACAGACCAAGGTTATTTCCTGCCCTGCTTTGGTCTTAATCTTTATTTCTTCTTGCACCACTTGATCAGGGTGACCGAGGGCTGCACTCAGCATCTGCGTAAATTTAGCTTTTTCTGTCGGTTCAAAAAGTTCATAGGTTGGCTTACCTATCCGCTCTTCGGGCTTGTAACCAAGGATCTTTTCAACAGCGGGGCTTATGTATTGAATGGTCCCATCTGAGTTGATAATCTCAAACACGTCATGGGAATCCTGCACTAAAACTTGAAAGCGTCTCTGCAGGTTCCTCAAGGTATGACTTGTGCTGGGATTGCGTTTTTTTTCGTTTTTAGCAATGGTTTTATTCCGGGCTAATATACTACTTTTCCTCATGATTTGATCCTTTCATCGGGAAACCCCTGTATCTAATCGATTTTAAGTTACATCCTCAAGCTAGGTAAGTAATCACTCACTCTCTTTCGCTACACGATTTATTATTTAATACTGCTATAAATATGTCAATACTATCTTTAATTACCAGATAATTCTTTTTGCGACATATTACGACATTTACCTCTTTATCTCTTTCAGCTTAGAACATCATTGCTGTCCGGCTAGGCCGCTTCTTCAATCCCGAGTAGCGCAGCTATCCTGTCCCGGTATTTATTGCCGGGGCGGCTGCCATAGAGAATTTCGCTGAACCGGTTCATGGGTATGTTGTACTTCTTGCAAAATTCGCTGTTGCTCATTCGCCTGTCGATTAGTCTCTTTTTCACTTCAACTCCAAACGGGGTCAGTTCTTTTAAACGCACGGATCACTACCTCCCATATATGAGATAAATTTTCCATTTCGGCAGCATCGGTTTACCTAGAGCTTCAGGTGCCACATTTTTTCTTTACCAGATACCGACAAATTCAACCATTGTACCTTAGCTGGTGCTGTATTACACTTGTCTTGCGGAAGAATTTCCCTATGAATATTATAGGCTCATATGTGGGACGATACAATAGATATTAGCGCAAATATTAGACGATTGTACGTCTTATATCTCTGCACCGTATTTGGATGGAGGAAAGTTTATGAATGCTGAATCATTTAAAAAATCTCTAGGCACCAGAATCAAACAGCTTAGAAAAAATGGTAAATTGTCCTTAGCGGATCTTTCAAGGCATCTTCCCAGTATTTCTCGCGCAAATTTGGGACGGATCGAAAATGGTGAGGTTATGCCGTCAGCTATATTCATTTATGAAATCTCCTCATTTTTCAATGTTTCAGCTGATTGGTTATTAACCGGAACTACACCGGCTCTACCCAATTATCTAAATGCTGAACACGAAAGGTTAATCGAGATTTTCAATCTCATGAATGGTACGGAGCAGCAGATTCTTATGGCCAACGCAGCCTTTCTTTTATCCAGTGATTATTCTAAGTTGATAAAACAACCTTTACATAAAAGCAAACCCATCGATCTGGAATCAACGCACTTTAATGAGGCGGAATAAGAACAGCCTTTATTTTTAGCCGCACATGTGGAAAATTTTCCACATATCAAGAAAACACGGCTTCACTGAAGACACTGTCTACCCACTTGTTTGCCTTAAACCGGTGCTTGCCAAGGAGGCAAAGCCGCTGGTTGCCCTTATGCTTAAACCGCTCTCCAAAGAGCGGTTTTTCGTATTGGTACATAAATAATAAAGGGACTACACCCAATATTATTCAGGGTCTAGTCCCTCAAAAGCTTATAAGCAAAATTGTCAACAAATCCTTAAGCAATCATCCCTTGGCTGAAGCGCCAGACGGTATTGCGGGTCTTCTTGGCCTGGTACAAAGCCTGGTCGGAGAAATTTACGATGAGATCCGTATTGTTGGTAAGCCTGTTCTCTTTGACTTTGACTTCTTCCAGTTTCTTGTAAGAAACCACGCCCGCACTAAAGGTTACTTTTTGGGAAGCTATCTCCGGGCCAAAGTCATGGTTTTCCACAAGCTTGCGGATTCTCTCAATAAGATTAGCGGCTCCTTCCTCACTGGTTTCAGGCAATAAAATCGCAAACTCTTCGCCGCCCCAGCGGATGACTTCATCACTGGCCCTGACATTCTTACGCAGGATCTCGGCGGTTTCCTTAATCACCTTATCCCCGGCAAGATGGCCATAAGTATCGTTGATATTCTTAAAACGATCGATATCAATCATGGCCAGGGAGTATTCTTTTTCTTTCTTTGCGTATTTTTCCATATCGATATTCAGGCGCAGGTACATAAAACCCTTATTGGGCAACCCTGTCATGGAGTCTGTATACCCCTTAACCGCCAAAGTCTTAACAAATTCACCCAGAGAAATGCCATTAAAAATTAAGACGACCACGACGGACAGCCATACCCAGCGTGCTTGGTGCAGAGGAAAAAACCAATAAATAAAATAGGCTAAGAGCCACAGTAAGATACCTAATAGAGAGAGGATCAAAGGCGCATGGCTCATGAACAGCTTGGTAAAGATCTGAACAAATTTTTTCAAGCCACGCTCTCTCCCTTTCGGCTTAGTCTTTATGCTTGTTCTAAACATCACTTAATTCGTTATACATAAAAAATAGTTTTATAATCAACTTTTTATAATTATTCTAATAGCAACCAAATAATGAGTAATTCCTAATTCCTCTGATAATTCGCCATTTTCTTAAATAATCCTTTTTTTCACCATAGGTTATTATATAGTCTCCTGATAAAAGTAATGCCAGCAAAAAGTATTTGCTGGCTTGAACATTCTTATTTATGAATAGTCTACTTGGCGCTCATGTGATTGAGAAAAGCCTGGGTCCTTTGCTGCTTAGGATCTCCAAATACGGCTTCCGGGTCTCCTTCTTCGACGATCTCTCCCTTATCCATGAAGATAACACGATTGGCTACTTCACGGGCAAAGCTCATTTCGTGGGTCACCACAATCATGGTCATATGCTCTTCAGCTAACTGCCGCATCGCCTTTAGTACTTCGCCGGTTAATTCGGGATCAAGAGCTGACGTAGGCTCATCAAAAAGCATAATATCAGGGTTCATGGCCAAAGCACGGGCGATGGCTACCCGTTGTTTCTGGCCGCCGGACAGCCTGGACGGATAGCAATCCAGTTTATCGAGAAGGCCCACCTTGCCAAGCAATTCCTTGGCTACAGGGATGATCTCGTCTTTTTTTACCCCTTTAACCGTAAAGGGTGCTTCAATAACATTTTCTAAAACGGTGAGATGAGGAAACAGGTTAAACTGCTGAAAGACCATGCCCATTCTGCGGCAGATCATGCGCGCTTGGGATTCTTCTGCATAAGCCACTTTTCCTTCTGCCGTGGTAGAGACCAACTCATCCCCTTCGATGGTGATGCTTCCTCCGTCAATCATTTCCAGCCGGTTCAGGCAGCGTAAAAAAGTGCTTTTGCCTGAGCCGGAAGGACCGATGATGGCTACCACTTCTCCCTTGAACACTTCCAAAGAGACTCCTTTGAGAACTTCCAGCTTATCGAAGTTCTTCTCAATATTTAAGGCACTGATCATTTTCATTCCATTCACCTTCTTTCCCTATTCATCATAGGCCGCATAGCGTTTCTCAAGCCTTTGGAAGCCCCAGGTCAGAACCAGGGTCATCAGCAGGTAGAACACTCCGGCGACGATAAAGGGGGTCATGGTAAAGTCCCTCTGAACCAAGGCTCTCGTAGTACGCAGCAAATCATTCATGGCCAGGACATAGATGAGGGAGGTGTCTTTGACCAGGGTAATGGTCTCATTGCTTACCGGCGGCAGCACCCGTTTAATAACTTGAGGGAGGATAATGCGGCGCATGAGCTGACCATAGGTCATGCCCAGAGCCCTGGCTCCCTCATATTGCCCACGTTCAATGGACTGAATTCCTGCCCGGAAAATTTCCGCAAAATAAGCCGCATAATTCAGGACGAAAGCCAGGATGGCGGCCTGAAAATCCGTAAGAATAAGCATCTCACCGATCACCGGAATAAAAGGCAGGCCAAAATAGACAAATAAGAGCTGCAGCATGAGGGGAGTGCCCCTGAAGACCCAAATATAGACCCCTATCGCCGAGCGAAGCACTCCAAACCGGGATATACGGCCCAGGCTAAGCATCAATCCCAAGGGTACGGACATAACGATGGTTACGAAGAACATTTTTAAAGTGACCACTGTGCCGTTTAACATGGGGCCCAGTATCTGCAAAATATAGTCCATGATTTCTCTCCTCATGAGTTTTCAAAGGATATTTTCATTTGTCTAACGAAAAAAGGTGTAGGGAATTGTTCCTATGCCATTCCGAAAAGGAAGACTCTCCCTTCGGAAAGACATAAGAGGCGTTCCCTACCCTTCGCTCGGTTCCTGTTACTTGACGATATCTTCTCCGAACCATTTCTTGGAGATTTCAGCGGACTTACCGTCTGCCTTCATGGCATCCAAGGCCCCTTGAAGCTTGCTGAGAAGCTCGGTGTCATCCTTGCGCAAACCAACGCCGTATTCTTCTTCGCCGAAATTATCCTCGATAGCTACAAAGGTGCCCGGCTTTTTGTTCATATAATACTTTAAAACAACTTCATCGCCGACCACAGCCTCAACCCGGCCGATGGACAATTCATTGAGAACCGCCACAAAGTCCCCATAGGTTCTTAACTCCTTAAAGGTGCCTGTCACTTCAGGTTCAGCATTGAGGGCGTCTACACTGGAGCTTCCTTCCTGGGTACCGACAACCTTACCGGCTAAATCTGCTTTGGTCTTAATGTCTGAACCGGACAGAACAACAACGATCTGACGATTAGCCATATAGGGTTTGGAAAAAGCTATTTTCTCCAATCTTTCTTTGGTGATGGTTAGGCCGTTCCAAATCATATCAATCTTTTTGCTGTTGAGCTCTACTTCTTTGCTGTTCCAGTCAATGGGCTTGAATTCAACCTCCATGTCCAGGCGTGAAGCCACTTCTTTGGCCATATCCACATCGAAGCCCACCAGATTGCCGCCGTCATCTCTAAAGCCCATCGGAGCAAAGGTATCATCCAACCCGATGACAATCTTTTGCTGTACGGCGCCTTTTTCCGGCTCTGTATTCGCCTTGCCCGGCTCATTGGTGCCTCCCGCACTGCTGGAACCACCGCAACCCACTAATAATAATCCTGACATAAGGACAGTCATAGCAACTGCTACCCACTTCTTCATTAGGAACAACCCCTTCTCTCTCGCAATATCTTGATGCTATTTTACTTTAATACGCTAAAGAGATAAAAGGGTAAACCGGCACATTATTGCAGGATAGACTTGTTTAGCTGAATCATGCTTATGATTTCGTCTTTTTTTATAGGATTTTATTTATTTTCAGGCAAGGAGCATGCGGTCGTTAGCCAACTCTGCCCCACTGCGCTTCTCAAACTGCTCGATCAGGTGGTCCACCGTCATTTGCCGTCTTTCCTCCCCCTGAAGGTCCATGATGATTCTTCCTTCATGCATCATAATCGTCCGTGAGCCAAATTCCAGGGAAGCCTTCATATTATGGGTGATCATCAGGGTGCACAGCTTATCCTCTTCTACTATCTGGCGGGTCAAGACCATCACCTTTTTGGCAATAGCGGGGTCAAGAGCTGCGGTATGCTCATCCAACAGCAAAATTTTAGGTTTAACCAAGGTGGCCATCAGCAGGGTTAACGCTTGCCTCTGCCCTCCGGATAAAAGCCCGACCTTATGCTTCATACGGTCCTCTAAGCCAAGATCCAATACAGCAAGCCGCTCTCTAAGCAGGGCTAATTCCTTTTTGGTTGCCCCGGGGCGCAGGCTGACGGGCTGCCCTTTGGCCAGGGCAATGGCTAAGTTCTGTTCAATGGTCATATCAAAGGCAGTGCCTTTGAGGGGATCCTGAAAAACTCTGCCAATCATCCTGGAACGTTTATATTCGGGATGATAGGTAATATCCAAGTCATCAAGCAAAATCTGCCCTTCCTCTATCTCGTATACTCCGGAAATACAGTTAAAGAGGGTGGACTTTCCTGCTCCGTTGCCACCGATGACCGTCACAAATTCACCGGACTGCAGGGTAAGGTCCACATCAGCCAAGGCTCGTTTTTCATTGCTGCTCCCTATACCAAAGGTTTTGCTGACTCCTCTGAGTTTAAGCATGCGCTCCTTCATTCCTTTCACTGCACATTCCCTTTGCTGCTTCCCTGGTGAGAAAAATGCCTGCGTTTCATGACAGCAAACTGCTTTTTCAAAACAGGAGTGGACATAGCTAAGGCTACAATAATGGCGGATACCAGTTTAAGATCGGTAGCCGGCATTCCTAGTTCCAGGGCAAAGGCAATAATCAGGCGATACAGAACAGAACCCAAAACCACAGCAATGAGCCGGCGCAGCAGGGTCCGTATTCCGAAAACCACTTCACCGATGATCACCGAAGCTAAACCAATAACCACCATGCCCACACCCATGCTTACATCCACAAAGGATTGGTATTGGGCGATCATAGCCCCGGAAAGAGCTACAAAGCCATTGGCCCCGGCCAGACCGACAAATACGGTCAGATCCGTATTCACACCTAAAGCTCTGACCATTTGATCATTATCTCCCGTAGCCCTTACCAGGAAGCCCAAGCGGGTATTCAGGAAAAGGAAAAGCAGAATCAGGCAGAGAAGCATCACCAGCAGGGCAAGGGTCAGTTGGCTGTATTCTCCGCTCATTACCTTTTCAAATTCACTGAAGACGGTGGCCTTGTTTAAAAGGGCGATATTGGCCCGGCCGCTAAGGATCTTTAAATTAATGGAGTAGAGAGCCAGCATGGCCAGAATTCCTGCCAGCAATGCCTGAATCTTGAGTTTGGTGTAGAGAAAGGCGGCAATGCACCCGGCACCGCAGCCAAAAACAAAGGCCAGCAGCAGCCCGAGGAAAGGGTGGCCGTTCATGCATAAAACAACAGAGATGGCCGCCCCTGTGACAAAGCTCCCGTCCACCGTCAAGTCGGGCATATTTAAAGTACGGAAGGATAAGAATACCCCCAGGGCCATGATGGCATAGATTATTCCTAATTCAAAGGAGCCTTGTAAGGCGAAGATGCTCATAGGGTGGTGGTCTCTCCTTTATCCGTTAAATTATTGAGTGCAGATAATCAGCGAGACTTGGGCCAATGGTTGACCCTTATCTCGCTTGTGAAGGATTTAAGTTAAATGGGGAATATCGTCAAAAGGGTTCCTTCGTGGGAGATTGAGCAGGTGGGAGGACCTGTCCCCTTGTCCCTATTCGGTGAAGACCTCGGCAGCTTTCTGGAGAACGTCTTCCGGGATGGTTATGCCGATGGTATCGGCTGTTTTTTGATTGAGGTAAATATCCATATCGGTCATAGATTTTACGGGGATATCGCCGGGTTTTTTCCCGTTAAGAATTTCGGCGGCCATTTTACCGGTTTCTTGGCCAAGCACAGTGTAGTTAATGCCATAAGTCGCCAGGCCTCCGTCTTTAACCATAGAGTCTGCTCCCACATAAACGGGGATTTGCGCTTTGTTGGCAGCTTGGGCTACTGCGGGCATGGCACTGGCCACAGCGTTATCGATAGGAATGAAAATGGCATTGGCTTTACCGGTCAAGGAATTGACGGCCTGGAGCACCTCGGAGCTATTGGTTACTGTGGCTTCAACTACTTTGATATTTTTCCGGGCAGCGTATTCCTTGAGATTATCGATTACAGAAACAGAATTGGTCTCACTGGTGTTGTACAGTGCTCCCACGGTTTCGATTCCCGGAGTGATTTGCTCCGCCAATTCCATGATTTTTTCGGCGGAGACCCGGTCTGAGGTGCCGGTGACATTGCCGCCAGGTTTTTCCATGTTGCTGACAAGCCCTGACCCCAGGGGATCGGTGGCCGCTGAAAAGACGACCGGAATCTCCTTAGTCTCACTGACTACCGCTTGAGCCGACGGGGTGGCGATGGCAATGATCACATCATAATTATTTTTGACAAACTTCTGGGCGATGGTTTTGAGATTGGTTTGGTCTCCTTGGGCATTTTGGTAGTCGATGATAATATTTTCGCCATGTTTAAATCCCTGGGCTGCCAGTTCAGCAATCGTGGCCTCACGAATGGTATTCAGGGAAGGGTGCTCAACAATTTGCACAATCCCTACGGTTTTTTTGCCGCCATCCGCTTTTCCTTGTGCCGAGCCGCAGCCTGTGAGAAGTAACGATAGGGCTAATAGTCCACTTAACATCACCGCAAATTTCTTTTTCATCTGAAGATTCCTCCACTCTTTCTTTTTGATTAAGATAAAGATTGAGGGTTCTTCCCTGCAATATCCCTACCATCCGCGGAAATGGCCGGGATTAGGCCGTACCAAAGCAAAAACGCCTGTCCCTAAGTCAAAACTTAAGGACAGGCGTATAAACCTGCGGTACCACCTTAATTGATGCATGAAATAAATCATACATCCTCTCTTGCAGAGTGCCATCACACCCTTAGCCCAATAACGCTGGCTATGCGTCGTAAGCTACTCATTGCTTTTCGCTCCGCCCTCAGGGGCCCATTTACCCGCTCCGTTACTTGCCAGGCTTCCACCTTCCCCGGCTCTCTTTAAAGCTGGTCTTGCGGTTTTACTTCCCCGTCAACAGTTTAGAACATCTTATCATACTATGGCGAGGGAATCAATAAAATTTTTCAGATAAAAAACTTTTAAGATACCCACTGATAGACGGTGTTTTTATGGTTCTTGGCCACATACATGGCCGCATCGGCTCTTTCTATGAGCTCGTCAAGGGTATCTGATGAATGGCTGTCGTAAACCGCTACCCCGAAGCTGCCTGTGACTTTAATCTGGGCATGCAAATAGTCTACCTCAAGGGCTTCCACGCTTTCCCTCATGCGTTCCGCGACCAGGACAGCCTGCTCAATATCGGTATCCGGCAGACAAATAATGAACTCTTCTCCTCCGTAACGTCCTATAAAATCATAGGGCCTTACGTTATTGCTTAAGCAATCCGCAAATTTCTGGAGAACATAATCTCCTGCTAAATGCCCAAATTGATCGTTGACTTTCTTGAAATAGTCAATGTCGACCAAGATCATAGCAAAGCCTTCCTGAGTCCGCTTGGTTCGTTCCAACTCTTCCTGTAGCCGTTCGATAAAAGCCCTGCGATTCAGGGTCTTGGTCAGATAATCGGTACGGGCCAGGACTTCCGCATTATCCCGCGACTTACGCAGCTCATCCTCGGCATTTTTGGCGATGGTCATATCCTGTATCTGGGCGACAAAATACTTGAGGTTGCCGCGTTCAGTGCGGACGGCGGAAATGGTTGATCTGACCCAAATGGTGCTGCCATTTTTATGGATATAGCGCTTAACTGTGGTAAAGGAATGGATATTGCCGGCAAAAACTTCTTGAAGATAGGGAGTATCTTTTTCCTGATCCTCCGGGTGAGTCAATTCTTTAACAGCCATCTTCAACAACTCCGGCCGGGTATAGCCGCTAATCTCCCCATAGGCCCGGTTGATTTTTAGGAAGCGGCAATCAGGGCTGACTATCGCCATCCCTAACGCCGTGTGTTCAAAGGCATTTTTCATAATCCATACGTGAGCAACCTGGTTGACCACGGCCCGGCGATACTTTTTAGCATGCCATAAGCTAATGCCAAGGATAATAATCAAAACGATTATAAGCCCATAAGACATAAGAACACCCTCTAAAAATACCTATGCTGATCTACCTTAATTTTATCTCAAAACCATTGTTTTGAAAATCAGCTAATCCTTAACAAATCATTAACAATTCGGCTGTTGGAAAAAGGGGTTAAGCCCGCGCTATCCGGCTTAATAAGAGAGGAGAGAACTATTTGAAATACAATCAAACAGCTCTTCTCACTCAAGAATTATTCAAATACTTATTTAATATTTTTTACAGAATTCTCACCAAAAACGGGGGTGATAATTTTTTCATAAGGTGCAGTTTTACTCAATTCGCCGGCATCCTGCAGAGCTTTTTGCAGAACATGGAGATCCTTTTCCAATAAGATGGGATCTTTTTTCCAGCTGTTTTGTTCCTTATAGCGTTTCACAACCGTGGTTAAAATCTCTTCTTCCGTATCTGGAAAATGAGCTTTAATCGCTTGGGCGATTTCCTCCGGTGAGTGGGATTCTATCCAGAGTTGGCCTTTGTAGACAGCATTGGTAAACTTCTGGATGATATTAGGATTTTTCTCCATATAGCTCTTCTTGGCAAAATAAGCCGTATAAGGCACTTCGCCGCTTGCCTTGCCCAGAGAAGCCACAATGTGAGCTTTCCCCTCCTTCTCCATCATCGAACCTGTAGGTTCGAAAAGAATGACATAATCCCCTTGACCACCCAGGAAAGCTCCCGGCATAGCGTTAAATTGCATGGTGGTATCGATGAAAACATCCTTTCCCGGGGTCAATCCGTTGTTGCGGAGCACGTATTGCAGGATAATTTCGGGCATGCCCCCTTTTCTGCCGCCAATAATTGTTTTTCCTTTAAGATCGCTCCAGCTGAAGTCGGGGTCCTGCTCCCTGCCGATGAGGAAGGTTCCGTCCCCGTTGGTCAGTTGGGCAAAGACGATGGCATTATCTTCTTTGCCTTCATTGTACACGTAAATGGTGGCTTCCGGACCGGCAAGACCAACCTCCACCTGACCCGTCAATACGGCAGTCATGACTTTATCCGCCCCGCCTCCGTTGGTCAGCTCAATCTCCAGTCCTTCTTCTTCAAAAAGGCCTTGAGACAGGGCCACATATTGGGGTGCATAGAAGATGGAATGGGTGACTTCCGAGACTCGGATTTTGGTGAGTTGATCTTGTTTGCCACCGGTGTTGCCGCATCCTGTTAATATTAGAGATACCACTAACACAAGGAACATAAGTAGGCCTAATCGGCGTTTCATAGTAACCCTCCCTTTATGAATCTGAATTCTTGACCAGGATCTTTTCGAACAAAACCACCCCCTGATACATTAATGCCGCAGCTATGCCCAGAATGAAGACGCTGGTCATAACTAAATCCAGCTTAAACACCTGACCTCCATAAACGATGAGATAACCCAGCCCCGCTTTGGAGACGAGGAATTCACCGACGATAACCCCAACCCAGGAGAGTCCGACATTTATTTTCAGAGCATTGACGATGGTAGGAAAGGAGGCCGGCAGGAGAACTTTGGTGAGCACCTGAATTTTTGTTCCGCCAAAGGTCTGAACCAGCTTGATTTTCTCTTGGTCTATGGATAAAAAACCATTGAGCACTTCCAGAATAGTCACAATCAGGGAAATAGCCAGGGTCATGACGATAATAGCCGCCGGACCGGCGCCAATCCAGACAATGAAGATGGGACCTAGGGCAATTTTGGGCAGACTGTTGAGAATAACGAGATAAGGTTCTGAGACTTTGGAGATAAATTCAGACCACCACAGGACGATGGCGATCATCGTTCCCAAGACCGTTCCCAGGATAAAGCCGATGATGGTTTCCATACAGGTAATGGCTATATGATGAAACAATACACCTTCTTGATGAAGGTTGATCATGGTTTTCAGCACACGGCTGGGCTGACTGGTAATGAAGGGATCCACAATGCCAGCTCGGGCACAGATCTCCCATAAACCCAGGGCGATGATCAGAATTAAAGCCTGAGTCACTCTGACTTTGACTTTTTCCTGCCGTACTTTTTTCAGATAGGCCCTATGTTCCGGAGAACTATTAGACATGGACATCCAGCTCCTTCCATATTCCTTGAAAGTAGGTCTGGAATTCCGGCATATCCCTGGATTTTAAAGGGGTTCTCTTTGCACAATTCATGCGGATCTCATAGATTTTCTTAATCGTACCCGGCCGTTTGCTGAGCACTACCACCCGATCCGCCATACTGATGCTCTCGGCAATATCATGAGTGACCATAATGGCTGTTTTGTTCTCTTTCTTAATAATAGTGTAAATATCTTCGTTAACAGCCAGGCGAGTCTGATAATCCAAAGCCGAAAACGCTTCATCTAAAAGCAGGATTTGCGGATTGGTGACCAGGGTGCGGATAAGGGCCGCTCTTTGTCTCATCCCTCCCGAGAGTTGGCTGGGGTATTTATTACGAAATTCATAAAGCCCGTAAGTCTGCAGGAGGTGCTCTGTATAAGCCTTGGCTTCCGGTGTCATGGCTTTTTGAATCTCCAGCCCCAGCTTGATGTTCTGTAAAATAGTCCGCCACTCAAAGAGATGGTCCTTCTGCAACATATAGCCAATCTTGGGCGATGTTCCTGTGACCACCTCACCCTCCACAAGAACTCTGCCTGCTGTGGGGGAAATCAATCCGCAGATAATGGATAGAAGGGTTGATTTGCCGCAGCCGCTGGGGCCGACAATACTGACAAACTCACCTTCATAAACATCAAGGTTGATCTCTTCAAGGGCTGCAATTTCTCCGTTAAGGGATTGATATTTCATGCCAAGGTTATGCAGCTCCACAACCTTTCTCAAGGCCCCTCCCCCCTTTCTTTTTGCACTCAGCACTTTCACTATCTGTAATAGTGTATTGAATCCCCCGAAAATGGGTGAGTGTTTGAGACATAAAAAAATCCCCTCCTCTGGGTAGAGAAGGGAATTTTGCGCTTTGGATTATGCCTTTGTCGGTTTGAGTATTTCCTGAACACCTTTATCAATCCTCATGATTTGGTTGCCGAGGATCTCCGCTTCACGGGGATCATGGGTGACCAGAATAAACGGGATCTGCCATTGCTTCTGAACTTTTAAGAGCTCTTGCTGAAGAAGGGCCCGGGTATCGGGATCCAGGGCTGAAAGGGATTCATCCAGGAGAAGGAGTTCCGGCTCCGTCATCAGCGCCCGGGCTAAAGCCACCCGCTGTTTTTCTCCTCCCGATATCTGCGAAGGATAACGCTTCCGCAGGTGACCGATTTTAAGAATGTCCAGAAGCTCCGTCACGCTCATTGCTTTATGAGAGGCTCCGGTTGCTGCTGCCTGCTTAGGCTTGCCATAGAGAACATTCTTTTCGATGGTCATATGGGGAAACAGGGCATAATCCTGAAAGACATAGCCAACCCGGCGTTTGCGAACCGGCAGGTTGATTTTTTGTTCTGAAGAAAAGATGGTTTTACCATTAATCCAGATGTCACCCTGAGTAGGGTTCTGCAATCCTGCCAGACACTGGAGGACTGTGGTTTTCCCCGCTCCCGACGGACCGACAATGGCCAGAATATGATTATCCACCTCAAAATCCACTTCCAAGGTAAAGGAAGGAAGTTTTCTCTGAAAATGCACCTTGACCATTAAGCTATCCTCCCATCAGACTTGGCCGAGTTTCCCTTACCTTTTCCCCAATGATTCAACCCGAAAATGACCAGAAAGCTGAACAGTACCATAATCGATACGAGAATCCAGGCCTGACGGGTGTCTCCGGCTTCACTGGCAAAATAAATAGCCAAAGGCATGGTGGATGTCCGGCCGGGAATATTGCCTGCCAGCATCAGGGTTGCACCAAATTCGCCGAGGGAACGGGCGAAAGCCAATACAAAACCCGCCACACAGCCATTCCATGCTAAAGGAATGGTGACGGTGAAGAAGACCCTTAACTCTCCGGCCCCAAGGGTTCGGGCTGCTTTTTCCAATTGGGGATCCACGCTCTCAATGGCGGCTTTGACAGACTGGTACATCATAGGAAAGGATACCACCGCCGCAGCAATAATCGCTCCCCAAATGGTGAAGACCACCGTCACACCAAACAGCTCTCCCAGGAGCTTGCCGACAGGTCCGTTCTTGCCAAAAGTGTAGAGCAGGACAAATCCGACCACAGAAGGCGGCAGAACGAGGGGTAAGGTCAGAAGGGATTCCACAACGGCCTTTCCCGTGAACTGGCGCTTAGCCATCAGCGTAGCAATGGGAATAGCAAAGCAGACCACAATCACCACGGCAGCCACGGCAACTTTTACAGATAGGATAATGGGTGAAAAATTAAAGTCCATCTCTATTCCCTCAAATTTTCCCTCAAATTTATCGAAAGTCAGTAAAAACCATAGGTATAATCAGCCTCAGCAAGAAAAACAAAGCCAAGACCGATTATACCTTTAAATGCACTGTGTTTGTACTTTATGTTTTTTATCTAAAGTAATTTCCAGCTTTTTATTTGCTTAAGTTGGTTTTAAAACCGTATTTCGCGAAGATATCCTGAGCGTCTGAGCTTTTCAAATAGGTTAAGAAGGCATTGGCTGCTTCCTTTTCCTTGGTTGCCGAAACAATTCCGGCCGGGTAGGTTATGGATTTATGGCTGTCAGCGGGGAAAGCTTCTACAACTTTGACTTTTGTTGAGCCTTGAGCGTCGGATTTATAGACGACTCCCGCTTCGGCGTTGCCCGTCTCCACATAATTCAACACCTGGGTGACATCTTTGGCCTGAACAAATTTGGGCTCCAGAGTATCCCAAAGCTTAAGGGAGGTGAAAGCTTCTTTAGCATATTTGCCGGCGGGGACGGATTCCGGAGTGCCGATACCGATCTGCTTCACACTTTCCTTGGACAGATCCTGAATGGAGCTAACACTGGTATCGTTGGCACCGACAACAAGAACCAAATCATTGCCCACCAAATCGACAACGCTGTCTTTATCCATTAAGTTCTTTTCCAAGAGAGCATCCACCTGGGATTTTCCTGCTGAAATAAACAGATCAGCCGGAGCTCCCTGTTCAATTTGCTGCTGCAGGGTTCCTGAAGCACCCATGTTAAAGGTCAGTTTAACATTAGGCTCTTTGGCGGCATAATCCTTCTGAATCTCATCCAAGGAATTTTTCAGACTGGCTGCTGCGGAAACAATCAGTTCAACTTGTTTCACGGGCTCTTGGGGAGTTGCTCCCTTATCACCGCTATCTCCGTTGTTAGCGCTGTTGCCGCCGTTGTTGGCGCACCCTGTTAAACCTAAAGAAAGTACCATACCGGAAATCAATAGGGCTTTAATCCACTTTTTCATCCTTAACCTCCTGAAAATCATCTTTTTTTCTTCGCTCCGCTTATTTATGGAAATTGATCGGCTTAGACGCAAACCCCATCCAATCGCACTATTTTTTGTTGTGCCTTTAGCTCTCGTTTTCGCATTAAATGTCTGAAAAGCTCCAAATTAAAAAGAATGAAACCAAGTTCAACAAAGCAAACCAAACATTATCATACTAAAACCAGAGTCAAACTGTAGCTTAGCATCAACAAATCTTATGCGTCAATTAACATAAACAAACGCAACTGAACTTCATGTATATTATATAGTATGGTATAATCATGATCAAGCTATAAATGCAAGCACTCGCCGGTCTTTTGCTCAACTGTTTGAAAGTGCAACTATGGGGGGAGAGATTTCCTTGTCCAATGTGACTTATACTCCTGAGGAAGTGGCAAGCATTCTAAAAATCTCTAAATTTACGGTATACGAAATGATTAAGCGGGGCGATCTCAGCGCTTACCGCATCGGTCGCAAATTTCGTATCGAAAACACGGATTTGGAGAATTACATCCGTAAATCCAAGGGAGTCTGTTCCGCTCCCACCGCCGGGAATACACTGAATTCTTCTTTGCCGGCAAATGCTCTGTCAGGATTTACAGGCAGTGAAGAGAAAATCACTCCTGACCTACTTTCTGCCTTTCCAGGTTCTTCACTTCTGGATCAAGGCCTGGTCATCTGCGGTCAGGATATCGTCCTGGATATTTTGACCCGGCATCTGGAAAAGCAATTTTCTCAAGTCCGTTTTCTTCGCCAATACAGCGGCAGTATTGATGGTTTGATCGCTCTCTATCGCGGTCAGGCTAATGTGGTTACCACTCATTTATGGGATAGCGACACCAACGAATACAATACTCCCTATGTGCGGAGATTGTTGCCCGGGCACCCGGCCCTTATTATCAACCTGGTCTATCGCATGGAAGGCTTCTATGTAGCCAAAGGAAACCCTAAGCAGATTCTGACCTGGAGTGATTTAGGGCGCTCCGATGTTCGTTTTGTCAACCGCGAACGAGGCTCGGGGGCGCGAGTGCTTCTGGACGAGCAGCTTCGTCTTGCACATATTCCCCATTCCGGTGTCCGGGGCTATGAGGATGAAGAGATGTCACATATGGCCGTGGCCAGCCGGGTAGCCCGGGGTGAAGCCGATGTGGGGCTGGGTATTGAAAAGGCCGCCATGCAAGTCAGCTCTTTAGATTTTGTACCTCTGCACAAGGAACGCTACGACCTGGTGCTTCGCAAAGAGGATTTGGCGAAGCCCCATTTCCAGGCTCTGCTGAGTATTTTGAAGTCCGAAAGTTTCCGCAACGAGGTCGCGGGAATTGGCGGGTATGATATCACCGATATGGGTAAGGTTATGGGGGAAGCTTAGCTCCCTTCCGGGCCTGATAGCTAAAGCCAGCCCCCTTAGCTTAAAGAGGACTGGCTTTTTTGTTGTGCTGGAAAAGGCTCTTGCGGTTCTGGAAGAGTTTCGAAAGATAAGTCTCCGGAAGTCCCCGAGTCTCCATGATTTTGCTTTACACCGGTCGCTCCATAAGCTGCACGGACAAAACTAACGCGAAAAGCACTCCGCTCCGCCGGGACGCCGCCCAAATCGCTCCTGCTCAATGGGCGGTTGGAAACGTCCTGTTTCCAACCCGACTCCGCTGCGTGCTTTTCGCGAAGTTTTGTTTCCGCTCGCTTAAATTCGCTTCCTACTGTAAAGCAAAATCCTTGGGCTGTTTTTCGGGCTTGAGTGAGCGGGGCGCTGTAGGAGATAGAGTGCAAGTCACTTGATCCGAGCCGCTTTTTTCGTCTTTACCGACGCCTCCTGGACGGCAGGGTCGGTGAGCCGGGGAAAGATTTTGAAGATGAGCCACAAAAGCCCAAAAGAAGCGCTAAAAAAGACCCATAACGCTACGCGACCCCAATAACTTTACTTCATCCGAGCTTTAATGCGCTCGATGGCTTTTTCGGTATTCTCACGGGTCCCAAAGGCGGTGAGGCGGAAGAATCCTTCGCCGTTGGCTCCGAAACCTGCACCGGGAGTGCCGACCACATGAGCTTCTGTCATCAGCTTATCAAAAAACTCCCAGGATCCCATGGTGCCGGGGGTCTTCATCCAGATATACGGAGCATTTACCCCGCCAAAGACTTTAAAGCCGGCTTCCTGGAGGCCCTCCCGGATGATACGGGCATTTTCCATATAATAATCGATAGTGGCCTGGATCTGCTTTTTTCCTTCCTCAGTATAGACAGCTGCGGCTCCTGCTTGTACAGGGTAGGAGACCCCGTTGAACTTGGTGGTCTGTCTTCTCAGCCAAAGCTTATTCAGGCTATGTCCTTCACCTTTGGAGTCATAGATCATAATATCTTTGGGAACGACGGTATAGGCGCAACGGGTTCCGGTAAAGCCTGCGGTTTTTGAGAAGCTGCGGAATTCTACAGCCACTTCCCTTGCTCCTTCTACTTCATAAATGCTGCGAGGCACTCCTTCTTCCCGGATGAAGGCTTCATAGGCCGAGTCAAAAAGAATGATGGCCTTATTTTCCTGCGCATAATCCACCCATACCTTCAGTTCTTCTTTGGTCAAAGTCATTCCCGTGGGATTGTTGGGGAAGCAAAGATAGATCATATCCACAGGTGCCGTGGGCAATTCAGGCTTCATGTCTCCTTCTTCAGTGCAGGGTAGATAGACAATTCTGCCATACTGCCCTTTCTCTGTATCATAGTCCCCTGTTCGTCCCGCCATGACATTGCTGTCGACATAGACGGGATAGACCGGATCTGTCACAGCCATGATATTATCCACGCCAAAGATTTCCTGGAAATTGGCTGTATCGCTTTTGGCTCCATCACTGACAAAGACTTCATCCAGGCCCAGCTGAACTCCCCGAGGGGCATAATCATGGGCAATGATCTTCTCAATCAGAAAATCATACCCTTGCTCAGGGCCGTATCCCCGGAAAGTCTCCGCCTTGCCCATCTCCTCTACAGCCTGCTTCATAGCTTCAACAACGACGGGAGCAAGAGGTCTCGTCACATCACCAATTCCCAAGCGGATAATATCTGCATCAGGATTTTGGGCTTTAAATTCATTGACCCTCCGCGCTATTTCCGAAAACAAATAACTCCCCGGCAGCTTTAAGTAATTCTCATTGATCTGAGCCATAGTTCCAGTCCCCCTTCTTATCGTAACCCCCGAAAACGCCGCTTCGTGTTGGTCGGCCTTATACACCGTGAAAACTCCTGTGACTTAGCACATGATGCATTTTGATGTATTATTATGAATTACGATGTATTGTTATAAATTATAGTATTATTTCCCGTCTTTTTGCAACTCTTCCCTGAGGAATTTTCTCCTGGGCTCTAAACTGTCTTGACAAAAAGCTCAACAATATGCGGGTCAAATTGGGTCCCGGCACAGCGCAGGATTTCTTCTATAGCGGCTTGAGTGGATTGGGCTTTCCGATAGGGCCGATCATTGGTCATAGCATCAAAGGTATCGGCAACAGCCAGAATCCGGCACTCAATAGGAATCTCTTCTCCTGCTAATCCTAAAGGATACCCCGAACCGTCCCAATTCTCATGATGCTTGAGAATCCAATCGGCGATAGGATAAATATCCGGGGTAGATTGAGCGATGCGATAACCGATTTCACAATGCTGTTTCATGATCTCCCACTCATCCGCAGTCAGGCGCCCCTTCTTAAACAGAATCTGATCGGGAATTCCTACTTTGCCGATATCGTGGAACTGAGCAAAAAGCTTCAAATCGGAGAGCCTCTGTTCGGATAAGCCGGCCAATTGCCCTGTGCTGATAATCAGGTTCTGCACCCGCTCCGCATGGCCTTCCGTAATGAAGTCCCGGCATTCCAAAGCTTTGGAAAGGATTTGAACCTGGGAATTCCGCGTGCTGTTATTACTGTGCAGCTTTTCCCTGCCCATGGCATCATCGGCTTTTCTCAGCAGCTCACTCATGTTTACGCCATCGGCTCCGGAGCAGGCATACCCCAGGGAGATATCCAAAGGATATCCGTCATGATCCTTATTATATTTTTCTACATTCCTGCGGAATAGCTGACAGGCCTGTTCCAGATCCACATTCTTATCTTTTTCGATGAGCACCGCGAATTCATCTCCCCCGATGCGGGCGACAAGATGTTCCTCGAAGCACTCGTTGAGCAGCCTTGCCGTCGTCACTAAGACCTGGTCTCCCGCTTCGCTGCCGAAGGTTGTGTTGATCAGCTTCAGTCCGTTGACATCGGCCATAATTAAGCCAACTTCCTGGCCGGGCTCTGTCTCGTACCTGCGCAGCTCCTGCTCAAAGTAGACACGGTTATAGAGCCCTGTCAATCGATCATGCAGGTTTAAGAATTGCAGCTCGGCTTCGGTTTTCTTCCATTCAGTAATATCGATAATGGAGAGAACCGTTTGCGTGGTCTGGGGGATAACCTCCGCGGAAACGATGACATCTTTTAGATTGCCCCGGCTGTCTTTATACTTCATTTCATACTGACGGGGTATCTGCGGATCTTTTTGAAGTCTTCTCCGGTTATATTCTTTCAGCCGCCCTACTTCAGTATCGGGCAGAAAATCCGTAAGATAAGCTATATTATCAATTTTGGCGCTGGGTAAATCTAAAAGTCTTTCGGCCTGAGGATTGGAGAGCAGTATCTTTAAGTTTTCGTCAACGATTAAAAAGGCACTTCCTGAATGATTAAATATGGTGCGGTAGCGATTTTCCGACCACATTAATTGATATTGAATCCTGCCTTGCTCTACTGCATTGGCAAAGGTCTCTGTAACCAGCTTCAGGGGATTGAGGATTTCCTTAAAAGGCAGCCCGCCTGAGGATATGTTAACGATGATCAGCACACCGAGCAAGGAGCCTTTAAAATTGAGAGGAATGGTTAAAATGGAATCTTTACTGAACACTTCCTGGGCAAAATACTCGATCTCTTTGAACTCATTCTGAAGAGCAGGTTTCTGGCATAAGATTTCGCCCTGCTTCCAGCGCCCTCTTAACTCGGCGAAGGTGCCGGAAGGAATAGCACATCCGCAAGCTTGCTGGCCATGTTCACGGACGCTGACGTATTCTTTCAAATTCCCACCAAGATAGAGGCAGACCTCCTCGGCCTTAAATAATTTTAAAATATCCTTGAGGGACTCTTCTGCAGCTGCTTTAAAATCCTCTTGCTGATTAAAGCGGGCGGAGATACTGGCCAATCTCTCTTCAAACTTCAGTTTGCGAATCACCATTTCCTCAGCTTCATACCGGCGAACAGTGCTTTCCAAAGCTTTCTCCAGGTTGTGCCGATAGATAGCCTCCGCAACAAGAGGTCGGATGGTCTCGATGAACTGGATATCTTGCTCAGAAAACACTCCATCCTTGACGTCGGCAATATGTATAGCCCCCACGACTTTCCCCTGGTGGAGAAGGGGGATAACGGCTAAGCTTTTGAATTGCTTATGGGCACAGAGACCGCGGAAATTCAAAAGCTGGTCCTCTCTCAACTCTTCGACATATTGAAAGAAATTCGGTGCATAGTAGGTACCCGCTGCCGAGACATGATCTTGATCCTCACTTTTAAATTGCTGCTTTAAGACCCGTAAACAGACGCACTCATCCCCTTCGACAGAGATGCAGCTTTCCGAAGCAATAAAATCCTTATCAAACCCCCGATGCACTACATAGGGAGCAAGGCCGGCCTCTCTAAGCACCCGAATACCAATATTCTCACATCCGGTCCATCCTGAGAGAAAATCAATAACTCCGTTGAGGTACTCTTCAAGAGAGTTTTTATTGCTGAGTTGATTAAGAAGGTTGAGCACAGCCATAAGCTTGACATCCTGGACATCCTGTTGCATTCTCATTCCTCCATCACGGTAATGATCCTCTGGTTGCCAGATTCTATTGATTCCCAACGCTAAAAGTTCTTCAAGCAAATTCATATTCCTGCTCATTTTTCCTATGTGGTTAGAAAATTCACAAAACTTTAACTCCAAAAAAACATTATGATGCCCTTAGCATTTTAAAACCAAAAAAGCTTGAGATCCAAATGAATCTCAAGCAAGATCCTCTTAGCGCAGTGTAGTCGGGGAGTTTCACTTGGCACTTTGCAATTTCTTCCTTAAAAGGTAGGCATGCATCTCTATGGCAATCCGTCTTCCTTCCCCCATAGCCTTGACCACAGTAGCCGGGCCATGAACCACATCACCTGCCGCAAAAACCCCCTCCCGGGTGGTCATGCCGTGGTCATTGCAAATCAGTAAGCCCTGTTTATTAATCTCAAAGCCTTGGGAGGTGGTCACGATACGGGCGTAGGGCCTTTGGCCAATAGCAAAAATAATTTTATCCGCCGGCAAAACAAAGCTTTCCTCTTCCTTAATGACAACTTTACCCTCTGGGGATACCATGGTGTTGACGCATTTTATGCCCGTCACATTTTCCTCTCCCAGTATGGCCAAAGGAGCCGCATAAGTGCGAATCTTAACACCGTCAGCTATTGCCTCGTCCCGCTCAATATCCCGGGCGGCCATGTCATTCAAACCTCTGCGTGCCAGGACGGTTACCTCCGCTCCTAAACGGCTGGCAGTGCGGGCAGCATCCATGGCAACATTGCCGGCACCAATCACCACCACATGTTCTCCTTTTTCCACCGGAAGCTCCTGCTCAGGCAATTGGCCTGAATTATAGAGATTGATGGTTTGCAGGACATAAAGGGCCGATATGACCCCTTCCAGATGCTCTCCGGGAAGTTCCAGAGTTTTCGGCAACCCGGCACCTGTACCGATAAAGACTGCCTGATAACCCTGGGTCAGGAGATCGTCCAGGAAGAGATCCACACCGACTAAAGTATTGAGCCTGAATTCCACACCCAGGTTTTCAATCTTTTTTATATCACGACGTACAACATCCTTAGGCAAGCGATACTCCGGTATACCGTGGAGAAGTACTCCCCCAGGCTCTGCCTCTCCTTCGAAGATGGTAACAGAATAGCCAAGCTGGGCCAGTTGAACTGCCGCCGCTAAACCTGCCGGTCCGGAGCCAATGACGGCAATGGCCCCCATGGTGGCAGCCACTTTGGGAAACCCTACCTCGGTAGCATTGTCAGTAATAAACTGCTCCAACTTACCAATGCGGATTGCTTTACCTTTGCGAGCTAAAATACAGCTTGCCTCACACTGTTTTTCCTGAGGACATACCCGGCCGCAAACAGCCGGTAAATAGCTGTGACGATAGATGGCTTCTAAACCTTGAGCGTACTCTCCCTCTTTTAAGGCTCGGATGAACTGCGGTATGGCATTGTTCACCGGGCAACCTTGACGGCATAAGGGTTTCTTGCATTGGAGACAACGTGAGGCTTCGGCAAGAGCTTCTTCCTGACTGAACCCGGATTCAAATTTCATCATCTTACTCACTTTATCTCCCCTCATACTTAAGGTTTTAGGTTTTCTCCCTGTTAAGTTTTACAGATTGAAACAAAAAATATAGTTGATTATACCATAAATTTTTTTGGTGAAGGGTGTAAAGATTTTAACGAGCAGGCTAAAATTCCTGGTAATTCTATCCATGCAGAAAAACACCCACGCCTTAGTTATAGATAAAAAATAGGGAACTATCCCCAAAAGGATGTTCCCTATACCGCTTGTCTAATCTTATTTGAAGTAACGGTTGAGCAGTCCCAAGAAAGCTTTGCCATGACGAGCTTCATCTTTGCACATTTCATGAACGGTATCATGGATGGCATCCAGATTGAGCTTCTTGGCCAAGGTTGCCAAATCTTTTTTGCCTTGAGTAGCGCCGTATTCGGCTTCCACTCTCATTTCGAGATTTTTCTTGGTATCGGCCACGACCACTTCGCCTAAAAGCTCGGCAAATTTGGCAGCGTGTTCCGCTTCTTCGAAAGCGATCCGTTTATAAGCTTCAGCTACTTCAGGGTACCCCTCCCGATCGGCTTGACGGCTCATGGCCAGGTACATTCCCACTTCAGTACATTCGCCCATAAAATTGGCTCTCAGGCCTTCGATCACTTCCGGATCCACACCTTCGGCAACCCCGATTCTATGCTCATCAGCCCATTGAAGGTTTCCTTCGCTTTTTTCAATGAACTTCTCTTTACCTACTTTACATTGAGGACATTGCTCCGGAGCTTCCGCACCCTCATAAATATAACCACAAACTGCACAAACAAACTTTTTCATCTTTCAATTCTCTCCTTTTATATTACATTAATTAAATGGTGAGCTATGTTGTTGTCACTCATTACATATATTATTATATTATAATTATTCTAAATGTCAATAGTCTTTAGTATTTCTTTTCTTTCTGCCTGTCCGAAATTTAGAATCTCTTCTGAATCCGACAGAAGCATACCTCTGAGGTCTGAAAGGATGCCTGATCATCGGCTAAAAACCGCAAAAAGATGGGATTATAAGTCTTACGACTCATAACCCCATCTTATCTTAAAAGAAACTTATCATGGAAAGATATCTCGTCCAGTGAGGCTTAGGTTCCGATCATCGGCGTAACTCCCATAGCATAGAAGAGATATCGCCCAATGAATTCACCTGCGATAACCATAGCCAACGCGAGGTAAACGGCGCCTGTAGAAAGGGTTTTTCCTTTTACTCCTTTGTTAAGAGCCGCTACCAGCAGGAGCACGCCCGCTATGGAGAGAACTCCTCTGCCGGCCAATACACCCAGGCTGTCGGTCAGAATTTGGGCAGAAGCTTCTGCCGCAGTTCCACCGCCATTTAAGCCGGAGATGAAGACCGGAAGATAAGCCAGGGGCAGGAGCACGGAAGCCGCTCCCAGGTATGCCATATTTCTTAAGGTTTTAATAAGTCCTGCCGAGGTTTGTCCTTTAAGTCCAAAGGCAGTGGCAGCGGCTGCACCTAAGACGCCCATGGCTAAGGTTGCACCATAGAAGGCGATATAGGTGTTCACATTATCCCAGGCAGGCCGGATGGAAGAACTGTAAATGCTGGCCATGCTGAACACTGCTGCTAACCCCATCAGAACCGTAACCCACCCCAAGGCGTTGCTTTCTTTGCCCTTGCGGGATAACCACCAGAAAACCAGCCAAAGGGCAAAGAATCCACCGGCGGTCAGGATTTCCCGGCTTAACCAAGAAGACCCCAGATTAAGAATTGAGCGGGGCGCCCCCAAAGGATCGCCGAGATGGAACAATGAAAAAACTAAAGCCAACGCTGTAAGAGGACCTACAGCGGTAAATCCGCTGCGAATTGCTTTGGAGGCCTGGGAATCTTGGTTGCCTACACCGGCCTTGACCAGCATCAGCACGATGAACATACCGATAGCCAACTGACTTAATAAAGTAAAGGTCATCAATGGCCATTCTTCTGCGAATATCATAGCATTACCTCCATTCAATTCCTAAGACTTTACGTTAATCACGATGTTGGGTTTGGTCGTCTTGGAGCTCGGCAATGCGGGAGCATCGGCATTTTGGCCGTGTTTTTGGCGGAGTTCATCAATATCTCCATAGTCAAGACATCTCATAACACAAGCATCCACACAAGCGGGGTTTTCTCCTTTAGCCAACAGGTCAGCACACATATCGCATTTACCGACCTTTCCTTCTTCCTCCCGGTATTGGGGAGCGCCGTAAGGACAGGACCAGGTGCAAAGTCGGCAGCCGATACATTTATCGTAGTGATGAATGACAATGCCATCCTCTTTGCGCTTTTCCAAGGCACCTGTGGGGCAGTTCGCTACACACTTGGGTTCCTCACAATGGTTGCAGCTGATGGAGAAATGGAGACGACGAGGATTAGGGAATTTTCCGGTCTCGACATCATAGACCCGGCGATAACGGACGCCGACGGCTGAGTCGTTTTTATCTTTACAGGCTACTTGGCAAGCTTTGCAGCCGATACAAGTAGTTTGGTCGTAGTAAAATCCTTTTTGTGCCAAGATCACTCACTCCTTTCTATAAAACGATCCGATGGGGCCATTTTACGTCTTCTTCCAAAGGTTCTCCGTTCCATTTTTCAACTTGGCAAATGGTGGAGTTCCAAGCACCGATTCCTTGTCCGGTGGGAATAGGTCCGGTAAGGATATTATCCGATCCCGCTTTATCCACTTGAGTCTTTTCATCGATTTCTACCCATGTTCCATGGGGCAGACCGACGACTCCCGGGGCAATCCATTCGACGATATGGGCAGGACGTAAGGTTTTACCATGACTGCTGAAGATAAGGACGGTGTCCCCTTCTTTGATGCCCCGTTCGACCGCATCCTTAGCAGCCAAGAAGACAGGGTTGGGCCATGCTTCTCTCAGCCAGGATACATTATCGAAGATACTGTGGGAACGTCTCAGGTAGTGAGGATTGATCACCTGTAGAGGATAATCCCCTTTGACTTTATTCTTGAAGTCTTTATAGGTTGCTTGATAGCCTTCCACTGCGGGATTGTAGGTGGGAATGGGGCGGATTTCAGTGAACCCTTTGCCGTTGACGAAATCAACCAAAGCCTGACAATGAATTTCCAGTTTACCGCTGGCCGTTTTAAGCGGATTGGCCACAGGGTCTTTGACAAAGTCTTCATAAGCGATGAAACCAAAATTATCTCCGGGCTTGCGCTCGATCTGGTAAACCCCTTTCGTCTTCAGCTCCTGATAGGAGATGCGGCCCTGTTGGGGAGTTCCGGCAGCGCCAATTTCTTTGATATCGGCTTCAGTCAAGGTCACCAAAGTCTCCATGGTTTTACCATCGGCACCAACTACCTTAGCTCCGGCGATTTGGTTGTAGAACATTTGTTTTTCGTCGATGGGCAGAACCTTTTTGGCATCCAGGCCCATTTTCTCAGCTAATTCATAAGCAATGCGAATATCGCTTTTCGCTTCATAAAGGGGTTCGCTAACTTGACGCCAGAAAACGAGAGCCTCCCGGTTGATGAAGCTGCCGAAACCGCCGGCTTTTTCCCATTCCGTAGTCACTGGAAGCACGATATCGGCAAACTTACTGTTGGTGGTTAAGAAATGGCTGGTGGAAAGAACAAACTCCACATGACGGTGAGCTTCAATTCCCTTGGTTTGACCAGAACGGGTTTGGAGGTGGGCTTCCGGGCCATGGTAGATCATTTGGATATTGACATCCCGGACATCGCCTTTTCCGGCCACATAGTGTCCGTCAAGGATAGCCAGCCACATTTCATTATCGTTGATGGTTTCTTTAATGGGGTTAGCCACAGCAGGGAGTCCATTAGCTCCGGGTGGAATAAGACTGGGGCCGCCATTGGCTGTGGCATAGTGGCAGCTTACTCCGGTCATAGCGCCGGATCTGCCCATGTTGCCGGTCATAGCGCCGAAGGTCATGAACATTTGCGGCCAGGAGTCGGAATTATGGGTACGAGCCGGTCCCCAAGCTGTGAAGAGGGCTACGCGATCTTTTTTAGCAATCTTTAAGGCTAAGTCGCGGATTCTGTCAGCAGATACTCCGCAAAGTTCTGCTGCCCATTCCGGGGTTTTCGGTGTGTTGTCATAGGTGCCGAGGACATAATCCTTAAAGTTCTCTTTAGGATCCGCACCCTCCGGCATATGATCGCTGTCAAAACCGACAGTGTACTTGTTTAAGAAATCCCAGTCAACCAATGGATTGGTGGTGGGGTTATCCTCTTTCAGCAGGGTATAGGCCATTCCTAAAAACAGGGCATGGTCTGTACTGGGCATAACAGGAAGCCACTCAGCATCCAGCAATTCCACGGTATCGGAGTAGATAGGATCGATGAAAACAAATTCTGCTCCGGCTTTTTTAGCCTGGAGATAGTGATAGGTGGGATTGCCACCGGCACTCCAGGAAGAGTTGCCGCCGACGATGACGATCAGCTCAGAATTGCGCAGATCCATCCGGTCGTTGATACTTTGCTCAAAAAATCCTTCGGCCATACCGAATTTTTCAGGACCCCAGCGCCAGGATCCCCAGGAGCTGGTTCCCCAGGAACCGATATATCCTCCGGCTAAGGAAAGGAGTCGGCCGAAATCACCGGCATTGGAAGCAAAGATACTGCGGTTGCCGTACTGATCTTTAATGCGGTTGATTTCACTGGCGACGAGTTCATAAGCTTCATCCCAGGAAATACGGACCCATTCATCCCGGCCGCGGAGTTCTTTTTTGCCGCCGCCTGGTTCCCAATTCTTCCGCTTCATGGGGTACTTAAGGCGATCCACGCCGAATACCTGCATTCTTTGGGAACGTCCCCGGTTACAACCTCTTTGTTGAGGATAGTCGGGAGTATCCTGGTGAGTGTCATCGGTTTTTTGACGAACCACCACACCCTCCACCACATAGGCTTTGTTGGAGCAACGGCCTCCACAGTTATGCCAGCAGGCTACCGGTATCCATTCCCCTTCTTTTCCAGCCAGATCCGCTGAAGCTGTGGTGGAATCTACAGCAGTCAATCCGCACCCGGGAAGGGTCACCGCTGCTGCCGCTCCGGCTGTCACGGTTGCTGTCCATCCCAGAAAACGTCTTCTGTTCATTGTATAATTCTTTGCTTTATCAATGAGATTAGCCACCTTATTCACCTCCAAATTATTTCACACAACACTGAGTACTATCCATAAGCTCTTCAAGAGCCTCTAGATCCAAAGTCAGGAATCCTTTAAGAATCTTAGCGATGCCAGGATAAAAACTGGATTGAGCATTTTCCCTGATCTTAAGGGCCAATTCAGGAACCCACTGCAGTAAATGGTTTTCTAAAAAATCTTTTTGATCGGTAAAGATCTGCTGCAGTTTCTCTATATTCCCTTCATTCATGGCTTGCCGGGCCTGCACAGTGAGCTGATACATAAAGTCCAGCTCCAGCCCAAGATGATCATCGGCTTCCTGCATAAAATTTCTGGGCAGGAATTGATACTTGAGATAGGCCTGCCGAACTTTGAGAGTCTGTTCTTGGAAAAGAAGCCTTTCTTTGCTCAGATAGGCTGATTCCCAAAGTGGAGCAGGGAGCCGGTCAGGGCCGATGAACATACGGGTATAATCCCAATGCAGGGAATCAAAAACCTCCGCTTTTGTTAAATCCTTCTCATGGATCAAGGCAAGAATTTGCTCTACGCCTTCTCTGATATCTTGCTGCTCCTCCTGAAAAGGAAAATTCTCAAGTAAACTTCCATCATTTAAAAAGGTGAGAAATTCAAGAGTAGGTTCCTGCAGAAAAGCTCTTCGTAATACATCATAAATAAAGGCTCGGGTTTCAAGTAAGGGTTCAATCTGTGAAATATTGTTTTTGTTCATTTTTTCACCCCCCTTTGTAATCTCATTATCCCAGAAAAGGATTTGTACGAAGTTACAAAAATTACGACATATTTTTTTGTAGTTTCTTTGAATATTTAGAATTAATATAAAATATAAATTACTCCTTATTCAATAGAACTACAGAAAAGCTGTAGTCAGAAGAAATTTATCCTTTCCTTGACTACAGCCTTGAAGATTCCATGGCTTTCCTACTATATTAATTGTTAAGCCAATATCATTTAATTTTTTAAGCCAATACCGTTTAATTTTTAAGCCAATACCGTTTTTTTTCTTTAGGAGGATAAAAGCGTATAGAAGGTTTGGTGAGCCGGATATCCGGAAATCCTTCCACCGTCGGCACCGTATCCTTCTCATTATATTTATCAAACTCATGGACTTGCAGGGCTCCGGTCGGGCAAGCGGTGACGCAGGCCGGAAGCAGGCCGGCCTTTTGCCGGTCAATGCAGTAATCGCATTTGCTGGTTCTGTCGGCGACGGGGTCGAACTGGGGCGCCCCATAAGGGCAGGCTCCTACACAGGTTTGGCAGCCTGCACAGCGATTGGAATCGATAAGCACGATGCCATCCCTTCTTTTAATATAGGCATGCTCCGGACAGACCCGAAAACATTCCGGACTTGAGCAGTGATTGCAGGAAATGGAGAGGTAGTGCCCTTCACCAGTGTTGGTGACCCGGCGCCAGGATACTCCAGCCGCTGTCTTGTTTTCATTTTTGCAGGCGAGGACACAGGAATGGCAGCCAATGCAGCGATCCACATTGAAAAGAAACCCTTTGGTGCTGAGCTTGGTCATTTCTTTTTCACCTCTACCCAGGAATCATAGAGGGCTGCCCCACGGGCTCCCGTCGTATGAATCCCCATATCCGTATTTTGCCCGGTCAGCAATTGGTTGGTGGTTTCCCCCTGAGTCATGACTACAACTCCCTGTGGGAGGTAAGCACTAATTTCCACTCTTCGAGAACAGGAGCCCCGATCATTAAATACTATGACATGATCTTTGGCTTTGAGTCCCCGCTGCTCTGCGTCCAGAGGGTTGATCTCCACGGTGTCCGTCTTTTCCTCAAGGTTCAGCCAGCTTAACTCCCGATATTGGGAGTGAAGCCTCAACAAGCTCTGGGGGGTGAGCAAACGCAAAGGATAAGGCGGTTCAATCCTTTGTTCCTGAAAACGCACCAAGGCGGGCAACTGGTTCTCTTTGGCGTCTTTGGACATCAGCTGGAATTTTCCGGTCTCCGTAGGATAGCTTTGGCCATCCCTGGCCACCCCGTTCAGTCTATATTTGCGGGGGCCCTCAAGGAGCTCCTGCCAAGTGTCGATCTCCAATCGTTCCCTGATCTCCGGGGTCAGCTCTCCTTCAATCCAGTCCAAAGCGCTTAATTGCCAGGGAAAGCTGGAAAAACCGGGCCGGAGCTTGTTCAGAACTTGGGTCAGGCTGCGGGCGATCTCCAGGTCACTGCGCGCTTCGTAAAAAGGCGGGATAGCCTTTTGATTGATGGAGATCCATTGGTGCCAGTAGCCGGCATGCAGATCATACTCTTCAAAAGGGCTGGCCGCGGGCAAAACGATGTCGGCCTGGGCCGTGGTTTCATTCATGAACAAATCCACCACCACCATGAGCTCCAATTGGTTGACGAGCTTTTGCCAATATTGAAAATTCTGGCCCTGGCTGAAAGGATTATGGCCTGCCAGCCAGAGGAGCTTGAGGGGAGGATTTTCCAAAGCCAGAGCCTCTTGAGCAAAATGGATAATATTGAGGCTTCGTACAGAGGCCTTTTCCTGCTCGGTGGGACGGGGAAAGTTTTTAATATGAAGGGGAAAGATATCGAGGAAATTAAAATAGTATAATCCCCCGCCTTGTTGGTTCTGATTCTTGGTTAAAGTAACCAAGGCATCGATGCCCCGTACGCTCTGGCCCCCATTGGAATAACGCTGCAGACCAAATCCTACCCAGGTAGCGCAGGGCGATTCCAGATATATTTCAGCCAACTCTCTGATTCCCTCAAGAGGCACTCCGGTGATGGCACTGGCTTCTTCAAGAGAAACCTCCTCCTGCAGATAGCTTGCAAAAACATCCCAGCCATGAACATGCTCTTGAATATAATCCATATCCAGGCGATCCATTTGCCATAAATATTTGAGAGCGGCCATAGCCAGCAGCCCGTCGGTACCCGGCCGAATCTGCAGGTAACTGTCTCCTTGAGCAGCCGTGGGGGTAAACAAGGTGTCGACGACCAACAGCTTAGCCCCTTTATCTCTGGCCCGATTGATAAAATTCCACTGATGGACAGCAGTACGGGCAGGATTAACTCCCCACAGCACAATGCCCCTGGCTTTGGCCATATCCTCGGGATCCCGCAGCAGCTCCCCCTGGCCCCGATTATAGTTCAGTGCATCCCCTCCGGCCGACAAGCATAAATCACCATGGACCTTGGTGTATGATCCCAGGCCCCTGAACATTCCTTCCGTGGCGTAATGGAGAATTCCCAGGTTGCCGGAGAATTTATTATAGCCGCAGGCCAGATTCGAACCGTAACGGTCGTGAAGCTCGATCATTTTTGAGGCTATGAGCTCCAAGGCCTCATCCCAGCTTAGGCGCTGCCAATTCCCTGAACCTCTGGGGAATTGGCGCAAAGGATACTTCAGACGCCGCGGGCTGTAGACATATTCCGTGTAGGCATAGCCCTTGGCACAGAGCCGGCCGCGAGTATAACTATGCTTAGGATTCCCCTCAACCTTAAGGAGCTTCCCGTTTTCCACAGTGGAGAGAATCCCGCAAGTTCCATAACAATTACGAGGGCAGACATTATGGAAAATTTGCTTAGCCATGTTTATATCCTCTCCTTAGAATGGATTAAATGTTTGATCTTAAAGGCGATGACCAGAGATACCCTGGTATCAAAATCCTCCAGATCCAGATCCAAAATCTCCTCGATCCGTTTGAGCCGATAGCGAAGGGAGTTGGGATGAAGGAAAAGAGCGTCGGCCGTAGCCTTCAAATCACAATGATGCACAAGATAGCTCTCCAGGGTTTCGATCAGCTCATTTTTTTGCTTATCCTGAACTTCCAGCTCGGCTAAAATCTCCCGATAGAACTCCAGCAATTCCTGTTTATCATGGCTGTAAAGAATTCTTTCTACTCCCAGTTCCCGAAAATAAACGATGGGGCCTTTATCTTTAAGGAGGACACTAAGCTTAACGGCTACCTTTGCCTCCTGATAGCTGCGAAATAGTTCTGAAGGCTGCTCATATCTCCTGCCCACTCCCACCCGAATCACCCGGGGTGCCAGGCGTTCTTCTGCCTGAGCCAGCACTTGATTGATGATCATATTTAAATACGCCTTAAAATCACGGCGCTTTCTGGCTTCAACAGGCAGGGCTAAGACGACTTCTTCGTTTTTCTCCATAAGAATCACCGTTTTATCCAGGGATTGAACTACGGATTGAATAATGTCATGAAGGGTGGTGACAAGATAATGATCCTGAGAATAGGACTCGTAATCCTCCAGCTCAAAGGCTGTGACCACATGGGGCAGACTTAAATCCCAGCCCCACAGCTGGCCTCTGGCGATAATATCCTCATTATCTTCAATATTGCCATAGAGCAAATCAAACAGAAAAGCATCCTGATAGTTGCGGCTGTTCTCCAAAAGCTCCGCCCTTTTTTGCAGTTCCAGAACAAAGACATTGCGCGCCTGATGAATCAGCACTTTAAGCCGGTTGTCTTCATCGGCTCCCGGATCGCATATAAACAGAAAGCCCAAGCGTTTGGTGCCATGACTAAGCTCAACAACCAGAGCCTCCATCTTTTTCCCCCCGGCCTGGAGTTGAGCTCGTCCAGGAACAGGAGGCTGGAGAGGCAAGACAGCGAAGAATTCCCCTTGGCTGAATCCTTCACTGAAGGTGGATTCCAAAACCCGGTTTGACGTGTTGGCGATCATAACTTCTCTGTGAACAAAATGAGCAGCGCTGTCGGCAAGCTCTTTAAGACCACCACCCTGAACCAGCTTATTCAATAGTTCGTTTTGCAGTTGCAAGGATTCTTCGACCATCATAACCTTCCTCCTCCCTGAGCCTCTCTTTTAAGAACATTATACACTATTTTAGAATTATTCTAAAGTTTCTATTTTATCTACTAATGTAAAAAACTGAACTCCCCTCTTCACCATTGCAAAAAGGAGGGACGGTCACTACCTTTTCGATAGTTGTCGCCTCTCCTTTAGGATACACAATTTTTCGCAATTAATATGTGGTTTAAATCACTCATAGGGATAATATTATTAAAGGTCACCTTCCTGGAGCAATCTTCTGTAGTAAAAGCCGCTGGCGTATAAAGCTGCCGCCGGATTATGCCCCAACACTCTGTCTTTGGTGATCAGTGTGGTAACAGGAGCTTCGGAATATTTGATAAACAGGGAATCATGCCCTACACATAGCCCTACGATCACATTCAGATCGGTTTTTTCTTCATTAAGAAGAGTGGCTTGCAGGACAGGGTTGCATAAGGACTCATGACATCCCTTATTCACCTTGAGTTCTTCAGGCACCCCCACTTGGGTTTTGTCCACCGCACCTACTTTACAGATGATACCGTAGCTTTCCAATCCCTTTGCTTTAAGAATCTTGGTAAAGATTTTGGCTTCGCTCATCAGCCCCACACAGGTAGCTATGCCGATCTTTTTCGCCCCGATTCGTTTGGCAAAGGCAATGATTTCTTCCACCCGGGTGAGTTTGCCATAATAGGTCCCTTCGATTTCGGCGGCCGCATTGGAGAGTTTGGCCACCAAGTCGTCCTTACGGTACAGTTCATTGATCCCCTCGATGGTTTCTTCAGGGGTATGGGTTGTTAAACAGAATTGAGGAAAGATCTTATCTTTCTTATGGCAATTTAAAAGTGCACAATCCGTGCAGCTCAACTTTTTATCCTCTTGAGTCATTGAACCATTCTCCTTCTCCATTTACTTATATTTTACTCCATGTGCCTAGGCAAAGTACCAGAAGATAATCTCTAGCTTAATTGTAAGATCTTAAGGCTTAAAACTCAAGGAAATTTCAGACACAGAAAAGCAGGGCTCTCATCACCCTGCTTTCTATTGTCTCGTATTTAAATGAAGCAAAAGAACCGTTCCTCTGCCTTACAGTTCGTGGATAAATAAGCCGCTGCGCAGCTTGGGCTCAAACCAGGTGGATTTGGGAGGCATCAGCCGTCCGGCATCCGATACGGCAAAAAGCTCTTGAATGGAGGTGGGATATAGGGAAAAGCCGCATTTCATATCACTGCCGGTTCTTCTTTCCAGTTCCTGCAAGCCGCGGATTCCGCCCACAAAATCAATGCGTTTATCCGTGCGGATATCCTTAATCTGCAGAATCGGGGTTAAGAGGTGATTCTGGAGCAAAGACACATCCAGTCCCTCGACAGGATCCGTTGAACGGATCTCCTCCCGGGCTTTCAGCTTATACCAGGTTCCCTCCAGCACCATGCCAAAGGTGGCTTTCTCCTCAGGCTGATAGGGAGTATTCCCGATTTCCTCCAGTTCAAAGGACTTTTTAACCTCTTCCATGAACTCCGCCTTGCTTAAGCCATTCAGATCTTTGACCACCCGGTTATAGTCCAGAATCATCAGCTGATCGTGAGGAAAGAGCACGGAGAGGAAGAAGTTAAACTCTTCCTGGCCCGTATAGTTGGGATGTTCTTCTCTGCGTTTCAACCCCACCTTGACGGCGGAGGCGGTGCGATGATGGCCATCGGCGATATAGATGCTTTGGATTTCCGCAAACCCTGCGGTAATCTTCTCTATATCCCGCTCCTCTGCGATCACCCAAGCCGCGTGTCTTACGCCATCTGGGGCTATAAAGTCATAGAGAGGCGCACCCTGTTTGACTCTCTCCATCACTTCATTGATCCCGGCCTGGGCACGGTAAGCTAAAAAGATGGGGCCTGTCTGGACATTGCAGACATCCACATGGTTGATGCGATCCAGTTCTTTGTCTTCCCTGGTCAATTCGTGCTTTTTAATCACATCCTGGAGATAATCATCAATGGCGGCACAGCCTACCAAACCGGTTTGAGCTCTTCCCTGCATGGTAAGCTCATAGATATAATAGCAGGGTTTGGTTTCCCGGATGAAGATCCCTTCTTGAATCATCCCCTGCAGAACCTCGGCAGCTTTGGCATAGACCTGAGGATGGTAAGGATCGAAATCCTTCGGAAAGTGAGTCTCCGGACGATCCACCTTCAAAAAAGAGTGGGGCTCCTTTTTGATTTCTTCAAGAGCTTCTTCCCGGTTGTAGACATCGTAAGGGAGGGCGGCAACTTTGCTCGCTACATCTTCCCTGGGTCTTATGGCTTGAAAGGGCCTAATCCTTGCCAAAACATTTCCTCCTTTTGGGACAAGGGGACAGGTCTGCTGTCCCACTTTGTTTGAGTAGATCAAGACTTTGGGAGTGAATCACGCCCTGATTCACTGTTGGGACAAGAAACCTGTCCCTTTGTCCCACTATTTGATAACACGGACTTTCAGAACGCCGTCGATTTCTTTGAGTTTGGTGATCATTTCCGGGGCAGCGGGGGTTTCGATATCGATGAGGGTGTAGGCATAGGAGCCTTTGCTTTTGTTCATTAAGTCCGAAATATTGACATTCTCTTTAGCTAAGGTAGAGGTGAATTGGCCCAGCATATTGGGAATATTTTTATGATTGATGGCGATCCGTCCGGCTTGGTTGCATACTCCCATATCGCAATTGGGGAAATTCACGGAATTCTTGATGTTGCCATGCTCAAGGTAATTCATGATTTGCTCTACAGCCATGACTGCACAATTTTCTTCGGATTCCGCCGTGGATGCTCCCAGATGGGGAATGGCGATGACACCTTCCACTCCGCAGACCTTAGGATTGGGGAAGTCTGTCACATATTTGGCAACTTTTCCAGTCTTCAGAGCTTCAATCAGGGCCTCTTCATCCACCAGAGTATCCCGGGAGAAATTCAAGATGATCACGCCGTCCTTCATTTGCTCAAAGGCTTGTTTATTGAGCATGCCGCGGTTGGAATCGGTTAAGGGGACATGGATGGTAATAAAGTCGCATTCCCGATAGATTTCTTCCGTATTCTTAATCGGTTTGATATATTTGGAGAGCCTCCAGGCGTGTTCAACAGAGATATAAGGGTCATAGCCGCAGACATCCATTTCCAGTTTATTGGCGGCATTGGCCACTAAGATACCGATAGCACCTAAACCAATGACCCCCAATTTCTTGCCTTTGATCTCTGTTCCGGCAAACTTGGCTTTATTCTTTTCCACCAGTTTGGCTACTTCAGGATCCGTCTGACAGGAGTTCACCCAATTCACTCCTCCCACCAGATTCCGGGCGGCCATAATCATGGTGGCGATCACCATCTCTTTCACTCCATTGGCATTGGCGCCGGGGGTGTTGAAGACAACGATGCCTTTTTCTGCGCATTTATCAAGGGGGATATTATTGACTCCGGCCCCGGCCCGGGCAATGGCTTCAATATTAGGGGTCAGTTCCAGATCATGCATAGAGGTACTGCGGACGAGGATGCCGTTGGCATCTTCATAGCGGTCCACATCAACATAGTGCTCCGTGAACAGTTTTAAACCCGCTTGAGAAATATTATTCAGGCAATTGATTTTGAACATTGTAAAACACTCCTCTTCAGTTTATCTTTTTTATTTTTTTATTTCAGGCTTATTTTTTGTTTTCTGCTTCAAACTTTCTCATGAATTCCACTAAATCCTTGACCCCCTGAATAGGCATGGCATTGTAAATACTGGCCCTCATCCCGCCTACTGTGCGATATCCTTTAAGGTTCTCAAAACCGGCGGCCTTGGCTTCTTTGATGAACTTGGCATCCAGTTCCTCAGAGCCTGTCACAAAGGGAACATTCATTAAGGAGCGGTCTTTTTTCACCACGGTTCCTTTAAACATGGCACTGGCGTCCAGATAATCATAAAGAATGGCGGCTTTTTCCTCGTTGATCTTTTGCATAGCCTCCAGTCCGCCCAGCTTTTTGAGCCATTTGAACACTTTACCACAGATGTATATTCCATAAACCGGCGGTGTATTATAGGCGGAATTGTTATCCAGATGGACTTTATATTTGAGCATAGTGGGGGTTCCCGGCAAAACATCCTCTGTGATCAGATCCTCCCGGATAATGACAATCACGACTCCGGCGGGCCCTACATTCTTCTGGGCTCCGGCAAAAATAAGTCCATATTGGGTGACATCGATGGGTTCGGATAGGAAATCGGAAGACATATCGGCGATTAAAGGTTTATCTCCCACCTCGGGAAGCTCATTAAACTTGGTGCCGAAGATGGTATTATTGTGGCAGATGTAGACATAGTCTGCATCCTCGGAGAATTTTAAATCCTTAAGGTCCGGAATATAGGAGTAGTTCTGGTCCTCTGATGAGGCGACGACATTGATTTTGCCGTACAGCTTTCCCTCGGAAATAGCTTTCTTGGCCCATTGCCCGGTGTTCAGATGATCCGCCACCCGGTTCTTCATCAGGTTCATGGGAACCATGGCAAATTGCTGGGAGGCCCCTCCCTGGAGGAAGAGCACCTTGTAGTTATCAGGAATCTTTAGCAAGTCCCTTAAGTCCTGAGCGGCTTCGTTCATCATTCCTTCAATGGTCTTGGTGCGGTGGCTCATTTCCATGACGGACATGCCCGTTCCCTGATAATCCAGCATCTCCTCTGCGGCTTCTCTTAAGACTTCCTCAGGCAATACAGCCGGTCCTGCTGAAAAATTGTACACTCTTTTCATCTTGAAATTTCCCCCTTATTTATAATGTTTTATGAATGTTGACAGATATTGGGTTATCCAGAATAGACAAAACCCACCCCAGTCATTGGGGCGGGTTTTCCGCGGTGCCACCCAAGTTTCAGCCTTTACGGTTTACGGGCGGTAAATCCTGCCCCTATCCTCCTTAGTATCCTTAAGGAGAACTAGGACAGTGCAGCACAGAAAATAAATAAAACCTCTCATCCCAATCAGGGACGAGAGGTTATTCCCGCGTTGCCACCCATGTTGCCGTAATCGGCCAACTTATGTCCGCGATATCGGGCGGAACCCGTCACAATTCTTCATTGGCCACTCCAGGATGGAATCCACTTCGCTTCTATGACTGACTTGCACCAACCGTCAGCTCTCTACACATATTCGGCGCCGGACGTCCTTTCATCGTGTTGGACTATAGATTGACGTTGTTATGATTCTAATCTATTACACAGCTTTTTGTCAAGAGGTATCAGCAAAATAATTATTTTCCTGCTTCGACACCTGTTTCCACATTGCCTTCCAAGCCGATAGCAAGGGCGACGGTGCGCATTCCTTTGATGGTCTCTTCGATGATCTCGTTCAAATCCTTGCCCAGACGATCGGCTCCGGCTTCGATCACTTCCCGGTTGACATTCTCGGCAAAGCTTTTTTGCTTCCATTTCTTTTTAACGGATTTGGCAGTCAGGTCATGAAGGCTCTTGCTGGGACGAAGCAAAGCCGTGGCTGAGACCAAACCTGTCAATTCGTCAATGGTGAATAGGACTTTTTCCACGTTCTCCCGGGGCTCCACATCATGGACCAGACCGTAGCCATGGCTTTCAATAGCCCGGATGAATTCTGCCGGCAATCCTTGGGGGGTGAGGATCTCCCGGGTTTTGCGGCAGTGTTGATCAGGGTACAGCTCAAAATCAATATCATGCAATAAGCCGATATTCCCCCAAAGGTCAGGGTCTTCCTGATAAAGGGAAGCAAAATGGCGCATCACCGCTTCCACTGTCAGGGAGTGACGCAATAAGGTCTCGCTTTTTACATACTCATTGAGAAGCTGCCAAGCAGCCTCCCTATCCTTTGTATAATCCGGCATCCGACATCCTTCTTTCTATCGTGGTATTTGTATTTAGCAATACTTCAGTTGTATTTTTGATTGGACACAGCACTTTATCTATTGCCCAGTTCTTCAAGGTTATAGGGAGTTTCCTGATAGACATAGTAATTCAGCCAATTGGCAAAAAGTAAATTGGAATGCCCCCTCCACCTGACGACAGGCATCTGCCTGGGATCATCCCCAGGATAGTAGTTCTGAGGAATGTTGATGGGGAGTTCGTAGGATATATCTCGATCATATTCTGCTTTCAGAGTGTAGGGATCGTATTCGGAATGACCTGTGACAAAAATCTGCCGGCCACCCTTGGTCCCGACGAGATAGACTCCAGACTCCTCAGATTCCGAAAAAATCTCCAGCTCCGGCACCTTGACGATATCTTCTTTTCTGACTTCTGTATGCCGGGAGTGAGGAACATAAAAGATATCATCAAAACCTCTGAGCAAACGGATATCCCTGCGGTTTAAGGTATGAGGAAATACGCCGAACATTTTAGCCGGCAAGGGATACTTGGGAACACCAAAGAAGTGATAAAGCCCGGCCTGGGCTCCCCAGCAAATGAACAGGGTGGAAAAGACATTGGCTTTGCTCCAGTCCATAATCTTTTGCAGCTCCGGCCAAAAATCAACCTCTTCAAAGGGCATCTGCTCGATAGGGGCACCGGTAATGATCATGCCGTCAAATTTCTGATCTTTGATGCTGTCAAAGGTCTGATAATACTTAATGAGGTATTCTTCCGGGGTATTCTTGGAACAATGGGTTTCCGGGTAAAGAAGGGTAATATCCACCTGCAAGGGGGAATTCCCTAAGAGTCTGAGAATCTGTGTTTCTGTTATAATCTTATTAGGCATGAGATTGAGAATGACAATACTGAGAGGGCGAATGTCCTGATGTTCGGCACGCTTCTCTTCCATAATAAAAACATCCTCTTTAGTGAGTATTTCTGCTGCAGGCAGGCCATCGGGTACATTGATCGGCATAGTATTCTCCCTTCGCTACACTTAGAAAATTTTTTGTTCATTCTTCCCAAAATAAAGAAAACCTCTTTCCAAGAAAGAGGGTATCGCTAAAAATTCCTCTCTCATCTATCAATGCTTCCATCGCAGGAATTAGCACCGTTGTATTCATCCGAATACCGGTTGCTGGGTTTCATCGGGCCAGTCCCTCCACCACTCTTGATAAGAAATGGGCTGTATTTAGTTGATGACGATGTAAATCGTCATTGGCACTATATTATTACATCTTGGCACTAAAGTCAATCTGCTCTATAACAAAATTATTGTAAAGGGATTGTCCGAGTCGCGTAGCTTTACGCACAACGCTCTCTCCATAGCTCCGGGGCTGGTTAACCTGGCCGCCCCTCCGCTAAATCCGTTCACTCTTGTGCGTAAAGCTACGCTTGTGGGTCCCTTTTCAGCATTTATCTGAGGCTTTTGAGACTCCTTTACAGGTCTTTTTCATAACAGAAGACGGCTCTCCCCGGCTAAAAGCAGGATGAGAACCGTCTTATTCCTCATTATCCTTAGATATCTATACTCTGAGCTTAAAGTTTCCCGCCTTCGACAATTAACTCCTCAGGTTTTACATCGTCCCCGTACACGGGCAGGAGGGTTTTTTCATAGGCTTGCTTTACGAAATTTTCTTTAGCGAGCTCTGCCAACTCCTGATTGATCCAGTTTAAGAGTTCGGTGTCGCCTTTCTTTACTGCCGGTGCAATGGTGTCCGTGCTGCCTAAAGTAGGTACACCTACGGTGAAGCCCGGATTGGATTTGGCCCAGGCGAGAACTTCCGTATTGTCATGAGCTAAGGCGGCTCCCCGGCCATCTTTTAAGGCTTCAAAGGCTTCCGTGTTTTGATCATACTTAAGAAGTTCCAGATCCGGGTGATTTTTGGTCAGATAATCCTGAGCTGTGGTTCCTTTATTGACAATAACCTTCTTCCCTTGAAGCTGGTCGATAGAGGTGATCAAGGCTCCGTCAGGTGAGACGATGCCCAGGGCAACTTTCATATAAGGGTTGGCGAAATCCACTTTTTGCTTTCTTTCTTCTGTAACTGTGAAATTAGCCATAATAATGTCGACCTTGTTGGATTCGAGATAAGGTACTCTGTTGGCAGCCTCCACCAATACGAACTCTACTTTGGATTCGTCCCCTAAAAGGTCTTTGGCGAAGCGTCTGGCGATTTCCACATCAAAGCCTTGATTCTGGCCATTGGCATCTACATAACCAAAGGGCGGCTTATCGCTGAATACGCCAATCCTCAGGGTTCCCCGCTGCTTGATTTCTTCCAGGGAGCCTGCTGAAGAGGCACCGTTTGACTTATTTGCGTTGTTGGCATTATTTGCTTGATCGCCGCCTGTCTGGCCGCACCCCACAAGTCCGCCCAGGAGCAATGCTCCGGCCAGAACGAGGGCTAGGGATCTGATCATCTTTTTCATCTTTTCTCTCAACCTTTCTTCTCTTGGTTTTGGGGCACTAATATTGAAATATATTAAGAAATTGCTTCGCCCGCTCGGTGCGTGGGTTATTGAAGAACTCCTGGGGACCGGCAATTTCACAAATATTACCTGAATCCATGAAGACGACCCGGTCGGCGACCGCTTGGGCAAAGCCCATCTCATGAGTGACAATGATCATGGTCATTCCCTGTTTGGCCAGGCCCAGCATCACGTCAAGAACCTCCCGGACCATTTCCGGATCAAGGGATGCTGTCACCTCATCAAAAAGCATGATCTCCGGATTCATACATAAGGCTCTGACGATAGCGATTCTCTGCTTCTGGCCTCCGGATAGCTCTCTTGGCCAAGCGTCTATTCTATCGAATAACCCCACTCTTTCCAAAAGGGCCTTGGCTTGCTCCATGACTTGGCTGCGTTCCCTGTTCTGTACCTTTGTCGGCCCCAGGAGAATATTCTCAAGCACCGTCATATGGGGAAAAAGATCATAGTTTTGAAAAACCATACCGATCTGCTGACGAATCTGCCCCCAATCGACTTTTCCTCTGATCAGGCTTTGACCTGAAAGCAGGATATCTCCTTTTTGAATGGGTTCAAGACCATTAAGGCAGCGGAGCAAAGTGCTTTTGCCGCATCCGGAGGGCCCTAAAACCACAATGACCTCACCTCTGCGAACCTGGAGATCAATCCCCTTAAGAACGGGTTTGCCCCCATACTCTTTATGCAAATCCTTGATTGCCAATAAAATCTCTCTTTGCTCACTACTCATTGAATCACTCCTAACTACTCCACTTGGCTTCCAGTCTCTTGGCCAGACGGGATAATGGATAGCACATGATGAAGTACAGCATAAAAATAAGTCCATAAATCCAGAAGGAGGCAGTGGGAACGGTAAAGCGAGCGTTCTCGATAATCTGCTGACCGACTTTGAGGATTTCCACCACCCCGATAAGTACCGCAAGGGAGGTGGTCTTGACCATCCGTGTGGCCAGGTTAATCGTGGCAGGCAGCATCCGTCTTACAGCCTGAGGAATTAAAACATACCGGTAAAGCTGCCCAAAGCTTAAACCCAGAGCTTTACCGGAATCGCTCTGATGCCGGGGCAAGGACTCCAGGGCGCCCCTGACGATGTCACCCATTTCTGCCGTCCCCCAGAGAATAAAGACAATGATGACGATGACCTCACCTTCCAGATGAATATTAAAGACTGAGGTTATGCCGAAATAGCCGATGAATAACCAGACAAGGACGGGAATAATTCGGAAGGCTTCCAGGTAAAGGCGGCAGAGCACTTTGATCAGCTTGGATTTCATGGTCATGAGCAGACCAAAGGCAATTCCTGTGCAGGCAGAGATTAAGATAGCGATGAAGGCAATCCTTATTGTAACCAGCAACCCCTCCAGCAGACGCACTATATTCTGTGAGGTAAAGAGCATCTCAAGGGCCGAATTCAGCATAGCGCACCTTCCTCTCCAACCAAGTCAAGAACAAAGACAAAGGCAACAGGATGATTAAGTAAGAAACGACCAACATCAAGAGGGATTCAACGGTCTGATAATACATCCCAATCAAATCTTTGGTAACATTCATAAGATCGAGAATAGCGATGGCTCCGAGGACGGAGGTTTCTTTGAGCAGGAAGATACAGTTGGCACCAAGGGCTGGGATGCTGAAGGAAAAAGCCTGAGGGAATACCACATAGCGGATCAGCTGCCACCTCGAAAGCCCTAAACTCAGGCCGGATTCAATCTGGGATTTGCTCACCGCTTCCATTCCGCCGCGCAAGGCCTCAGCCATATAACTCCCTCCTAAAAAGGAAAGACCGAGAATCGCACAAGTTGTCTCACTTAATGTCACCCCCAGCTTCGGCAGTCCAAAATAGAGAAAGTAGACCTGGATCAGCAAAGGGGTATTCCGGGAGAGCTCTATATACCCTCCCATGATCGTTTTTAAAAGAGGTATACGGTAATACATGATGACACTGCAGATCAGGCCAAGGAGCAGGGAGAACAGTGTCCCCCCAAAAGCCAGCTTTAAGGTAAGCCAGGCCGCTTTTTCATATAAAGGGATGTTTTGAAGAATGAATTCCCAATTTAAATTCATGCCGGCCTCTCTTTCAGTCCATTCTGCAAAGCTTCTTTGCTCACACACATTTATATAATTCCTATATATTTAGTATGACATATCGGAATTATATATTCTGACTGTCGCTCTGTCAATCCTTAATTTTTGCCAAAGCAAAAAAGGAACCGACAGCTTTTGAACCGGAATAAGGTTCGCGAGATGTCAGTTCCTTTTTCTTTTTTAGTTGGGCCGCACACTATCTGTGGGTCAACAAACTATTAACATAGGAGAATCAGAAAATTTCCAGGCCCACCGGGCAATGATCGGAGCCCATGATCTGATCGTAGATCATAGCGTCTTTGAGCTCATTCTTCAGGCTTTCCGAGACACAAAAGTAGTCGATACGCCACCCTGCATTATTGGCCCGGGCATTGAACATATAGGACCACCAGGTGTAGGCTTCTGTTTTATCCGGGTTGAAATGGCGGAAGGTATCGATAAAGCCGTTCTTAAGAAGTTCACTGAATTTTGCCCGTTCTTCATCAGTGAAGCCGGCATTTTTGCGATTGGTTTTAGGATTTTTGAGATCGATCTCCGTATGGGCGACATTGAGATCGCCGCAAAAGATCACTGGTTTGGAGTTTTCCAGGTTTTTAAGATAACTGAGGAATTCCGCTTCCCAGATCATGCGATAATCCAAGCGGGCCAAGTCCCTTTGCGAGTTTGGGGTGTAGACCGTAACCAGGTAAAAGGTGTCGAATTCAAGGGTAATGACCCGCCCTTCCTGATCATGCTCTGCTTGGCCGATCCCATAGGACACACTCAGGGGTTCTTTTTTGGCAAAGACTGCGGTTCCGGAATAACCTTTCTTCTGAGCAAAATTCCAATAGGCATGATACCCCTCCAACTGGAAAGGGATCTGCTCTTCCTGAAGCTTGGTTTCCTGAAGGCAAAAGATATCCGCTTGCTCCTGCTGGAAAAAGTCCATAAAGCCCTTATTCAGACAAGCCCGCAGGCCATTGACATTCCATGATATTAATTTCATCCCGTTCTCTCCTCTTAATGACGTTCTTTGTGCCATTAATCCCTTTGGATTGCAGCTTATTTGGTCATTGTCTATTTATAATCAGTCTAGCTTTGTAACTATAAAAAATCAAGCTTTCAGCTTCACAAGGCTGAAAGCCTGATTTCAGGGTATTCATTGTGTAATTTAAGTCTTATCTGCCGCATTCCTGAGCCAGCCAGGCTTTTTCTTCAGCATCCAGGTAAGGCTCCAGGGTGGTGTAGACCATTTTATGATACTCATTCAGCCATGTTTGCTCTTCTTCTGTGAGGAGGCTTTGCTCCACACCCCCTAAGTCGATAGGGCAATAGGTCACAGCTTCAAAGCCCATAAATTGGCCGAATTCAGTCTCCTCGGCTTTTCTCACCACCATCATATTCTCGGTGCGAATGCCGTGTTTCCCTTCTTTATAGATACCGGGCTCATTGGTCAGGATCATCCCTGCTTCCAGTTTTACGGTATTAGGGGTCTGGCTCAGCCGCTGGGGACCTTCATGAACATTCAAAAACATGCCCACCCCATGACCTGTACCGCATTTGTAATCCATGCCGTATTTCCAGATGGGCTGTCTGGCCAGGACATCTAAGTTCGAGCCTGTAGCACCGTAAAGGAATTTAACGGTGGCTAAGGCGATATGTCCCTTCAGCACCAAGGTAAAATCTCTTTTTTCTTCTTCAGTCAGGGGCCCTAAAACGATGGTACGGGTGATGTCCGTGGTGCCGCCGAAGTATTGACCGCCTGAATCCACCAAAAGAAATCCTTCCGCTGCCAAGGTGTAAGCTTTTTCCGGAGTGGCCTTATAGTGCATCATGGCGGCATGATCTTTATAGCCGGCAATAGTATCGAAACTCAGGCCCACACATTCCTTGTTGGCTCTCCGTAAGGTTTCCAGGGTATCTTCAGCCGAGAGTTCGGTTATTTCTTCCTTGCCCAGGGTGGTTTTAAGCCATTTGATAAAGCGGACCATCGCCACTCCGTCATGGATATTACTGGTCTTTAGGTTATCCAGTTCTATCTCATTTTTAATAGCCTTCAGCATCGTGGTGGGATTGGTTCCCTCGACCTTCTTCGCTTGAGGATGGATGGCATGGTCAAGAATTGCGTTGACGAACTCCGGATCGATAAGAACGGCATCATCCCCGCCAAGCCCCTGCAGAAGCCCGGCGACAGCGTCATAGCCTTTGATTTGGATCCCATCTCTCTCCAGCTCGGCTTTTACCGGAGCCGGAACCTTGCCCGGATCGATACATAAGGTGCACGCATCCTCGGTAACCAGGACATGAGCAATGGTCACCGGGTTGTTGGGGACATCGGCCCCCCGGATATTTAAGAGCCAGGCGATATCATCCAGGGCTGTCAGTACATGAACATTGGCTCCCTTGCCTTTCATCTGCTGACGCAGATCATTGAGCTTCTCTACCCGGGAACGCCCCGCATAGCTTACGTCATGAACGAAGATATCCCGGGCAGGGATGGGAGGGCGATCTTGCCATAACTGCCCCACCAGATCCTGGTCGAATTTTATGGTAATTCTGCCTGCCCATTCTTTTTCCATGTCTCTAAGCTGTTTGGCCGAAAAAACATGTCCGTCCAAGCCAAGGGTGCTTCCCTCCGGTAAATTCTCTTTTAACCACTCTATATAGCTGGGCACTTGAGGGTCGGCTGCCTTGAACAAACGAATTCCTGAATTGCGGAGCTGTTGTTCCGCTTGAATGTAATAGCGGCCATCTGTCCATAAACCTGCATCCTTCAAAGTAATGACTACTGTTCCGGCGGAGCCGGTAAAGCCGGAAATCCACTGCCGGCTTTTAAAATGGTCGGCGACATATTCGCTGAGATGGGAGTCGGAGCTGGGAATAATATAGGCAGCCAGGCCATTATCCGTCATCAGCTTTCTGAGCTCGGCAACCCGCCCTTGAATGTCCATGTTTTTACCTCACTTGCGCTGTAATTTTGGGAAATTTCACTATTAAATAGTGATGAGACTAAATATTGATGAGGCGTTTGGCCTCGGCCATAGCGGTGACGATATCATACATATTGGCCACCTGGCCTACTGCCAGTTGCTTGGTAATGCCATAATAGTTCAGGCAGGTACCGCAGGTTTGAATGATGGTTCCTTGAGCCGCCATGGCTTTTAAATCTTCTATACTGTTAGAGTCCTTACTGGTCAGATGGGCTCCGGAATTAAAGAAGAGAAGGCGGGCAGGCGGCGGGGTCAGCTCTCTGAGGGAATAGATAAAACCTTTGAGGAGAATTCGTCCCAGTTCTTCGCTGCCTTCTCCCATGGTGTTCCGTCCGATGGCGACCACCAGGCCTGAATCTTCCGCCGTTCCGGAGGTTTCAACAGCACAGCCTTCTCCGGCAACAATGGTGACTTCAATGACGCCGTTGTCTTTTTCCAGATACTCAGCCTGATATCCCATGCCTTCGGCCATCTTTTGCAGATTTTGCCGCGATATGTCGTTATCCACCAGTACGGTCACGACTCCCCCTGCTTCGCCCAATTCTGCCAAGGCTTTCTTGGCACGAATCACGGGAATAGGGCACACTTGTCCCAGAGCATCGATGGTTATCATTAAATCGTCCTCCTTATCTAAATCCGCAGGCTAAGCCGGCGGTGTTTTAATATTGTCAGGCTGCCATGCTGCTTTAGGTTATCACTGATGATTCAAATTTATGTTCATTGTGCTGATCTCTCGGAAAACAAGGCGGGGCAGAATGAAAAGCGGGACCTGTCCCCTTGATTCACCTTAGAAGAATGGGGAGAGCCTGGCGGGAAACAACTTCTCCGATCAGTGCTGCTTGGGGCTCTGCCTCCTGTATAGCACGCAAAGCCTCCTGGGCGCAATCTCCGGGCACACTGAGCAGCAGCCCTCCCGAGGTCTGGGGATCGAGCATCAGCTCCTGTAACGGAAAGGGAATATCTTTAAATTCCACCGCTCCCTCCATAAAGTTGCGATTGCGCTGACCGGCTGCGGTCAGCAGATATCCTTGGGCATAAGTATATGCTTGAGCAATATAAGGCAGCTCCGAAGGGTGAAGCACAATGGTCGTGGACCCTCCGGCCATCTCCCGGGCGTGGGCAAGAAGCCCAAAGCCGGTGATATCCGTACAGGCATGAATGGGAAAGTCGCGGGCTTTTTCAGCCGCATATTTATTGAGACGCTGCATGGAAGCCAGGGCCGCCTCTATAGCCTCTGCTTCCGCCATTTCTCCCCGCAGGGCAGCCATGACAATGCCAACCCCCAGGGGTTTGGTGAGAATCAACCGGTCCCCGGGCTGGGGGGTATTGTTCTTCCAGATTCTCCGGGGATCAAGCCGCCCTGTGACCGCCAGGCCATATTTGGGCTCCCGATCATAGATGGAATGCCCCCCACAGAGAACGGCTCCCGCTTCCTGGAGCTTCTCCGCTCCTCCTGCCAAGATCTCCCCTAAGTCCTGGATGTCCTCCCGCTCAGGATAGCAGACAAGGTTCAGAGCAAAAAGGGGGGCTCCTCCCATGGCATAGACATCACTTAAGGCATTAGCTGCGGCAATGCGCCCAAAGGTCCGCGGGTCCTCTACCATAGGTGTAAAGAAATCCACGGTAGAAACGATGGCTGTATCTTCATTTATCTGGTAAACCGCCGCATCGTCTGAAGCATCAAAGCCTACCAAAAGCTGAGGATCCTGAAAAACCGGCAAACCGGAAAGAACTTTGGATAATTCACCAGGCCCGATTTTAGCTCCGCATCCTCCTGTGGTACAGCTTGATAAAAAAGACTTCATCTGCTGAATATCTCCTTTCCGTGCCTAGTACTCTGTAACACCTAATTCCTCATCGTTTTAAGTATTACAGAGTATTAGGCAAGAATTCTTCTTCTATCATAACGCTTTCATTTGATTTATGCCAGATTAAGCCGTATATAAAAATAGAGAAGCCACGGAAGCGGCTTCATCTTTTTCAAACTATTAAAAATATAGCGCCTAATAGGCAGGAAAATAGTATAAAAAATCGAAAACCTAGATAGCCGAAGCTCTTGATAGAAGCGCATAAGATTGAAGGAGTGAATTATTTTGCTAAAAAAGAAAATCATTACAGCATTTTTCTTGGTAATGGTCGTAACATTAACCGGTTGTTCTTTCGGCTCCAATCAAGTATTCACTGTGGAGGGTCTCGCTCAGGAAAAGAATTTTTCTGTAGGTGAGTTAAACAAAAATTATCTGCTGGACCACCAATACAAGCATAAGGACGGAACCTTTATGTCTATAAATCTGACCGATATACACACCGAAGACGAGATTGTCCTGACGGATACTACCCTTCAGCACTCAGTTGTACTGACCAGCGCCGACTCTTTAGGGCACACCAAGGAAGCTTTGAACGACGCCCTGTTTTTTGAGCTTTATACCAATAAAGGCCGGAAAGCAAATCTTGATCTGCGCGTGTTCATGATCGAAGATGCTGAAGGCAAGAGCGAGATCATTTTGAACTGTGAGAAATTTGATATGACTTTATATGATTATCTCGTAATTGGTCCTGTGGAAGAGGCCGGCAATCAGCGCTTGCTCTTTGCTATCAAGCAAGAAGCCTAAGCGACAGGCAGTTTCGTTTTTAACCGCAGGATGATCGTAACCCCTTGTCCCGGGCGGTTAGCGATAGATAGGCCATAGTCTTCTCCATAATAGAGCCGGATCCTCTCTTCCACGTTTTTCAGGCCCACACCACCGAGCCGGAGGGGATCTTTTCCTTTCTCCATGTCCTCAAATCCCCCGCCATTATCCTCAACGGATAAAAACAGCTCATCCTTCTCCCCTTTTCGGGCAGTGATGCGGATCATTCCTCCCCCTGGCATTTTACGAATGCCATGATAGATAGCGTTTTCCACTAAGGGCTGGAGAAAGATTTTAGGTATGCTTATATCCATTAAACCATCCTCTGCCTGAATCTCGTAGGACAATTTATCCTGATAGCGCTCTTTCTGAATAAACAAGTACTGACGTACATGATCCAGTTCATCCCGAACGGTGGTGGTTTCGCTGCCTCCACGCAAGGATAGCCGGAAAAAGCGCGCCATGGCTTTACTCACGGATATAACTCGCTCTGTATTACCGAATTCGGCCAACCAGACAATGGTATCCAAGGTATTGTACAGAAAATGAGGATTGATCTGGCTATAAAGAGTCTTTAATTCACTGGCACGTAAAAACTGTTCCTTACTCCTGATTTCGTTCATCAGCTCCTGAATACGATCCAGCATGGAGAGAAAATGGGTGGATAGGCTGGCGATCTCAGCACTACCTACGACAGATACTTCTGTAGCCAATGACCCTTTTTCCACCTCTTCCATAGCTTTCTCCAATTGGCGGATGGGCCGGGCTACGCTGCTCGCATAGATAGCACTGCTCCCAAAGGCTGCCAAAAGGAGGACTGAGCCGAGCACAACCAACACGATCATGATCTCCGCTTCCATGCGCTTGACCCCATCCAGGGAAGCCACACCAACCAAGACCCAATCACTGTTGTTTAAGTCATAGCGATGGGTAAGCTTATATTCCCGGGAAAGTTCATTGCCTTCCATCTCCAGCATGTCTATGAGCTCTAAGCGTTTTTCTTCCTGACTGAAGTACTCCGGATTAGGATGGTAGACCACGCGCTGACTTTGATTAAGAATATAGGAGTAGCCCTCTTGCCCTAGATTCATATCCTTCAAAATGGATTCGATGGCATCATATTTGAGATCAATACGCAACACGCCAAGGTGTTTCTTCTTCTCATCGGTAAGCTCCCGTCCTAGGGAAATGACCCAATTGTCCTTGTCCATAGAAAACTCCTGCATTCTTGCGGAGGTAAGGATGGGCATAGTACTCCCCAGTGCCTCCTGATACCACTCCTGATCCTGAATGTCCCCTGAATAATGCATCTCTAAATTCTGCTCGTTGGTAATAAGCTGCCCCTTGGCGCCGATCAGAATGATGGAGGCAATCTCAGGATTGGTGTTCAACATCCCTTGAATCATTCTCTCGATATCTCTCCGCTCATCACCGGTCAAATAGTCAGTGCCGGATTGATCGAAGTACCGATGCACTTGAGGGCTTTCTGCCAATAGATCAGAAAGCCCTTTTAATTGATCAATATACATTTCCAATTGACGGCCGCTTTTATCGATGGCTGTAGCCGTGGTCTTGGCCACTTCCTGGCTCACAATCCTTGTGGTACTGAAGAAAAGAGCCAATCCCATCGCCCCGACAATAAACAAGCTAGCTACAAGGTAAAAGACAAGAATCTGAGTACGAATACCCCATAAACGCCAGGGTTTCATCATATATTTCCCCCCATAGTATCCCTGTAGCTGTTAGGTGACAGGCCATAGCGCTTTTTAAAGCAAGTACTGAAGTAACTTGGATCGTCAAAACCAACTTTTTCGGCAATTTCATAGATCTTGTAAGATGTGACCAACAGCAATATCTTAGAGCGTTCCAAGCGCATGGTTGTTAGATATTCTTGAAAAGGAATGCCAAAATTCTGTTTAAAAACTGTGCTCAGATAGCCGCTGCTTAAGTTGATTTCTTCGGCAAGACGCCCGAGGGAAAAAGCCGGCTCAGAGAGGGAATGGTTCATCACCTGAAGGATCATATCCCGATAGTGATGGTGGCCTTCATTTCCCCCATGCTCTAATTGTTTCAGGCTCGCCAAGGATTCCATAGCTCGTCTTTGCTCCGCTTTTTCTTTAAGATCATTGACTAATTTGCTCAAAAGCTCCAGGATATCGCTGCGTGAAACCGGCTTGAGCAGGTAATCGTCCACTCCCGCCTTTAAGGCTGTGACCGCATATTCAAAATAATCATAGCCGGTAATGATAGCCACCCGGATTTCCGGGTCCACGGCTTTGATTTCCCGGGCTAAATTAAGACCGTCCATGTTGGGCATGTTGATATCGGCCAGCACAATATCCGGGCGCTTTTCCTTTACAATATCCAGCGCCCGCGCACCATCTTCGGCTTCATAAACTTCACTGATGCTCTGTTCCTGGAAGTTAATGAGCTGTTTGATACCTTGGCGGATTATGGGCTCATCATCAACAATCAGCAGTTTATACATGATCTTTTGAACCCTCACTTTCCCGCCAACAGCCTGAATTTGACAATTCCACAGCCTGAAGATATCATTCTATCCTGCTGAGATACTGTCCATAGCCCTTCTCTTGAAGCTCGGATAAGGGAATAAAGCGCAGGGCGGCACTATTGATGCAATAGCGAAGACCGCCATCCTCCGGGGGACCGTCGTTAAAGAGATGCCCCAGATGGGAATCCCCGGCCCGGCTGCGAACCTCGATTCTCTTCATGCCAAAGGTAGAATCCTCTTTTTCTATAATGACTTCCTGAGCAATGGGCCGGTTAAAACTGGGCCACCCCGTTCCCGAATCAAATTTGTCTTTTGAAGCAAACAAGGGCTCCCCCGTCACCACATCCACATATAAACCCTGTTCATGATGATCCCAGTATTCATTAGCGAAGGAGCGTTCTGTGGCGTCCTTTTGGGTCACGGCATATTGCAGATCGGTCAAGGTTTTACGCAGTACATCATCACTGGGTTTATTATAAAGTCCAGGATCAATGTTCACAAGTTTTTGCTCTTCTATGGGCGAAAAATCAATATGGGAGTAGCCATGGGGATTCTTGACAAGATAATCCTGGTGGTATTCCTCCGCTTCATAAAAATGGGCCAGAGGGAGCACTTCAGTAACAATAGGCTTTTTATACTTGTTTTGCTCCTCCGTTATGACCTTAAGAATGATCTCACGGTCAACTTCATTTTGATAATAAATCCCTGTGCGGTACTGAGTACCCACATCATTTCCCTGGCGATTCAAAGAGGTTGGATCGATGATCCTAAAGAAGTATTCCAAAATGGTTTTCAGGTCAACCCGCTCCGGATCATAACGAACATGAGCCGTTTCAGCGTGTCCCGAATCCCGATAGCAAACATCCTCATAGGTTGGGTTTTCGGTGTTCCCGTTGGCATAGCCCACCGTCACATCGGCCACACCGTAAATTCTTGAGAGATAGGCATCCACATCCCAGAAACAACCCCCGGCTATCCATATCTCCTGAAGTTCTTTTCCTTCATAGGAGACTCCCATATTGGGGTTATCCGGAAATCGCTTTGCGGATTCAGCCGGCACCGCTGCCTCACTGCAACCGGTACCGACAATGGATAAGAATATTAACATAGCAACACTAAGAAGAATCCGGCTTACCTTGATTTTCACGGTGCCCACTCATCCTTTCCTGAATGATTTATGTTCCTCTACTTATTACTATTTTCTTTTTTCATACTATCGGCCATGCTGTCTTTCTCCATCATGTCTCCGGATTTGCTGTCATCTTTCATCATATCTCCGCTCTTGCCGTCTTTCTCCATCATATCTCCACTCTTGCCGTCTTCTTTCATCATGTCTTCACTCTTGCTGTCTTCCTTCATCATATCTCCACTCTTGCTGTCATCTTTCATCATGTCTCCGCTCTTGTTGTCTTCTTTCATGGTGTCTTCCATCTTGGGGGCATCTTTCATGTCGTTTCCTTGAGCAGCGCTGCTGCCACAGCCACTTAATCCAAGTACAGTGGTAATAAGGAGTAGCGTCAGTAATAGTTTTTTCATCCTTTAAGCACCTCTTCTTTATTTAATTCATCCCTGGGGGCATGCCCGGGGAGTGTAATTGTCTTCATTATAGGCTGCTATTTGATTCGCCGGAATTGAATGGTATCGGATAAAACCTGAATTTAAGCAGGTATTTATACTATTGCTTGCAAGAATTATTTCGGAGGCCTATGCCTCACCTCACTCACAATATGCCACTCATTCAGCATCTGAACGCCAATGGATGCTAAGCTACCTGTCAAACAAAATTTTCATTATACGTAATGCAGCTTCAGCTGCATAGATGTCTGATACAAAAAATTAACAGCCGGTCCATTATGAACTGGCTGTTAATTTTTTAGTATTCGTTCACCACGCTGGTGGCTGTTTTGGCTCTTTTATTCGGACTAATCCGGGGCTGACTGAGACTCTTATTTAAGGATTATCTCATTCTTTGCGGAGGGGGTGCTTCATCAGCCTTCCCGGCATAGGTCTGCACGAAGGAGGCATACCTTTCCGCCTCATCCCCTACAACGACCAAGTCCGTATCCAGCCAATTCCTGCGCCTGATCGCCACCATTGCCCAATCCTCAGCCTTTCCCTTGATATACTGTTGGGCCCCTGCTGTTCCTTTCGACCAGATTTGACCGGAAGGCAAAACCAATTCCAAATAAATTGGCGTATCAGGCATCTCAACGCCATGGATCCGATAAGAATTGGGGCGGGCCTGCCAGGAGAGAAAGAGGGTGTGAACGATTCGCTCCGCCACTTTTACAGGAATTTTCAGGTGATCATAAACATCGGTGGAATGGGCCCATAATTCCATCAGGCGGGCTGAGGCCAGGGATTTAGCCGCCATCGGCAAGTTAGGCGCCCAGGGTATGCGTGCCTTGGGATCGCTGTTGTATAAAGCCCAGTTCATCTTGGTGCGGACCTGGCGCCACCAACTCAATACTTCGGCCTTGCTCATGTTCCGTTTTTCCGGACATCTGTAGAATTCATCATGGGTGCCCGGCGGATTGGCATCCCCCAAACTTTCAGCTTCACCTAAAATCAATTTCCCTGCCGCCTCATCAAAAAGAGCAATATGAATGATCTCATCTTTAATGGTCCACAGCCCCGGAACTTCCTCCTGCAAACCCATCGGTTTAATCACTTCCTGCCATTGCTGTTCTGTCAGATTATCCACCAAACTGTCCACCAAAGACTGTTCCGCCAGTAGATCATTGAGTATGGCTTTCATCGCCCATCTCCCCTATCTTAAGCATTTAATTTCACATCGTTTCCGGAAAATCCTTACGGGCAAAAGTGGTCCGGAGCTTGTACTTTTGAATCTTCCCCGCCTGATCCACCGGAAATTCATCCACAAATTCCACCCGGCGGGGTTTTTTATAGCCGGCCAGGTATTTTTTACAGTGTTCCTGAATCCCCTCCCCCGTTACAGCCTGCCCGGGCTTAGTCTTAATCACCGCCATCACGGCTTCCCCAAACCTGGGGTCCGGTACCCCAATCACCGCACAGTCATGAACGGCGGAATGAGTACGGATAACCCCTTCCACTTCCTGAGCGAAAACATTTTCTCCTCCGGACTTAATCATATCCTTTTTGCGATCCATGAAATAGTAATAGCCCTTTTCATCTTTCCTCAGCAGATCCCCGGTATAGACCCAGCCCCCTTTGATCACTTCCTCGGTCAGTTCCGGTTGATTATAATAACCGGTCATCACCGAGGGGCCCCGGGCGATGCATTCACCGGTTTCGCCAACCGGGACTTCCCGGCCGCTCTCATCCACAAGCCGCAATTCGAGGAAAGACATCTCTTTCCCTACACTTTTGGTCAGCTCCGGGTTGTTTTCGAGCACCTCCCGGGTCAGCACAAAGGTGGTGCCTACCCCGCCTGTTTCAGTAAGCCCATAACCGCACCGGACGACACAGTTAGGGAAAACCTCATAGAGTTTGTGGACAATCTCCGGCGAAGTACCTCCCGCCGATGAATGAACGGACTTGACGGAACTCAGGTCGTATTCCGCAAGTGAGGGCAAGGCGAAAATCCGGTGATAGGAAGAGGGCGGCAGCAGCATGACATTGGTAACTCTCTCCTCCTGAATCTGCCGCAGAATTTTCTCCGGTTCAAATCCGTCACAGACAATCAACGTGTTACCCGCCCCGATGGCCACATTCAGCCAGGAGAGCCCGGCCTGGTGGCATAAAGGAGACTGGGTCAGCATCACCCGGTCAGGCCCTCCCAGTTCCAAGGCTGTTGTGATGCCGATCACCTGGAAAATCTCCTGCCGTTGGGTTCTCATCACCCCTTTGGAACGCCCGGTTGTTCCTCCGGTAAACTGTATTCTGCACAAATCTTCTTCGCCGATCAGTACATCCGGTTCTTCCTCATGGTCATGGTCTGTCAAGGCCTCAAAAGCATACTCTCCCTGTATTGGTTGTTCACCCACCCGTATCACCAAGGAGATCGTCTTAACATTCTCCTTGACTTGCCGGACTTGATCATCAAAAAGCTCATGATAGACGAACACTTGGCAATCTGCCTGCTCAAGCAGACAGCCAATCTCCTGGGAAGCCAGACGATAGTTTATGGCTACCGAGACGGCTCCGATCTTTTGCACCGCATAGTAAAGTTCGACAATCCGCAGTCCATTGGGCAGCAGGTAAGCTACTTTATCCCCTTTTGTCACTCCCAGCTCCAAAAGACCGTGAGCCAGCTTATTAACCCGCCTATTTAATTGAGCATAAGAGATGGGCTGCCGGTTACAGACGATTGCCGTTTTTTGCGGATATCGATTAGCATTTAAGGTCAAAAAAAATCCTATATGAAGAGGAAACAAATTGTTCATCCTTTCTGCGCTTCCATCCATCCTGCCGGAAAAAGAGCTAGAGCAGCAAAGCGATGCGGTTAAGTTCTTCGGCCATCGCTGATATTTCCTGGATGCCGGCTGTGACTTCTTCGGTAGCGGCGGCCTGTCCCTGACTGGATTGAAGGGAGTTCATACTTTTTAGATTGATCTGGTTCACTTTTTCCTGAATAGAATCCGTTAGTCTTTGGATTTGCGGAATCGTGCTGCGGGTTTGTTCGGACAGCTTTCTTATTTCTTCAGCCACCACCCCGAATCCGTTGCCCTGTTTTCCCGCCCGGGTCGCTTCTATGGCTGCGTTAAAGCCCAGCATATTGGTGGCATCGGCGATCTTTCTGATCAAGGCCATAATACCCCTGATTTCCTCGGTATGAGCGGCAACCTCTCTGATCTTGTCGTTCTGCACTTTCTCATTGGTATGAATATCCGCAGCCGAGGCCGTCAACTGCTGGACGGCCGCCGAAATCTCCAAAAGACCTTTTTCCAGATCGGCCGCTATTTGCCGCAATTCCACCGCGGTCTTTTTAGGGGTGATAATCCCCAAAATGGCAACGATCTCATCCTTATTCTCCTCATCGAACAAAGGATAATTAGCAACCGTCACCGGAACCCCGTACTTTTCTTCCCCCATTTCCAGAATCACCGGACTTTGGCTTGACAAGGCTTGGCGGGCTGCTTCGTCTTCTTCCCGGTTCTGCCCCAGCTGAAAACTCTGCAAATCAAATCTGGAGGAGGCTTGTCTCATCACAACCTTTTTTAAATCCGAGATATACAACAGAGCGCCATCATGATACATTTCCGCCAGAATCGGGGCAAAATTGCCAAAAGCGGCAATGACCGGATGAATTCGGGGCCAAGCCATATTGAAAGCTCCCTGAACCTGATCATATTCATCCACATAGGGAAGGGTAGACATAATCAACCGCTCTCCCTGCTTGGATCGTTTGATCGATTGATTGAGCAGGAGGGTCCGTTCCTTCATTGCTCTGATGGATGAGTATCTCTCATCCAGCTGATCTCCTGTTTTGACGATCTGAATTCCGAACTTCTCGGAGCTTTTCGTCCAGGTTACAGTATTTCCTTCCACCAGCCAAAACATCGCCCCGCCGGGTATGGCATCCACCAGCACCTCGGCCAGCAGCTTACAGGAGTTTATTGCTCTCTGATCAAGCATCTATGTCCTCCTTTTAAATTTTATTTGACTCTGTGTTTCCGGCTTTCCCAGTACTCTGTAAAACTAAACTCCTTTTTTAATAATATTTTTCTCATAAAAAGAAGCTATCTCCCTTGCGCTGAAGCCGGCCTCCGCCAAGATATCTTCGTTATCCATGCCAATGGCCGGACAGCCCCGCCAGATGTGTCCAGGATTATTTTTAAATTTGGGGACGATATTTTGCCCGGTAATGCTTTGGCCGTCAACCGTCTGCCACCGGGTGATGGTTTCCCTGGCCAGAAAGTGAGGATGATCCGGCATCATTTCATGATTCATAAGCATACTGCAGGGGACCCCGGCAGAGCTCAGGATCTCTTCCACTTCCCGGGCCGTTCTTTGCCGGCAAAAATCCTCAATGGCCTCCTCCAGCTTTTGTCCGCCCAGGGTATCCAGCTTATAGCTGCCCAAGGCCGGAAATTCATCCGTCCCATAAGTGAAACCGAAAATCGGCAGCGCCGCTTTAACCACACCGACCCCCAACAATACGATATAGACCTTTTTGCCGTCTCCGCACCGATAGCTGTTAAAGCCGGCATTGTTGTTATTTCCCATCCCCCGGCGGTAAACCCGCTCGGTATGGTTCCAGCTGTCCAGGGGCCACCCTGACTGACATCTTAAAATGGCCTCATACTGAGCCACATCGATACTGTCTCCCTCTCCTGTCTTTTGAGCACGGATATAGGCGGCCAAAGCGGAATAAGCCGCCAGAAAACCGGTATAATAATCGGCAATGCTGACTTCTGCGGGAGCAGGCCGGGTGCCGGGCAGACCATTCATAGACATCAGTCCGCCAAAGGCCTGAGCAATTGGATCATAAGAGGCCCGGCCGGTATAACTGCGGTCTCCTGTCTGACCGAATCCGGAGATGTGCACGATGACCAGCCGGGGATTGACTTCCCATAGGACCTCATCTGTAAGCCCCCATTTCCCGTATTGTCCTCCTCGGGATGCCTCGATAAAAATGTCGGCCTTGCCAAGCAAACGCAAAAATATCTCTTTTCCCTCCGGGGTCGGGATATTCAGGGCAATAGTTCTTTGGTTCCGCCGATCCAGCTGAGAGGCCATCCCTGGACCATAGCGGGTAATATCCATGGCTTTGGCGCTCTCCACCCAGATCACATCCGCTCCCATATCCGCCATCAGTGCCGCGGCAAAAGGCCCGGCAATGGACATCGAAGCATGCATGACCCGGACTCCTTGAAGAGCACCCCTTTGCGGGGCATCCGCACGCTTAACCATAGTGACACCTCTTCTTCCCTACTTTTTATCCGGGAGTCCCTTTCCTCCGGAAGTCGCTCCCAGCTTCCTTTAAAAGAGCAAGGGGCCTAAAGTCAGACAAACCAAGGCACCAATCACCGGGGATACAATGGCCAGGGGAACTGTGTATTGATAAATTTCCCTGGAACAGACCCATTCACTGTTCCCATGCATCAAAGCTGCCAAAGGACTGGATGCCGGAAACACGATCCCCATCAGACAGGAGACGCATAGAGCTACCGTGAGCATCCCGGGGCTGACGCCAACCACCGGGGCATAGGTGCAGGCCAGAGGAACTAAAATCAGACCCACGATGACATCCCCCATAAAAACGGTCATGACAACAGAGATTCCTATGAAGAGAAAAACAAATAATTCGGGACTAAGGTGGGCATTCAAAACAGGACTGAAGAGTTGCATAAAAACCTCTTTCACTCCGGTCTCTTCGCTGGTCATCGCTTCCGCCAAAGGCAGCGCCGTCCCCAATAAAAACAGGCTTGGCCAGGGAATCCCCTCACAAATCAATGCCACGAAATTGACAAAGTGCGCCGAATCTTTTTTTCTGAGAAAAGCTACAAAAGCCAATAACAGCACAACGATTCCCGTATTCCCCAGTTTTTTGAGAAATCGCGTCAACCCCAGATCACCGGGCAGTATCCCGGGCAAAAAAAGCAGTATAATCAGTACTCCCAATAGGGTGATGACCTGTTTCTGATACGTGTTAAACTTGAATGTATTGGCATAAACAAATTTGCTTTGGGCTATGGGAGTGACATCCGGTCTGAAGACGAATCTGCACAGGCCAACATAGCCCAGCACTGCCGAATAGCCGATGGCTGCCGCCAGAATGGTAAAGCTCATAAAATCAATCTGCAGACCGGTTTGTTTGGTAAAGACACCGGTCAAGATGACAGCCATCATTTTATAAGGCAAAGCGGCATGTCCCATCAGGCCGGCAAAGACAATACCCACGATCATCAGCTTGGGATAGTGATCTTTGTTGGTAAAGCCAAAAACCTGACAAAGTTTATATAATATCCCCCAGCAGATAATAATGGCCGGCGTAACACTGACCAGAGCTGCCACCACATAGGCGGCAGTCAGAATCAGAAGTGTAAGCATCCAGGGCCTCCCGCCGGCAAACCGCCTGGAAACCACCCAATTGGCAATAACTTCAGTAACTCCCGCCTTATCAACCATAGCGGCGAAAATAAGCATAAAAAACACAAATAAAAATGCATCCCCGCCATAACCCATTTGAAACGCTTCCGGTACAGTGGTGTATCCGGTAAATCCCAGGGCGATCAAACCCAGCAAAGCAGGCCAAAGGATCCCCACCGTGGACCAGGCATAAATAACCCCGGTAAAGATACCGATGATCCGCATGCCAAGCGGCGTCAGAGGCTCAACAACCGGAAAATACCAGCCTCCGGAAATCAGAGCAATCACGATCAGGCTGTTCAGATAATAAAGAATGGTTTGCCATGATCTCTCCCCGGCTTCTCTTTTCTGCACAGACATACACTACCCTCCCAACGCCTTGTATTGCCATTTTCACCCGGGCTGAACTGTTTTAAACTCATGGGCAGAACAGAGGCGTCACGGATTTAGGCACCGAATACTTACACCTGGTCTAGCCTGGGCTATCCATCCCGACAATACCTGAATGCAAAAACCAGGTATTGTCGGGCTTTTAACTGCTAAATGGCTGGATAGCCTCCCTGTATTAGAATAAAAGGTTGCCTAAAGTTAAGGATATAATGATTCCGATGACTGTCACCACCACAACCAGGGGCGTACCATATTTGATAATCTCTTTCGTGCTGACCCACTCTGTATTGCCGTGGAGGAGGGCCGTCAAGGGTCCTGCCGAAGGAAGAAGCACGGCGATGTTGCAAAATACGCTTACCGCAACAATCAACATCTGAATATTGGCGCCGATGCCCGAAGCATAGGTGATGGCCATGGGCACCATCAGCATTCCCACAACGACACCACCCATAAATTGCTTTAACAGAGCTGTAATCACCAAAATAAGGATGGCAAACATCACCGGATTGGCATTGGCGCCCAGGATCGGAGTGAATACCTGGGAAAGCAGTTCCTGGACACCGGTCCCTTTAGTGGTCATGGCGGTGGCTAAAGGCATGGCCGTACCCAGCAGGATCATGGTTTCCCAGGGAACGCCGGTTTTGATGGTATCGACCAAGTTAACATAATTGCTGCCGTCTTTTCTTTTGATAAAGGCCACCAAGGCTAAAATACCGATCACAATACCGGTGTTGCCCAGGGCTTTGAGGAAGGCCAGCACCGGTCCTTCCGGCAGAAAACCGGGCAAAAACAAAAGCACTACCAACAGTCCCAGCAAGCCACTGACTTGTTTCTGATAAGCATTCATGCGGATGGTATTTTCCATGACAAAATCGCTCTTCTGAATAGCCCTGACATCCGGCCGGAAGACAAACTTGCACAAAGCCAGATATCCTAACACCCCGCCATAGCCAATGGCGCTGGCCAGAATAGTAAAGGACAGAAAGCTGATTTGAATTCCTGTTTGTTTGGCAAGCACACCCATCAGCATCACCGGCAGAGCTTTAAAGGGTAAAGCCGCCATTCCCATCAAGCCGGCAAAGACAATGCCGATGACCATCAGTTTAGGATATTTGTCCTGATTGGTATAACCAAACACTTTGCAAAGCTGATACAAAATTCCCCAGCAAATAATAATGGCCGGCGTGACGCTGATCAGGGCCGCGATGATGAAAGCGGCGGTAAGCAGCATAGTGGAAAGTACCCAGGGTTTGCCTTTGGCAAATTTCCTGGAGACAGCCCAGCTGGCAATCACATTGCTTACCCCTGCTTTATCAATAATTGCGGCAAAGATAAGCATGAAAAACACGAATAAATAGGTATCTCCCCCGTACCCCTGGGCAAAGACGCTGGGCACGGTGCCAAATTCGGTGAATCCCAAAGCAATGGCACCCAGTAAAGCCGGCCAGATCACGCTGACCGTAGCCCAGGCATAAACGACGCCTAAGAAAATCCCTACAACCGCCATGCCAAAGGATGTTAATGGTTCAATTGGCGGCAAGTATTTAAACCCGAACATCAAAACCAGCGCAATGATACTATTGAGATAATACCAAGTATTTTTACCCGATGGATTGGCACTTGCAGAACTCATAGCCATAACAAACCTCCTGCTTCATAATAATTCTTTTTCCCTGATTGGCAAACCTGACTCCCGGAATTGGCATAATGGCCGCATTCTTCCTGGCACCACCTCCTTGGCCGCCCCTGTGTTTCTATTTGTATTTCTTAAGAATATTTCTGCCGGCAATATGAATCATGACCTGGTCGGTGCCGCCACCGATCCGGTAATTGCGGGCGTCCCTCCACAATCTGGAGATGCGGCAATCATTGGTATAGCCGATTCCACTCATAATCTGCAGGGCATCATCGATAATTTCATTGCCTGACTGAGCGCAATAAAGCTTGGTTAAAGCCGAAGTGATTTGGGTTGAGATGCCATTTTCTTTTTCCCAGGCCGTTTTATAGATGAGATTTCTCATGTTCTCAATCTTCAGGGCCATATAGGTGATCTTCTCCTGAATCAATTGGAAAGTTCCGATGGGCTTGCCGAACTGCACTCTTTGGTTGGCATAACGCACTGCGTCCTCAAAGGCGCACTCGGCCATTCCCAAAATGGTGGAAGCCATCAGCAACCGTTCCGTTTCAAAGTTCTTCATCAATTGCAGGAAGCCGTGGCCTTCCTGACCGACAATGTCCTTTTCCTCCACTGCCACGTTTTCCAGATAGATTTCGCAGGTCTCCAGCATATGCCAGCCGATTTTGTGAAGCTGCTCCACCTTGATTCCCGGCGCACTCATGGGCACCCACCACATGGTAAAGGCTTTGGTCTTGTCTGTCTCATCACAATTACGGGCCATGCAAAGCAGGTAGGGGTTGGTCAAAGCGCCGCTGATAAAGGTCTTGTGCCCGTTAAGATACACTTTGCCGTTTTTCCGGGTATAGGAAGTCTGGATGGCGGAAGTGTCTGAACCGGCTTGGGGTTCGGTAAAGCCGATGCAAAAAGGGACCTGTCCCTGTTTGACATAATCCATGGTGATCTTCTTTTGCTCTTCCGAGCCGTAGGTGAGCATATTGTCCAGCTGAAAAGCTTGGGTAAAGACATTGATGGGACCGCCGTTTTTGGCGATTTCTTCTTTGACCAGCAACAGGGTCAGGAGATCCACCGGAGTACCGCCGTATTCTTCCGGAACCCCCAATAAGCCGAAACCATTGTCCACCAGAGCTTTGGCGAATTCCACCGGGAACCGCCCTTCCTCATCGCATCTTCTCACATAGTCTTCCGGGCATTCCCGCTCCATCAGTTCTTTAAGACTTTCCAGCAATAATTCCTGTTCTTCGCTTTTCTTGAAATCCATATTCCTCAAACCCCTTTACTTTTTATTGCTCCGCAAAGCAGCTTTGTAAGCTTTATGCTCTTCCGTCTGGGCACAAAAAGGCGAAGACTGGAGCTCGGCTTCCATAACGGCATTGAGCAGCTGGTTGATGGTTGAATTGGTAATCCGCTTGGTGATTTTCATAGGCAGGGAAGGCATTGCCGCCATGCCTTGGGCCAGGGACAAGGTCGCCTCTTCAATCTCGGCATCAGGAAAAACATGATTAACGAATCCCATCTGCCACGCTTCCCGGGCTTCCACAACCCGGCCTGTGAACCAAAGCTCTTTGGCACGGTAAAGCCCGATGGTCTGAGGCAGGAAGAGCAGGGCGCCCATTTCCGGCACGATGCCTACCCGCAAAAAGTTGGAGGAGAATTTGGCGCTTTCCGAGGCCATGATCAAATCACAGGCCAAAGCCAGACTCATGCCCCCGCCTACGGCATAGCCCCTGACCATGGCAATGACGGGCTTCTCCATCTGCTGAATGATTTGGACCACCCGGCAGTACTTTTTCAAAGCCGCCCGGGAATTTTCAATGGAGGGCGTGGTTCCTGCTCCGGCTTTCAGGTCGCCTCCTGAGCAGAAATGCTCTCCTTTCCCCTTCAAAATGATCACTTTGACGGCCTCATCCTGATCCAGGCTTTCCAGCATCCCGGCCAGCTGCTCCATCATCCCCGGATCGATGGCATTTCTGCGTTGGGGTTTGTTCAGAACCAGGGTGGCGATTCCATTGTCTTGTTTTTCAACATACACTGTGTGTTCCATCATGCACCTTCCTCATTTCTCCGCCGCTCTCTATAATTCCATGGCGGCCCGGTAACCCTTTTTGGTAGCATCGGCCATGCGCTTAGGGTCTTCACAATCCCCGATGACTTTAAGAATGGGCACCTTGCCTTGCAGCTGGTCGGCCAGTTCCAGATTTTTTTCGAAGCCCAGGGTCACGGCCACGGTGTCTGCCGGATAGACTTCTTCCGTGGCATCCTCCCGTCTGAATCTGACCCCTTCTCCGGTGATGGCTAACACTTTCGTTGAGGGCTCCATTTGGACATCGGGAGATTTCTTGAACTTGGAGACCACATGAAAGCGGTCACTGGCGCCCACATCATAGCCGATCTTTTTCCGTTCCTCCAAGATGACCATTTTCCGTCGATGGGCCAGCAGCTCCTGACCCAGTTCGCAGCCCGGCAAGCCGCCGCCGATAATGGCTACCCGCTTGCCGAAAGGCCAGGGCATGCCCATCAGGCTTCTCACAAGCTTGGGGGAGTAGAATAAGCGCAGAAATACAGCGCCCCCATTCCACATCACTTTGTTGATCAGACCCGGCTTCTGCGGGGGCTTGCCATTGAGCATTTCCAGAAAATCATGGGACCGGACCATATTGCCCCGCTCTACGCCGGGCGCTTTGAGGTCCACCGGATGCCCGCCCACTGCGATAATGACAGCTTCCGGTTTTTCTGACCGCACCAATTCCGGGGTAACCTGGGTGTTCAGCTTCACCTGAATGTTGGGCGTCTTGCTGAGCTGAGCCTTGTAGTAGTGGGTCAAGCGCTCATAGGTAGGACTGAAAATGGCACTCATCACCAGACAGCCGCCGACTCTTGGCCCCCGCTCATAGAGGGTGACCTGATGCCCCCGCTTGGCTGCCGTCAAAGCCGCCGCCAGTCCTCCCGGTCCGCTGCCCACCACCATCACTCTTTTGGGCTGGCCCACCGGTTCAACCGGGGTGAGCAATTCCGGACCCAGACGGGGATTGACACTGCAGTATTCCAGGCCATGACCGGCCGCCATCTCATCCAGACAGCGGCAGCAGGTGATGCACATTTGGATATCTTCCTGTCTGCCTTCCCTGACTTTATTGGGAAACTCCGGATCAGCGATGCAGTACCGCACCCCGCCGATCAGATCTGCTTTGCCTTCAGCGAGGATCTTCTCCATAACCGCCGGATCGGTTTGCCGGTAACCGGTCACCACGGGGATTGTGGCCACTTTCTTGATCTCTGCCGAAATCCAGGACCAATGGCCGTCGGGGATTTCTTTGGTGGTCAGGGGCACGGAGCTTTCATGCCAGCCCACCGCCAGGTTATGCCAGGCCACGCCGGCCTTTTCCAGATAGGGGACAATTTGCTTGGCGTCTTCGATTTCATTGCCATTCTTGACATAGTCCACCGGAGTCCAGCGGATCAGCACCGGAAACTCCTGGCCGCAGGCTTCTTTGACGGCCTGAACCACTTCCATGGCAAACCGGCAGCGGTTTTCCACACTGCCTCCGTATTCATCGGTCCGGTTATTGGTGGCTTTGGAAAGAAAACGGCTGAGCACGCCTCCCACCCCGGCAAGCAGCTCGATGCCATCCCAGCCTGCGGCCTGGAGGATCTTGCCGCAGTTGGCCACCTGAGTCGCATAGGTTTTAATATCTTCTTTGGTCATGGTCTGAAAAGGGCCCACCCCTTTGAGAATCTGAATGTCGGAAGGACCGAAATGCCCTTCCGGTTCATTCAAGTTGCGCCGCCAGTCATGGAGGGCCAAAGCCTGTCCCACCAGCAAGCCCCCATGTTTATGCACAGCTTCGGCCATGGCCCGCAAATGGGGCAGATGCTCCGGGGCGTAGGCATTGGGCAAGGGGTGCCTTGATTGCCTTGGGTAAAAAGCCACCGACTGACAGATCAAGGCATAGCCGCCTTTAGCCCGTTCTTCCAAGTAATTAAGAAAGACCTGGGTCGGTTTATTGTCATCCGTAGTATAGCCATGACCGGGGGACATGGAGGTTGTAATCATCCGGTTCCGCAAGGTCAGGCTGCCTACTTGAATTGGTTGGAATAAATGGGCAAACTCGCTCATCATCATTCCCTCGCATATCCATTATTTCTTTAGACTTTGTCTTCACGAACTCTATCCCTGACGGTAAATGATTCCGAATCCTCCTTGAGGGTACTCCCAGGAGATGGCCTTTTGGTCACAGATGATCCGGCAGGTTCCGCACTCCAGACAGCCTGCCCATTCTACAGTGATTTGGCCGTTTTGTTCGCTGTAAAGCCCTGCCGGGCAAGCGGTAAGGCAGCTTTTTTCGGGGCAGGTCCGGCAGGCCTGCTGGTCGATCCGGATATGGGGCTCTCCTTCATTCACTTCAAATTTGTTCAGAGACAGTTTATCCGCCAAACTTAAACCCTTCATAGGGCCCGCACCCCCTTCATGCCATCCCGGGCCAAGTCAAGCCAGGACATTCCGCTCTCTTGAAAGGACCCTAAGGCCGTCTTCCAGAGGTGCTCTTTGGGGCTGAGATCGTGGTTATAAATCTTGCCGAACAAGTTGTTGGCCAGAGGGGCATAGTTTTTATAGAGCCGGTCTGTTTCCATAAAATCCACGGCTTTGGCGTAAAGTTTTAAATCTTTCATGATAAAGCTCTCGTCCAATTTGCGCTGATAGGAACTTAAGGCTGCGGCACTGTAATCGCCCCGTTCTTTGGCTTCAAGGACAGCTTCCGCTGCCGCGATCCCTGAGCCTATGGCCAGGTCCATGCCTCTGATCACCAGGCCGCTGTTGATGGTAAACCCGGCGGCATCCCCCACAATCAGCATTCCATCCGTATGAAGCTGAGCGGGAACCATATGCAGACCGCCTTCCGCCGTCAGATGGGCTCCGTATTCCGTCATGGTTCCGTCCTTGACCAAGGGGGCCACCAAAGGATGGCGGAGCAGGTCATCCAGGACTTCAAAGGGCTTTACCTTCTCTTTAACTAAATCATCCAGGCGCATGACCACGCCGATGGACAGACTTTCCCGATTGGTATAAAAGAAGCCGCCCCCGGCCACGCCATGAGTGGCGTCGCCCAGCATGGCATAGGCCGTTCCTTCATTCCCTTCCAGTCTGAACCGCTCTTCAATCACCTGCTGGGGAAGTTCTATCAAAGCCTTAGCTCCCACCGCCAGGTGAGCGGGCTCGATCTCTCCCCGCAGACCGGCCTCCTGAGCGATGAAGGAGTTGATGCCGTCGGCTGCGATGACCACTTCAGCCAGCATCTCTTCATCCCCAGTGACAATACCGGTCATTCTGCCCCCTTCTTTCAGCACCTTGTCAACTTTAACTCCCGTTACGATCATGGCTCCCGCTTCTTCAGCCTTCTCCGCCAGCCAACGATCGAATTTAGCCCTTAACACAGTGACCGCATTGTAAGGAGTCTTGGCCAGTCCCTGACCTTTGTATTCAATGTTAACGTAATCCGTAGGGGTCATCAGGGTGGTAAGGTAGTTGGTAATATAGCGTTCAATAGGCGCTTCTTCCCAGAAGTCCGGAATAAGCTGATCCAAAATCCGGCTGTACAGCACACCTCCGCTCAGATTCTTGCTTCCGGGATAATCTCCCCGTTCCACCACCACAACTTCCCTTCCGGCCCTGGCCAGCTTGTAAGCCGCACTCAGCCCGGCCAGACCTGCGCCGATGATGATCACTTCATATTTGTCTGCGCTCATTGTTTCACCTAATTCTTCTAATTTATCGGTTGGCTAATCTATCGGTTGGCTTTGATCAGACCGCTCAGGGCGGGAAGGATTTTAGAGAGATCGCCGACGATGCCGTAATCAGCCTGCTGGAAGATGGGAGCCCCTTTATCTTTGTTAATGGCAATGATCGTTTTGGCCTGGTTGGCCCCTACCATGTGCTGGACTTGCCCGGATATGCCGATAGCCAAGTAAAGCTCCGGTTTGAGCATGGCTCCGGATACTCCGATATATCTTTCCCGGGCCATCCAGTTGACCCCTTCGGCAATCGGACGGGAGCAGCCCACTTCTGCACCGATTAAGCCGGCTAATTCTTCAGCCATTTTCAGGTCGGCTTGTTCGGCAAAGCCCCGTCCCACTCCCAGCACCCGTTTAGCGGCGTTAAGATTGACTTCCGCCCCTGCTTTGCTCTTCTTCTCCAGGCACTTTACCGATACGGCCGGCTCTCTGAACTCGACTTCCACAATCTCACCCCGGTCAATCTCACCTTGGTGGCCGCTGGCTTCAGCCGGGGCGCTGAAAATCCCCGCCCCCACGGTGGTGATGGTGGTGGGACCAAACGCTCTTTCCACCCGGAAGGCCCCACCGCCATAGACCATATGCTTGATTTGAATGTCACCCTGGACAATTGTAATGTCTGCCGCGTCCACGATGACACTGGTACCCAAGCCTGCTGCCAGCCGTCCGGCCATGTGTTTGCCTCTGCGGCTGGGCTGCACCAGCAAAAGATCGGGGGTTTCCTTTTTCAGCAATTCGCTGATGGTCAAATGATAGTCTTCCAGCATTCTTCCTTGCTCCAGGCTGCCCAGCCAATAGACTTTGTCCGCTCCATAAGCTGCCGCTTTTTCTGCTTCTGCCCGGCTCCCCCAGACTAAGGCCCCTACTTCTTCTCCTAACTGGCGTCCGCCGGCACATAGCTGGGCCAGTGCATCGGTTTTTTCCGCCAATACCCATACTTTTTTAACCTGACTCATGCTTTTCACCCTCTCTTATAAAAGTTCCTTACGAATGCTCTCGAACAGCTTTTGGATGACTTCTTCCGATTCGCCTTCCAGGATCAGTTGCTTGCGCTCCACTTGTTCAGGAGCCAGGGTGCTGAGAACCTGGGTCTTATTCTCTGCCTGCTCAAGATCGAGAGCCGACAGATCCCATTGGGTCACCGGTTTCTTACCGGCAGCTAAAATATTCTTCATACTGGGGATACGGGGGAGATTGATATCCGTAGTGACGGAGAGCACTGCCGGCAAAGGGATTTCCAACACTTCAACTTCATTTTCCAGGGTGCGCTCAGCCATAATTTTGTTATCCTGGGGTGTGATTTTGCTTATACCGTTGATGCAGGGGAGATTGAGAAGTTCACCCAGCTGGGCTCCTACCTGCTGAGCATAAAGATCTCCTGATCCTTCCCCGCAGATAATCAGGTCACAGGCTCCGATTTTGCGGATGGCTGCCGCCAAAGCCTGGGCCGTCAAATGGGTATCGGCATCTGCCAATTTTGGATCGACTGCCAGATAGAGCTCTTCCGGCCCTCTGGAGAGAACCCCTTTCTTCAGCTTGGAATTTTCCAACGGCTGGGAGCCGACACTTAAGGCCGCTACTTGGCCGCCGGCCCTTTCCACAATCTGCATTCCTGCTTCAATGGCGTTTAAGTCATATTGCCCGATTTTCCATTCCGCTCTGGCGAAAGAAAGGCTGCGATCCTGAAGAACAACGATATCCTGCTCTTCAGGGACAATTTTGTAACAAGCGATAATGTTCATTGCTTCACCTCATTTTTGGTTTTTACCATTTTTTCCTGATGATTTCTTTGGCATAGAGTTCACTGACTTGATCTTCGCTATAGCCCAATTCTGTTAAAACATCTTCGTTATCCATGCCGTAGGTTGGACCCCCCCGGAAAATCTGACTAGGATTGTTTTTAAATTTAGGGATGGTATTGATCCCTTTCACTACTTTCCCGGTGTTAGGGTCATACCACTCGGCAAAGGTGTTTCTGGCTTGATAATGTGAGTTCTTGCTCATCATCTCGTAGGTCATGATCACACTGCAGGGAACCTGGATTTTATTGAGGATATCCGCTGCTTCTTCTGCCCTATGGCTTTGAAAAAACTCCTGGGCCGCTTTGACGAATTTTTCCGCTCTCACACCATCGCTTTTCTGCATGGTTCCGTGGGGTTCGGCAAAATCCGGGTCATCCGCTAATCCCCATAGCTCCTCAACACGCTTGAATACTCCTTGACCGCCAAAACCGGTCACCACCCAATTGCCGTCCCCACACTGCTGGACATTGGCTAAAGCAACCAGGGGAGTTCCGTAAGATCCCAGCCTAGGGGCCTGCTTGCCATGATTAAGCCCATCCATGAGAGCGTTGGCTTGGATACGGGCCATCACTTCAAACTGAGCGATATCAATGCTTTCCCCAATCCCTGTATTCCAGGCGCGAAACAGGGCAGCCGTTATGGACCAGGCGGTAAACAGGGCTGTGACATAATCGCAGGTATAGGGTTTGGCGGCATAGGGGGGGGCCGGATCCGGCATGCCATTAATGGCCATATAACCGCTGAACGCCTGACCGATGGTATCAAAGGAGGCCCGGGATACATACTCTTGCTCACCGGTCTGACCGAATCCGGAGACATGGGCAATGACCAGCTGGGGATTGACCTGCCAGAGCGCTTCGTCGGTAAGCCCCCATTTTTCCCAGGTGCCCCCTTTAGAGGATTCAATCAGAATATGGCTCTCCTTAATCAGCTTAAACAGTACTTCCCGGCCTTCTTCAGAAACAATATTCAAGGCCATCGTCCGGTTGTTTCTGTGTTCCACCGTCCAAGTGTCGCCCTGCCTGCGTAACATATCCGGCATCAATGTGCTTTCTATCTGAATCACATCGGCTCCCTGCTCTGCTAATAAGGTGCTGGCAAAGGGACCGGCAATATTGGTTCCCGTGCTTAAGACTTTGACTCCATGCAAATTTCCGAATTGAGGAATTTCCTTTCTTTTCACCTTTGCCTCTCCTTTCTGGTAAAGTAGTTAAGACTCATCTGGTTTGCTCCTTTACAAAATACTTTGTGCATCTTTAGATTAAGCAAAAACCATGCCAACCCTCAAAAGACAAAAAAACCGGTTTTTCAACCGGTTTTTTTGTCTTTTATTTGCTCCATTTATCCCAAGAGGAGCACTTTAGGTGTTACATGTGCGCAGACACATGTAACACTTTTCTCTTTCACTTTCTTTGCACAGGCTGCACCTTAAGTTGGATATTATGCTTCAGCAATCTTCTATATAAGGTATTGCGGGCAATATGCAATGATTTTGCTGTTTGAGCAACATTGCCGCCATGCTGTTCCAACATGTGCAGGATATAGTCCCTTTCGCTCATCTCCTCTGACTCAGCCCCGGGCTTGTCGGCAGGCTGGGGCGAAAGGGGGTTAACGGTCTGGAAAATTTGCTTAGGAAGAACATCCGGTGTGATCGTATCACCCGCTGTCATCACTACAGCTTTTTCCATCACATTTTTGAGCTCCCTGACATTGCCGGGCCAAAGATGCCGGCAAAGGGTCTCCATGGTAGCTTCGTCGATCTTTTTGGGGTGGATATTAAACTGCTTGCATAATTCGGCAACAAAAAACTGGGCCAGCATGGAGATATCTTCACTTCTCTCCCGGAGGGGAGGAATATTAATCTCAATCACATTCAGCCGGTAATATAGATCTTCGCGAAAAAGTCCCTGACCCACCAAGTCGTACATATTCTTATTGGTGGCGGCGATAATCCTGACATCCACAGGCTTGGGATGATTGGAGTTAATTTTGGTCACTGTGCGTTCCTGCAAAAATCTCAAAAGGCTGACCTGCATATCCATAGGCATTTCGCCGATCTCATCTAAAAAAAGCGTTCCTTTATGGGCATGTTCGAATTTTCCTACGGACCCGCCGGACCTGGCTCCGGTAAACGCCCCCCCTACATAGCCAAACAACTCGCTTTGCAGCAGTTCTCTGGGAATGGCGCCGCAATTAACAGCGACAAAATTGCCCTGCCTTTGGCTTAATCTGTGAATCGTCCGGGCGAGAACTTCCTTGCCTGTTCCCGTCTCGCCAAGCAGTAACACACTGGAGGGAAAAGGACTGGTCCTGCTCACCAATTCCTTAATCTTTTTCCATTCCTCACCCTTGCCAAGAAACTCAACCTCTTGAGAGTGATTATTAACCAAATAGTTGGAGACGGATTGACCCGGATTAACCGACCCGCCCTGAGCCGGTAATCCCGGATCCAGCAGCAGCACCCGCCGGTACTGCCCCTGCACAAGCTCAATACCATTTTTACGGATCAGCTCCATGGGACGGATTGCCCCGCCGCGGCTGTCATGAACCTTAAATCTGATCTGGGGCGGTTTTGGTTGTCCATCATCGTCCCTTGTCAAATAAGCTGAATCGCTTTTATCAATGAGCACCTCTTCTATGGACTGGTTCAGCCATTGCACTTCATGCCCATATCCTAATTCCTGGCGGGCAACCGTGTTGGCCGCCGCTATCCTATTCTCCTCATCAAGAAAGATAACGGCCCAGGAAGAGCAGTCTATTAACTCCTGCCAGGGCTGGAAGTTTTCGGAGAGGCTTGGGCTGTTTATTTCAAACAATAAACTCTCAATCAGTTTCCCCGCAGCGGTGATCAGCCCAAAGGCTTCTTGGGGAAGCGCCCCAAAAGGGCTTGTGGCGTTGATGGCGCCAAGGACTTCCCCATTCATCACAATGGGGGAGCATACGCTTGAGTAAGGATGGGAAATCACCCTGTATTTTTCATACCCGTCGATCCGTACCGGAACCTTCTCATGCAGGGCAATGGTCATAGCGCCGTTACCACAGGTGGATTCTTTAATATAGGTACCCAGAGTTCGGGGGTAAGATTTCAAAGGCGTAATTAAATCGAAAACAAAACCTTCCCCATCGCAAATGGATATATTGCAATGAAGCAGCGCAAATAAAAGTTCCATGACAGGCTTGACCCGAAAACGCAAGGGTTCGTATTCCCGCCGTTTTTCTGTTAAAAGTGTATCTGAGCATTTAGGAAAGTCCGAAGACCATGGATCCAACCCGTAGCTTAAACAACGCTGCCAAGACCTCGCAATAATCGGCCGGACTTTATCTTCCAGAATGATTCCGCGAGATATAAAGGTTTGCCACGCTAAAAGCACATCTTCCTGGGTTTTCTCCGACATTGCCTACACCTTCTTTGCCAAGCTAAATATTTGTTCACCATTTAACAAGTCTCTTACTGTAGATTCTACACTAAACCCTTCTTCTTTAAAATAGCGTTAGGAATCTTACCCTCCGGAAAACTTCGGGCTATTGACAATCTGATGCCTTTGACCTATATCTCCGGGGGAGACGAAGTCGCCGACTGTCCTTATGCTTAGAAAGTATAACGCAAGTTTATATTTTCCGATAGTGTTAAAAAGAGCCGTCATAACGGCTCCAAGTTCTTATTCAGTCTATTTACAGTTTATATACTCCTTGAGATTTCAAAATAGTGCTGTTGCAAAGAAGTTAAAACAAGACAAGGCTTACATAGGATACTGTATTGACACCATTGTTATAAGGTATGCCGTAATGCTTCACCAAGGATGTGACATCGATTCCATAAGCCTCTACCGAAGCCACCGCCTGCTCAGGGAGCCGACATTCCTGACCGTCAAGAATAGAGCAGCGGCTGCAGACCGGACATGGGCCAATACCTAAGGATAGAAAGTCCGTGATCAGACTATTTTCCTCGATCCATCCTAAAAATGTTCTCAGTATTCTGCTTTGCTCTGCCATTCCTTCCTGCATCCCTTCAAAATCAAAGGAGTCCTCCAACTGATGCACGGTCTGGAACAGTATGCCCTGTTTATACTGGAGGGCTTTTTCTTTTAGCTCTGCAAAGTCCCCCACATTAGGGGGACACATCCAGTTCTTTTGGTAGTTGCCGCACACATTTTGCTCGCATTGCTTGCGAAAATCAGGATTAAAGGAAATATCCCGGGTATCAATATGAGCGCTATGGTTAACACCAAGGGTTTCTAAATAACCTAACATTTTCGTGATTGCCTGACTCATAATTCGCCCCTTCCCAGTACAGGGTTAAAGAAAACCCCCGAAGACAAGCTTCGAAGGCTTTCAATCCGTGTCTGTTTTTTAGAACATTTTCTTGCTCAGTTTATCGATTTCTTCACTGACGCAATCATAAACACCGGGGAAAGAGCTGAAGCCCAGACCTTGAGTTAAGCAAGGAATGAAGTAATGCTTCCCGCAGTTGGTACAAGCCCGCTCAGCTTCTCTGGCGGCAATTTCCCGGGTCCAGGTTGGGAAGTCCACCACTCCGCTGTCAATATCACCCATGAAGCTGATCTTACCGCCATACTGCTTAATCAGCTCAGGTGTGTTATTGGTGGTCATGACCCCTTGCCAAATATCAATTCCCATTTCGATCATGAAGGGTACCAGATTGGCCGCATAACAATCGCTATGATGAACAATCAGTTCAACCCCGTTTTGCTTATAGAAGCTGTAGATCTTTTTGTAAGCAGGGAGATAGAATTCCTCGAACATAGCCGGTGAAATGAAGGAGCTCTTTTGGCTGCCCCAGTCGTCATGGTGGAAAAGCGCGTCCGGTTTGAGGCGGCGGCAAATGATTTCAGCCAGTTTCAATTCATATTCAGTGAGGTAGTCGATAAGCTCATGCATCAGCTCGGGTTCCTCATACAGTGCCATTAAAGCATCTTCCATGCTCATGAGATGGTGGCACATTTCAAACACACCTGGAGCGACAAAAGCTGTGACATATTTTTCATTGCGATCGATGCTGTTGGCATGCTCTACAGCAGCTGCCCAGGCTTCATCTGTATCAGGAATTTCAGGAGCTTTTACTTGTTTTCTCCACTTGGTGATATCTTTAAGGACTTTATGCTCTTCATCATGGACAGGAAATTGACCGATTTGACCTTCCGGCCATCTAAAGGTGATACCCCAGCCTGTTTTGATGGATCCTCCGGGAGGAGCCATAAAATCCACAGGATTTTCCAGAATGATGTCCATAAACTCATATTGATTAACGAACCGATCAGGATTGCCACCGCGAATGGTTTCCAACAAGTTTTGTTTAATTGTCAACATAGTATCCCGCCTCCCTATTCTATTCAACATTTAATCCTTAGGCATGAGCCAATTCTTTGGCTTTAACTGCAGCTCCGCCTGCATCGGGAGCAAAGCCATCGGCACCGATCTCATCAGCCATGGCCTGGGATACCGGAGCTCCGCCGACGATGACCTTAAATCCGGTCAAACCGCTGTTTTTAAGGGACTGAACTGTTTCTTTCATAGCAGGCATGGTGGTGGTCAGCAGGCCTGAGCAAGCCACGATTTTGACATTCTCGTTTTCTCTGACAGCATCAACAAATTTTTCTGCGGATACATCGACTCCCAGATCCACGACATTAAAGCCAACGCTCTCCAGCATCATGGCTACGAGGTTTTTGCCAATGTCGTGCAAGTCTCCTGCCACGGTGCCGATCACACAGGTACCTAAAGAGATGGCGGCATCCCCGGTAAGGTGGGGCTTCAGAACATCCACACCCTTGGACATGGCTTTGGCGGCCATGAGCATTTCCGGTACGAAAAGCTCTCCGGCGGAAAACTTATCCCCTACTACACTCATGGAATCAATCATCCCGGCCAGAATATCACCTGCTGCATTGCCTGCATCCAGGGCTTCCTGAACGAGACCTGGAACGAGTTTCGCTTTCCCTGCTTCTACCATAGCTTTAACTTCTGCGATTTTAGACATTATAATTCCCCCTTATTTTAATTAAATATGATCATTCGGACATGATTTATTTCTGTCCGAATTTACCTTCCCGGTAGGCTCCGATGTATTCCATGCAGTATTCGTCCTGACCAAGCAGTGCTTCTGTAGCAAAAATCATGCCCATCAGGTCCTGCTTGGTGGGATCGACGATAGCACTGTCCATCCCTGCACCCATCGCCAAGACGATAAAGGCCTGATTGACCAGTCTGCGAATCGGCAGGTTAAAGGAGATATTGCTGGCTCCGCCGGTGATATGAATCTTAGGATATTGAGCTTTGATCTCCTTAATGACTTCCATAATGGCCAGGATACCATCCTCGGAGGTGCAAAGCATTTGCACCAAGGGGTCAATGTGTAAACGTGACGGGGCAATATTGTATTGCTTGGCTTTAGCCATAAGAGCGCCGAAAACTTCCAGACGCTTTTCCGTATCTTGAGGGATTCCTGTGTCATCACACAAAAGAGCGACACATTCCCATTTCGTATCGGCGATGATGGGGAAGATCACTTCAACCTTATTCCCCTCCATGGATACGGAATTAATCAGACCCGGTTTGTTGCAGAATTTAATGGCTTCAGCGATCACGTTGGCGTTGGGGCTGTCTATAGAAATAGGAATATCGGAAACCTCCTGTACCAAATCAATAAGCCATTTCAGGGTTTCCAGTTCGATGTCATTATCTACGGAAGCGCAGACGTCAAGGAAATCGACACCTGCTTCAGATTGTACTTTCGCCAGATTGCGAATAAAGTCTGCATCTTTAGCGGCAATGGCTTTAGCTACAGATGGAATCGCCCCATTAATTTTTTCACCAATGAGTATCATTAGAATCAACCTCCGTTTTACTTTTTGTATTGACAAATTCCCTGGTATTGGATAAGTTCTTGTCTCGTTACTCAGGCCATTTGTTCAGCTGTATGCAGGACCAAAAGGGTGAGGTCTCCTTTTATAGTTCAGTTGTCTATACAACCTAACATTTATTTATATTCGCTGTTCAACCCAATAATCCTTTTATACTTTTTTGAATTTTATAATATTTATTTTCTTTTCTTGCTAATCATTCGACATTATATCCTATTATTCCCCTTTTTATTTAATATGACTCGCAGAATACTGTCTGCAGGTTTACGGGCCAAACATACAAAAAGCTCCATAAAAATCATTGATTCTTACGGAGCCGCCCCTAAATTATTCTGGCTATCTGCGCTTTGATCTCTGCTATCTCTTCTTCCAGCTCCTCCCGAAGTATGATTAATTCCGGCTTCACGGAATGAGCAGGCCAGCGCCTGAGGAGATCGTCAAGCTCACCCTGAAGATAAGCTAATCTATGGGCGAGTTCCTGGATCATGGCGCTATCGGGCATGATTGCTTTCCTCCTCTATGCGAAAGGTAATGGCTCCATGCATGCAAACCTCCATACATTCTTCACATTCATCACATTGCTCTGGATGGACAACAGGGAGGTGGGCAACCATTTTAATCGCTTCATTAGGGCAAGCTCTTAGACAGCGCTGGCAACCATGACAAAGCTTCTCCAATATAAATGCTGCCATCATACCCCTCCTTTTCCTTTTGGCCGGGCAGCCCTGCTATTTCCCGGATACCGTTTCAAAGGGCCAATGGATAATACCACCGATATTTTTCACCTTGACATAACCTAGTTTAGATAAGATTCTGACGGCGGCGGCGCTCCGATTGCCGCTCCGGCAATACACCAGAATCTCTTTATTTTTATCGGGCAGCCTTTTCGGCGCCTGGGCCTTCAAGCTATTCAACGGCATCAACAGGCTTTTGGGGATGTGCCGTTCCCTGTATTCTTCCTCGGTTCTCACATCCAGAAGAACGATTCCTTTGCTGGTGTCCAAGCGCCTTTTTGCTTCATCAGGACTTATTTTAAATTTTTTATTGCGGTGGCTCCGTACGAGCATCCAGGCACCCATCAAGACACCCAGGGCAATTAAGCCAAAATATTGTTCCATTCATCTCCCTCCAATACCCCCGTAGGGTATATTAAGTATAAAGCTTTGCTTTTTAAATGTCAATAATTCCGTCTAAGCGACAAGGACTCTTTATAAAGAAGAGATCCTCGTGATAAAAATAAAAGCTCGTGCAAACCCAACGCTCCGCACAAGCCATTTTCTAAGGGCACTATTCATTTTTGTCAAACGACCGGCTCCCATCTTTGATAGAATGCGCGTATACACCCGACAAAAGTGCTTTCAGCATGGGTTAATTTGCGCCGTGGATAAGCCATGTAGAAATTAACCGAGGCATCAAAATCGCTGACTTTTAAGGGAGCCCACAAGGCATTCTCTATATATAAATCCCGGTAGGCAAAGCTTGAAGGAAGACAGGCAATGGCTTTATCGCTGACCACCATATTTTTCAGGCTTTCCCGGTCGCTGAAATTATACAAACCGGTGCTGAGCATGGACAATTTCGGGTGATTGAGATACCCTGCCATAATATCTTGGTCGCAAATTGGCGTAGCTACAGGATAGTGTTCCAAAACCTCTTGCATCGTCAATGACTCTTTTCCATGAAACGGGCTCTTGCAGCTGGCAAACACGCGAAATTTATCTTCATAGAGCAATTCAATATTGAACTCCGCCTGATCGATGGCACTTAACCATGAATTATTGAACACTCCGATCGACCGGTTTGAGCGTGTTAAAGCTGTAAAAATTCTTTCCGGACGAGTTTCATGAACATAAATCGGCGCATCAGGCATGGTCTTTTGGTAATCCTCGATGATCTCCAAAATCGCGCTGTTGCATACCGCCGGCGCAATCGCCAAATGGACTTCCTGGCGGGATTGATGTTTAGCCGATAATCTGTATAACTCATCAACCTGGTCGAGAATCGACCCGGAGATTTTAAGTATTTCCTGGCCGGCCAGTGTCAATTTAGCCCCCGCTTTGGAACGAATGAAGATATCAACACCCAATTCATCTTCCAAACTATTGATGGCATTGGTCAGGCAGGGCTGGGTCACATGAAGTCTTCTCGCCGCTTCCACCAAAGACTTGCAGTTGGCGACTTCCTTAACATATTCCAGCTGTTCAATGCGCATGTCAATCACCACTCCAAACCTGAATAGGATCTTTCTATCGGCGCCTTATGAATTAGCGGACGACTATCGTTGTGCAATGAGCGTGGGACAGCACTTTAAGGCTGACACTGCCAAGAAAGAAGCGGGACACGGCATTCATGCCGCGGCTGCCGATGACTATTTCTGTGGCGCCGATCTTTTCAGCTTCTTCACAAATGACTTCGGCCGGGTCCCCTGTCCGGATACTGGTAGTAAAGATCACCCCCGTGTCTTTAAATTTTTCGATGGCTTGGGCCATAATCTCTTCGGCCTCGGAGGTTAACTCTTTTTCCATTTCGAAGGCATCGTAGATTACTCGGGTTGAATAAGAAGTTACAGATTCCCGCACATGAATAATTTCTACTTCAGCATGATTAGTTTGGGCCATGATCAGGGCATAATCTGCCGCCTTAAGTGAGTTTGGGGAGCCATCAAAAGCAAGCAGTATCTTTTGCAGCATCTTATCACTCCTTTTTTGTTTATTCGCTATAAATATACCATATTCAACTGAAGATTTCCTTTAAAATCCTGCCATCGCCATGGGTAAACTCCACTCCCAGAACTGCTCCCAGAGTCGGAGCTATATCGACCATTTCGAGAGGACCCAAGGAGTGATTCTTTTTTATTCCGGGACCTGATGCGATAAAATTGCAGCGATAGTTTTCCCGATCCGGCAAGTAACCATGAGTGGCATACTTTTTGTTCATGGCCTCCAAATCCAGAAGAACCGGCGCCTCAAGCCTGTCATCAAAGCAGTATCCCCTTTTGGCCTCCACCATAGTGGTTATGGATGGCTCCACATGCAGATCGTCCAGCTCACTTCTGCGGAGAATTTTCTCAATACCATACTGTTCTGTTTTTAAGGCCTTTTCTAATACGGCCAGGGCCAGGGCTTCAGCTTTCTGATCCCCCTCTTTAATATGAAGGTAAGCCCCTCCCCCTGCGCTCTGCAGATAAGCCCGCCACTGCATTTTGCCTCCTTCTGCAACGATCAGCCCCTGTTCCAGCAAAAGACGATTGAGGCGGACTTTATAGCGGACATCCAATTGACCATGATCCCCGATCACCATCATCACTGTATTATCCTGAATACCGGCTTCCTCCACTGCTCTGCGGATGTCGCCGAGCCTTTCATCCATACGGATAATGGCCTCCCTTACTTCTTTACTGTCCGTTCCGTATCTATGCTTGGCATCATCCAGCTCTATGAGGTGCACCAGCAGCAGATTGGGTTTTTTTCTCCTGATGGTATCCACAGCACACCGGGTTGTAAAGTCATCCAGATAGGGCTGCTCCACCCCTTGGCGACAGCGCCCGTAGCGCAACTCCAAACCTAGACAGAACAAGGGGCTGCCATTCTTTAATACCTTAACAGCCTGATTTTCCCCGCGAACAGCGTGCACTTCAGGCATATTATACCTGAGAGAGGACTTCCCCGAAACAGGCCATAGAAGTCCGGCTGCCGTCAGGTTATGCTGCTTCACGGCATCGTAAATCGTCGGAACTTTAATGGCATCCCGAAACCAGAACCATTCCTGCTCCTTTTCCGGAATAAAGGGCTGAAAGGGGTTATTGTGAAAGATACCGTGTTTATCAGGATAAACACCGGTCACCATGGTGGTATGCACGGTGTAGGTCAGGGTTGGGTAGACACTTTTCAGCTTTGTGCTGTAGGCACCATTTTGAAGCAGCTTTTCAAGGTTAGGCAGGGATTGGGCCAGCTGCCAATTCCCTTCGGAAAAGGCGTCATAAGAGATGACGATGACATGCTCGGCCAGCCTTGGACCCGGTTTTAACTGAAACTCCATTGTATCACCCTTTTTTCAGCAGAGTGTTTCTATGGTATCCTTGAGCAAGGTAAATAACACGTATGCCTTATTTTAGTCCCATCATGTATGATAAAGACCACCCTGGAGTGACATTCAAGGTGCCTTTTCTATTCAGCGGCAACTACGTCCACCCAAGTTGATTTTATGAAGATTGAAGCGAATGTTACGGCATTATACCTTCTTAACGAATTCAGATTTTAATTGCATAGCTCCAAAACCATCGATTTTACAATCAATATCATGATCTCCATCAATCAGGCGAATGTTCCTTACTTTTGTACCGATCTTTATGGATGATGAACTTCCTTTTACTTTAAGGTCTTTAATGATTGTGACCGTATCGCCATCGTTTAAGACATTGCCATAAGCATCTTTAACCGTCTTGTGATCTTCATTAGGCTCGGTGCTTGATGCTAAGGTCCACTCATGACCGCATTCCGGGCAGACAAAACCACTTCCGTCAGCGTAAGTATAAATTGAATTACATTGTGGGCATTTTGGAAAATCAACCATTAAGCTATTCCTCCTCTTTGGGTCCAGTCTAAACGAAAATGGCCCTAAATGCAAAGGACCTCCTGCTCAGGTCTATCCTGCAGCAGGAGGTCTTGATCGTCATAACCGCTGTTTTCCTTGATGTACAAGAATTTTGCCTGTAAACAAACGATAAGACAGGGACTTATATTCCATGCTTAAGGCTTGGGAACGGCAGATATTAACACACCTTTGGCAGTTGACACATTTCAGCGGCTCATAGATCAGGGTTAATTGTTCTCCGTTTTTCTTGTTTGTTAAAGCTCCCTGGGGGCAAACCTCCGCGCATTCGCCGCATTCTCTGCACCCTTCCCTTACCTTTAAAGCCGGTAGGGGGAGCGCCTTAATGGCGGACTTTCTGGATCGCCAGGCTTCCTCCAGGAATTGCCGCGTCTTCGGAATAGGATAGGTTTCATCGGAAGTGATCCCCGGCAGCATTGCTTCAAGTTTTTCGCGGCCGATGTCCCGCCAGCCCTTCCCCCCGCTCCGGTTTTGAACCGATGTGGTTTCCCCGCCCGTTTCACTTTCCCCGTCATCGGGAGCGACTTTAATTCTGAGGGTTGGATGATCCGGCCATGAATTGTGGATCTCCTTGAAAATCCGCACACTCATTCCGCAAGCCTTTTTATCCGGGCATGCTGCACACACTCCGGTGAGGATGGTGACTTCCTTTTCCCGGGCAATCATCAGCAAGGTCAGCCACAAATCCCGGTCGAGAAGCCCCAGACAAGGAATTCCATAGCCTGCGCTCATGGCCTGGGGACAGTTCAGCATGATCTTCCCTGCATTTCGTATAAACTCACCGAGCTTAGCGATGCTGTAGTAAACAAAACCATCACTGGGACAAACGGCCATGCAGATCCCGCATTCTGTGCAGCCTTGGGCATTGAGTTCACGGTATAGGGAAATGGCTTGATGGGGGCAGGAGTCGATGCATAACCGGCACAGCTTAACATAGGGTTTTTTGGTGTTGAGGCAGTTATGGTGATGATGGACCATCTGACAAGTATACATAACCAGGACACCTCTTTGGGGAAGATTATTTGCCGGCCTGGCGTTCGTGGTAATCCGGCAGAGCCGTTGTGTTTATGGTGCCGGCTTTCGCTCCTTTTCCTGCTACGGCTTCGGACCCATGATGCCCGAGAATATTGAAGTTTTCGGCTATGAACAGGTAGACCAAACAAGCTATGGAAACCAAGCCGAGGCTGACGATAATCTCTGTCCAGGCGGGGAAATAATGGCCGCCGTATTGGTTCAGATAGCTGCCCATTCCCGTGAACAGGACATCAAACCTATTCATGACCACCCCGGCCACAGTGAGGATGCCAAATCCAATCAACCCTTTGCGGGTGCCGGACAGGGAACTGAAGGCGATGATGATGGGCAGGATGCAGCCTAACACCAGTTCACCCAGGAACATGAGGCTGGGCAGATCAAAGGCCAAAACATGGGCAAAGGTGCCTCTTACGGACATATCGGCAATCTTTAAGATCACATATAAGATCATGGCCCCGCCGGATATTCTGACCAACCCCTGCAGGACGGAGGTATCCACCTGATGCTTAAGGGCCTTCCCAGCCAGACTGCTTTCAATAATGATCATACCTGCTCCCACGAAAAATGAGGATAACAGGAAGAACAGCGGCAAAAGGGGCGACCACCAAAGGATATTCACTTTGCCCACCATAATATAAAACAGCTGACCTAATGATGACTGGTGCAGCGTGGGCAGGGTGATACCAATGATCAGCAGCACGGGCATGGCTTTTTTCAGGTATTTGTGAGCACCCTTGAATACTTTCTCAGTTGCTACTTCACCGAACTCCAGGACCTGAATCAGGGTATAGCAGGAGATGCACCAAAAGACTTCAAACAAGACACTGGCATGGCCCCAGGAAACATAAGGTCTCCAGAAGAAGAACCATTGCCCTACTTCAATCAATAACCCCAGGACGACAACAATGTAACCTAGCAATGAGGTCACCATGGCGCTTCTGGCAATGGGGTAAAATTTATCCCGGCGCAGCACATAGACGATGAGAGCGGTTCCGTAACCGCCTCCGGCCAGGGCTACCCCTAACAGGACATCAAAAGAAATCCATAAGCCCCATGGCCACTGGTCGTTGAGGTTGGTGGTGGCCCCCAGTCCCGCGATGAACCTCACAATGATGACTGCTATCGCCGCGGCGGCGATGGCCATAAACACCCATCTCATGGGGGTCATTCTAAATGTCCACCGGGTAGTGTTCATTTTCTCCCCGGCCTTATTTTTAAATGTAGTAATCACTTCCATAGCCTATGCTTCCCTCCATTCTCTTGGACTTTATCAATCCAGCGGATCTTTGTTTTTGTTATTAATGAAAAATAACCCGGCTAAAACAGCCGCCCAGCTGACCCCGATAATCGGTGTGGCTTTCATATATCCTTCGGTATAAGAGGGCAGGGGCTCGGTGGTGACATCTGTTCTGAATCTCATTTCTTCCAGCGGGGTATCGGAAATATAAAGCCAGGAGGTTCCCCCTGCTTCCTTCTCCCCAAAGATTTTGTCTATATAACCCTTTTCCTGAATGCGTTTTTTGGCTTCTGCCAGCAATTCATCCCTCTCCCCGAAGGTCAAGGCTCCTGTGGGGCAGACTGAGGAACAGGCCGGTTCCATATTATTGGCCACTCTCGTCGGGCACATCTGGCATTTCCTGATGCCGGGAACGGCCTTTTTCCATTCATATCTCAGCATATCAAAAGGGCAGGCCATCATGCAGTAGCGGCAGCCGACACACAGGCTCTGATCATAGATGACCGGTCCTTCGGGAAGCTTCTGGATAGCCTTGGAGAAACATGCTGAAGCACAGGCGGGCTCTTCACAGTGGAAACACTGGGTTTTGACATATCTGCGCAGGTCGGTGCCGTCCTTCTGCAGGTTATAACGGTTGATGGATGTCCATTCTTCAGGCCAGAGGCCATGGTTAGGCTCCACTGCCCGATCTAAGGCTGTTTTGCTTTTTTCCTGTTGATCCCATTCAAGTTCATTCCATAATTTGCAGGCTACTGAACACCCTTCACAACCAATACATTTGGGTATATCGACAAGGACTCCCTTTGCCATAGCTGCCACCTCCTAAACTTCATACTCATGGCTTTGGGGTTTCTTAGCGTCAAACTCTTCAGCCCTGGAAATATAATGGGTATGCAAAAGTTCTTCGGCTTTCTCACTCAAGGGCGAGGTTAAGAACCCGGCATAGACTTGCTTAATTTGCGGATTATCATGACTGTTGCGCAATTTGGCCTGGGCGTCGATTTTATATAAGGATGCGGCACGGGTGTTGCGCACCCTGTCTGAAGGAGGAGCCGATGACCGGGGCTGTCCGCCGCCGTATTGGCAGCCGCCGGGGCAGGCCATGACTTCGATGAAGGTCCAGGGAGAGTTCCCTGCTTTCACTTGTTCCATGATCTCTCTGGCATTATCCAGACCGGAAATGACTGCGATCTTGATCTCACCGGCACCGGGAATAGAAACTGCAGCCTCTTTGACCCCTGCCATGCCCCGTACCGGGGTTAATTGCCAAAGTGCGGCAGGGGGCTGTTCTCCTGTGACCAGATAATAGGCGGAGCGGACGGCCGCTTCCATAACGCCGCCGGTGGTTCCGAAGATCGCCCCGGCCCCGGTTGCCACACCCATCAGCTGATCATACTCTTCATCGGGAAGAGAGGGCAGATCGATCCCCGCTCTCTTGATCATGCGGGCCAGCTCTCTGGTGGTGAGGACCACATCCACATCAGGGGAAATCTGCTCATCGTGCCAATAGGTTTGAGCGGAAATCATTTCCGGACGCTGACACTCAAATTTCTTGGCTGTACAAGGCATGATAGCCACCGAAAAGATCTTCTGGGGCTCGACATGGTTCTTTTCCGCAAAATAAGTCTTAACCAAAGCCCCGGCCATCTGCTGGGGAGATTTGGCTGACGATAAATTGGGAAGGAGTTCAGGGTAATAATACTCGACAAATTTAACCCAACCCGGGCAGCAGGAGGTAAACTGGGGAAGAGGATGGTGCAATTCTCCTGTAATACGCTTAACCAGTTCTGTGCCTTCTTCCATAATGGTCAGATCCGCCGCGAAGTTCGTATCAAAAATCGCGTCAAAACCTAATTTTCGCAAAGCAGCGACTTGTTTGCCCTGGACATTGGTGCCCACAGGCATCCCAAATTCTTCCCCCAAGCCGATACGGGTGGCCGGCGCGGTCTGTACCACCACAGTGATATTGGGATCGGCGAGAGCCTTGGCTACTTGATCAATATCTTCGCGCTCGGAGATTGCTCCGGAGGGACACCAGTGGATACACTGTCCGCAATTGATGCAGGGAATTTCGTTTTTAAGGGGCAATTCGTAGTTCCCATACACGGATTGGATGGTTTTACATACTTCGATGCATTGCCCGCAGAGAATGCACTTCTGGTCATCTCTCTTCAGGGCAGGGTTTTCCGGATCAATGGGGACACGGCCGCGTACATTGGTGGGCCAGCCCCCCGGTTCATTGTATTGGGTCGGCATCCAGCCCTCTCCGCCCACCGCACTGGCTGGGGTAAGGGGTTGGCCGCAACCTGTTAAGCTCAGGGAGGCACCGGCTATACCCGCCCCCCCGGCGAATTTAAGGAAGGAGCGTCTGGACAAATTGCTTCCCTTTCCTGCCTTACTTTCCATGTCTACTACCACCTTTTTAGTATGTCTTTTGCATGATTGCTGTTGAAATCCAGACTGAAACGGGTGCTTTAATTGCATCATCAATAATTGCAGTTCATAGTATTTAATAAATTTAAGAATTTTCTTTCATTAGTATAAAAACCCACTTGCACTTGCAAGGGTATTTCTTTATAATTTTCAGAACTAATCTTGATGCTCCTTTCCAATAGGGTAGTTCGAACTGGCAAATTATGTAGTTTCAGTGATTCATCCTAATTGAAATTCAACATTTTTCTCTTTTTTCCTTCTAAAAATCATAAAATAGTCTAATATTTTCAAAACATCTCGCAACTCAGTTTATTATTTTTAAAATAAAAAACATCCACCTTTACAGTGGATGTTGTTAGGGATTATTGTAAATTATACTTTATTTAATTTAGGCTTCGGTTCGGATTCTCAAAGGATTCTATCCCATCACGATTGAGCTAAACAATCTTTCCATTCCATTCTTTGATAGGCATGGTCCACTTCTCGTTGCCTGTTCAATAGCTAGATAGATTATCTTTCTTAGGCCTCTTCGGTCGGGGAGGCGGTATTCGTTGGTTACTTTTCTAAGGTAATTGAACCATTTAAATCGTTTCTAAAAATGAATCCATATCCACCGTAAGGTAGAGTCCCTTGGCATCGGCCACTACTTTATCTCCATCTGTAACTTTCCCCTCTACATAGATCTTTCTTCCCTGGCGATTGGCAATCCATGCCTCGACAACCAGGTGGTGCCCGACTAGCGCAGGATTAATAAAGTTCGTATTTATGCTAAGTGTCAGCGTAGTTTCTCCAGACGACTCAACCGCATGAAACATTACTTCGTCCAATAACATACAGATGAACCCTCCGTGCATTAACCCGTCGAAACCTGAAAGATTCTCATGGACATCCAGTTCCATATGGGATTTTTCATTCACATTTATAGTTTTAAGATGAAGGCCAATCGGATTCTTTTCACCACAGACAAAGCAATTTTCAGCATACTCTTTTTCTGACATTTTGCTCATCCTTCCTAAAATGAACTTACCTTTTCCTATTTTACGTAATACCATTGACCGGAACGAGTTACTCTTTCCGCCTTTAATAATCGTTGCAGATGAAGTGTAATTGCCGCTTTCTCGGTTACTCTGCGGAATTCGTTAAAAGTTCTCACCGGTCCATAAAAAATATGCAAATGAGTTAATTCTTCGATAGTTGAAGGCTTTTTCAATGCTTTCAGCAGTTTGTCCTCTCTTTCACAAATAACATCCAGGAATTTTTGGAGTCTCAGCTCAATATTATCCCTGATTATTCCATTGTGTGAGGTTATTAAGACTGCGGGCTTTATTTCTTGGCACAATTCAACAGACCCGATAAAGTCGTCTATATTGCTGCATAAATGACCGTACCAAGGACCAAAAAGACGTGCATCGATCTCTGCACTAAAGAGTTGGGCATCATTAATAAGGAAACAGCAATGTCCCGGAGTATGACCCGGCGTATGGATAACCTTCAGGCGATTCTTACCGAAATCCAAGCTTTCTCCATCATATAATTTCCTTTTTATTGGCGTAGGATGGATATCATAGGTTCTTGCATATTCCTCCCAGACCTTACCCTCACCTAATTCATGAAACCCCAAATAGTCCCTGTAACAATTTAATGACTGGATTGCCGGAGCATCATCTTCATGAGCCCAGATTTCAGCCGAGGGAAATTTGTAATTATTCATAATATGATCAATATGGAAATGCGAATTAATGATGACATCAATGCCCTTTTCTTGAAGAAGTTCAATGTTTGCATCGCCACAGGCACAATCAATCAGGACTTTGATATCGTCATCAATAAGCAAGCTGTTTGAATACGGAGGACGTGCTTGATGCGGCGCCTCCATGAATTCAAGGTTCGCTCCAAGATCATTATTCATTGAACTCCTCCTTCCCAGAATCAAATGACTTCATGACAGTTCCCCTTTAGCATGCGCAATGCCTTCCGGTTGATTTTATGAACAGAAGTACGGGGAAGGGCATTGATGAATTCCACCTCGGTAGGCACCTTATAGGCGGCGAGATATTTGCGGCAAAAATCCTTGATCTCCAGGTCAGTCACCTGCTCTCCGTATTTAATCACTACATAAGCCTTCACAGTTTCTCCTCGTTTTAAGTCGGGGACTCCAATTACCGCCGCCTCTAATATTTGGGGGTGACTGTTTAATACATTTTCAACTTCAGAGCTAAAAACATTAAAACCGCTGCAAATGATCATGTCCTTTTTCCGATCAAGAATAAAGATAAACCCCTCTTCGTCCATATAGCCAATATCACCGGAATGCCACCACCCCTCCTGGAAATTCAATGCTGTTTCCTTGGGATTCTTCCAGTATTCTTTAACGATCTGGGGCCCCTTAAAGCATAATTCCCCCACTTGACCTAAGGGCAATTCTTTAGTACCCGTAGCTATATCCACCACTTTACAGTCGGTATTGGGATAAGGTATCCCTACACTTCCTGCTTTTCTTTTCCTTATCGGATTACTGGCAACGGCCATGGATGTCTCAGAAGCTCCATAGCCCTCGATAATCGGTACGCCAACCATGCTTTCAAATTTATTCATGAGGGATATGGGGATGGGCGAAGCTCCACACCCTATATGCTGCAGTTTATTCATTTTTGATTGGGCTAACCTGGGATGTAGGCATAAAGCCCCGATCAAAGCGGGAACCCCCAACCACACATTGGGTTCGTATTGGTTGACTGCCTCTAAAATATGATCCGGGGTAATTTCCGGTATGATAATAATGCTTCCGCCAATGAGAATATTGAAGTTAAATGTCGTTTGGAATCCATGAATATGATACATGGGAGTGGAGGATAAAACCTTATAATTCTCCAGGTCCACAAAGTATTGGCACATTTGTTTCCATCCCGCCGCCATGGCGATGAGATTAAAGTTTGTGATACAACATCCCTTGCTGACTCCCGTGGTGCCACCTGTATAAATAATCAGCGCAATATCATCAAGCGAGACCTCTTCCTCAGGTTCAACTTCCCGTCCCTTTTCAACCAAGTCGTTATACAGGATGAGAAATTCCTTTTCCTGAACCTTAAGGGGTGGCTTTTGGGTTGAAACCACGATTATTCTCTTCAGCGCATCTTGATTTTCCAGCAATATCTCGCAATTAAGGTCTAAGTTCAGATCTAAGCAAATAATCGTTTCCGCCTTACAATTAAGATACTGACATTGAAGCTCCCGCTTTGTATAGCGGGGATTTGTCGGTACGACAATTGCACCGATTTTAAAACAGGCATGTGCTGCAATTAAAAATTCAGGCATATTGGGAAGATTGATTACGACCCGATCTCCTTTTTTGATTCCCAAAGCCAACATCCCATTGGCCAATCTACAGGCTGATGTATTGGCTTCATAGTAAGCAATTATCTTGTTTAAATAATATATATAGGGCTTATTGGGCTGATTTTTGACCAAAGCAATAAACTGATCCTTCAAGGGTATATCGGTATAAACAGGTGAATGATCGACACCCGGATCATAGAATGGGTGCCAAGGTTTTCTTTCCATTCCTCCAGACCTCCTTAAAAATCCTTTTCTTTTTATCTTGCATTTTCAATGCCAATGTGAAACAACCCACTATCATGGGGTCTTGGGGAGGGCTGGGACGGGAAACCCCATTTATAGGAATTATCTGTCCCAAATTAAACCGTCCAAAATTTCTCATTAAACCCGGCGTTACTTCGTAATCAAAGCGCTGCTCTGCCAACCGTCAGGAAATTCACTGAATTTTCTCCTGGCATCATTATTGCATATCATCCAGGTGAGCTGACTTAAGAGAAAGTCAACTCCTGAACCCACTCGAAAGGACGAGGTGTATGTGTCATCATTGCTTCGGCTGTAGTCCCCATTGCTCAAACCGTCATGATGGGAGGCCTGCCCAGACCCCGCCCATTAAATGTCCTCTATGCGGACGAGCCAATCGTGTTGAAAATCAGCAATGCAAACGATGTGGAACAGGTTTGCACGAAGTTTCCCGGGAAGCTGACCTATCGTTCCAATCCAAATGCCTATATACCGGGAAGATATGTGACAGCCCTTGCCCACTGGCTGATAGGTTACACGATGATCATTGCGAAGAAACTCAATGTCCCAGAGGATGAGCAGAATTGTTTAGGTGAGAGAATTATTTAGGTGACAGAACGATTAACACAGAAGAAAGAAGCTGATCCTATGGCTGTTTTATATAGGATACCAGCTTCTTTTCTTTTCAGCTTCAGATTTGGAATTATTTTTAACTCCACTTAGAGTCAGTTCCTTTATCGCCTATAATGCCAACTCTTATGGTCTTCCGTCCGCTGTGCAAGTCTCTGATCCTCTCCACTCCACAACGAACTTGCCTGACTTGAGTTTTAAGGCTACGTACTTAACCTTTTGCGGGATATCCGGGAATCGTTTGCTATTGCGTGTTAATGCTTTGGCATAAAGCACAGCTAAGGTCTCATCTTCAATTTCTTCCTTATGATCATAGGCCTTTTTAGCATTTAAAATATCTTCTTCGGTGATTTTCAATTTTAGCTCCTCCTTTTTAATTCATTAAAAATATTTTATTAAAAATATTCATCAACAAAAATTTACAGAAACATCTAACCAAAAAAGGAGAATTTTTATTACTGTTAACTCAGTCCGGTGGCAAAGGATTTCCCCTTGCCACCAAATAAGGGTGAGTGAATTATTGGGGTGTAAACAATACCATTTTGGGCTTTCTGGCCATTTTCTCGGCGAGCTCCCCGACCGGACCATAACTGATCACCAAGGACTGGCAGTGCTGTGCGCAACTGGGCATTTTGCCCTGGGCTGTACGATCTTCGCACAGGTTGCATAGAGCTGTCGGAAAAGGAATATAGTTCAGGTCCCACTTCCCATCGGGGGTTTGGCGGGGGCCATCCTGGAGCAGCTTGATTCCATATTGATTCAGGGGGAGAGCTAGCTCCTTCATACAGGCAACTTCACAGGCATGGCAGCCGGTACAGTACTCGTAATCAATCAGCAAACCGTATCCTGATGTATCTTCCACTTTCAGACGGCTCTCAAGCCCTATTCTCGCCATGGGATTGGCGGATGCTTTTCCCTGGGTCTGATTAGAGAGTAGCTCTGACATAATCCCAACCTCCTCTTCTGGTGACTTGCTCACCAGGCATTACCTGACTATTTTCCTCAGTAACTTTGTAAACCCGGCACAGCAGGTTTTTATTGGGCGCTCCGTAACCGGTGGGGCCATTCTGGCATTGAGATGTCACATTATTGATATTGGAATCAAATACTCCAAATAAGCTGGGCTCTGCCCCTTCTTTTTCCGGGAACCACCAGCCATGCTCTGCGCTGACCACCCGGGGATCAATGGTATCCACATATTTGGCAATTTGTTTGCATCTGCCCCGCTTGCTTTCGATCCATACCCAATCACCGTCATTGATGCCAAGTTTTCCAGCTGTTTCAGGATGAATCTCTACTAAAGGCTGGGGATGGAACATTCTCATGGTCGGCTGCTGACGATGCTCAGAGTGGAAGAATTCCCAGGAACGTGCACCCGAAGTGAGCACCAGCGGATACTCCTTATAGAGCTCCGGTGTTGAATAAGGACTTTCAGGGGGTTCAACATGTGTGGGCAGGGGATCCACATCAAATGCTTCAAACAAATCGATGTACAATTGAACTTTGCCATCTGCAGTATTGAACCCAGGCTGTCTATCCCGGCGCAGCAGACCTTTTTCGTATTTTTTGTACGCCCATTCCGGGTAAACATAAACTTTTTCCTTAAGCTCCGTATAGGTCATTCCCTGAGTATTACCTCTTTCGCGGTACTTTTTGCCCTCCGGAGTCCATTCTCTTACTAAAGCCTCAGGGTACTTTTCCTTGTCATTACCCATTTTCCAGTTCATCCAATCCTGTACGTTTTCCCAGGGGAATGCTTCCGGGTGCAGGCGTTTGCCAAGTTCGAGTACAATCTGCTCGTCAGATTTGCACTCTTCATAATCCACGATCTTGGTTATGGCACGCAGCGGTGCAAACCATGCCCTGAAGCTGTCACGTTCCGCACTCATCCCTGCCGGGAGAACAATATCGGCACAAGCCACTGCCGTAGGCGTCATGAAAAGATCCACAACCACATTGAAGTCCACTTTTCTCATGGCTTCATAAATCCGGGGTGCTTCCGAGGCCATGTTGGCAATGGGATTGGTCGTTTGCAGCCACAACATTTTAACCGGATAGGGATGGCCACCATTTTCAATAGCAGTAAGCACCGAATCCCCATGAGCAGTTGAAGCCAATCCGTACTTTTTGAGAGGATTATTTTCATTGCCAAAACGTTTCTCCTGCATTTCCGGCGTAAGCCAGCTGTAACCGCAACTATAACCATCATCCACGTTATAGCCGCTCTTGGCGATAATATTGCCCCCGGGGACATCCGTATTTCCGGTTATGGCCCATAAGCTGTTGACAGCCTGGGCTGTGGCAATCCCCGTTACCTGCTGGTCTATGGCCAGCCCCCACTGGATCGCTGCCGGTTTAGCCGTCGCATAGCGGCGGGCTGCAGCTTCGATGATTTCCTTAGGAACCCAGGTAATCTTCTCAACCTCTTCGGGTGAGTATTCCTGAACTCTTTCTTCCAGTTCTTCAAATCCTGAGCACCAGTTTTCAACAAAGTCATGATCATAAAGATCTTCGTTGATAATGACATTGAGCATACCCATGGCCAAAGCACAATCCGTTCCCGGTCTGAGCTGCAGCCAATACTCTGCCCTTGCGGCCAGCCAGGTCAGACGGGGGTCAACAACGATGAGTTTTGCTCCCATTCTCATCTCATCGACGATCCAGTGTCCAAAGAATCCATCGCCATTGGTAATGACCGGATTATTCCCCCAGATCATAATGACTTCCGGATTTTTAAATTCAGGGTTATCATAACGCTCTTCAAAGAATTGGGCACAATCACAAACAAAGAAATCGCTGTTCATAACGGCTTGCTGCGCTGCTCTGGGGAGATAACAAGAGTCACCGCTCAGGAACCCCAGCACATAGTTCGGGCTGCCAAAGGCCGCGTAGGTTAAATAGGGTACCTGCCAGATAATGTTTCGGCCTGTCCCTTCCATGCCAACTATGGTTTCCGGTCCAAATTCCCTTTGAATAGTTCTTACCTTTTCGACAATAATATCATAGGCTTCATCCCAGCTAATTCTTTCCCATTTGTTTTCACCACGTTCGCCCACACGCTTAAGCGGCCATTTTAAGCGTTGGGGGCTATGGTATGCCTCAACCTGATTCAGACAACGCATACACAATCTCCCCATGTTATAAGGGTTATCGAGATCCCCTTCGACCTTAATCAATTTGCCGTCTTTCGTATAATAGAGAAGGCCGCATCCATCATGGCATCCCGGCCCTGACCAATGGGTGGAGCGGGTCACTGTGTATTCGCCTTCCTGCCACTGCCATTCCTTATTGGACATTTGAAATTCCCCTCCTTAAAGCATCAATTCAAAATTTAAGATCCACCTTTTTAAAGGATATACCCTCCTGAATTATGGCTCTTCCATACGCTTCGTTGGATCACCCGACCCAGGCTTTCCGTTGAAGCCACAATTGCTGCAAATTTTATGGCTATCCGGCATTTGCTTGCCGCATTCCGGACAGGTAATCTTTGCTTCAGGCAGGGGATTACCACACTTCTTACAGGTTTTAAACACACCTGGATTTCTTGCCCCGCATTCCGGGCATTTTTTAGGTGCCGCTACTTCCGGCGGTCTGAAACACATAATTTATCACTCCCTTCATCTGCATAACTTCCGCATGGCTTTTGAACACAGACATATAATTGCAATTATCGTGCCATATACTAAAAACCCTATAATTCTCGGGTATTTAAATGCCCTGGGACATAAATCGCCGATTGTGAAATCACCCAGTCCCATATTGAATTTATGCCCTTAAGAATGTGGATTGTGCGATAAATAGTTCCCACAACCCACTGGTTTACTGATATAATTTAGGTACAAGTAGCATGTTATTCTTATCGTTCTTATAGTTTGTAATATCTAAGCGATCAAAAAGTTGGGATTAACTGCTCAGCCAATCTTGTGAAAAATGGCTTATAAATGAGGGGGATTAATATGCAATCTTTGCAAGAATTGCTAAGTCCACTTATTAAGGACGACAGAGTCCTTATGGATAAGATAAAACAGCAAAAACTTGATGTAATTCGTAAGTGTATTGATCCCTCCGCGGTAAAAGAGGTTAGACCGGAAATCGTTGAATCCTGGCTTCGCTCCTCTGAAAATGGTCTTGACCCTCGTCATTATGACTATCCTCCGCAGATGGATCCTCTGATGTTTGAGCAGCTGCTGAGGAAAAAGGCCTTGTTGATACAAGCCTCCACTCCCTTCATTCACCACCTGGAAAACATGCTCTCCCATGTAGAATGCTATATTATTATCAGCGATGAGCAAGGAGTCATCCTCAGTGTCGTCAAAGCACTGGGGGGAAATGGATTCAAGCTGGAAGCCGGTACGATCTGGACGGAAAAAACCATCGGAACCTGTTCCCATGGCATGTGTATTCTTCTCAAAAGCCCTATCCAGCTCTGCGGCCCTGAACATTTCAGTCATATTTTTGAGAACATTGCCTGTTCATCTGCTCCTATCTTTGATGAGAATGGTAATTTGGAAGGTACTCTTACCATCACCAGCCCTAACTTGCGCAGCCATAACTCCCAAACTCTGGGATTAGCCATAAGCATGGCCATGGGCATTCAGAAACAGTTTCAAATTGCCTTACAGAACGAGATATTTGATGCCGCACTGGAAAACACTGAAGAGATCATGTTGTTTTCAGATGACGATGGCAAAATCATCCGAACCAATATGAATGCTTTAAAAATAATCGAACTCTTTGGCAGAGATCTGATCGGTTCTCAGGTGGAAGACGTTCTTGGGGAGCAGCCCTTCTTTAAATCAGTTGTAGAGACAGGAAATACACTTTCACATATTGATTTTCAGCTTAAATACACCAAGAAAAAGCTGTTTCTCACTTCAATAAAGCCGATTAAAAGCAAGGAGAAAATTTCAGGTTACATCGTATTGTTGAAAGAAACCGACCACATAAAAAAAGCTGCTAAGTCACCCTACGCAGCAATGGTTAAATTCACTTTTGACACTATCATTGGCTCATCTCCACAATCCATGAAGCTGAAAAGTATGGCGAAGAAATTCGCTCATTTTAACTCCAATATTCTTATTCAAGGAGAAAGCGGCACAGGTAAAGATGTCTATGCTCAGGCAATCCACTTTGAAAACCGGCCCAATGGTCCCTACATTGCCGTAAACTGTGCCGCGATTCCACAAAATCTCATCGCCAGCGAGTTATTCGGCTATGAAGGGGGAGCATTCACGGGCGCCGAGCGCCAGGGCAAACCTGGGAAAATAGAACTTGCCAATGGCGGGACTCTTTTTCTCGATGAGATTGGGGATATGCCTCTGGAATTGCAGGCGGTACTGCTGCGGGTGCTGGAAGATAAAATGATCATGCACGTGGGAGGAAGCCGTTACATCCCCGTGGATTTCCGGTTGATTACAGCAACCAATAAGAACCTGCTGGATCTGGTAAAAAACAATCAATTCCGGGAGGATTTATACTATCGGATCTCCGTCTTTAAGTTAAGCGTCCCTCCCTTAAGGGAAAGGGGCTCAGACATCGTCCAGTTGATTGAACACTTTATCCGTATCTATTCCAGTAATCAAGGTATTGACGAACCTATCCTGAGTAATTCAGCAAAATACTTATTGCTCCAGTATAATTGGCCCGGGAATGTGCGGCAGTTACAGAATACGATTTCCTATGCCGTCTGCATGAGCAACGAAGGGATTATACGCCCTGAAAATCTCCCCGAGGAAATTCTGAGTTATCAGCCTCCCTCCGGCTCAACCTTGGCTCAGCCGGAACCGGAACCATCACCCAATGAAATTATTCTGGACAACACCCCTTCCATGAAAGAGATTGAGAAAAAAGCTATTATAAAGGCTCTGCATGAAAGCAACAACCACATCCGGGGTGCTGCCAAGATCCTGGGACTAAGTAAATCAACCCTCTATCGCAAAATAAAAGAATACGAGATCAGTTAAACCAAGAAAAGGGCATGTCGTTTGTAAGTAACGACGGCCCTTTTTTCATGAGCAGCCGCCGGCATGCCCATCCGAAAATCGAAAGCGCTTAAGGCGGAACAGGGAAAGAAAAGGGAGCATCATCGACTGCTTAAAAAAAGCAATTTTTCGACACTCCCTCAAGAATTATCAGGAATTATTAGGAATAGCTCTCTTTAGTCAATAATCCCTTTTCCTTTTAAAGCCTCAATATCACTGTCACTGTAGTCCAGCAGCTCTTTGAGGATTTTCTCAGTATCCTGACCTAAGTAAGGGGCACCACGCCATACTTGCCCTGGAGTCTCCGACATTTTAGGTACAAAACCAAATGCTTCAACTTCCTTATTCAGGGTCTGATCGGTGTATTTCACCCAATCCCCTCTTTGATGCCAATGAGGCAGGTTATAGGTGTCTTCAGCGCTTCTTACAAAGGCAGCGCCAACTTTATTATTAATACAAATGTTTACAGCCTCTTCAGCGTCATGTTCCATGAAGAATTTGGCGAAGGTGGCATCCAATTCCTGGCCTAGTGGGCTTGCCACAGCTTCAGCATTCCCCCCTGCTTTTTCATAGGGGAACTTCTCGAGGTCGATGCCAAAGCCCTTTAAGGTTTTTTCATAGGCCGTTTTACCATAAGCACCTAAATTGACATACTTTCCGTCTTTGGTGGCGAAAACACCTCCGGGCTGGTAATTCTTCTGCTTAATTCCTTGTCTTTGCTTGAGAATTTGTTTTTGGGTCCAGAGTGTAAAGTTATCATCCATAACCCGCATCCAGCCTTCAGTCAAGCTGACATCAATAACTTGCCCCTTGCCCGTCTTTTGGCTGTTCATATAGGCCATTAAAATTCCATTCACTGCGAACAATCCGTTCAAATAATCACCGACATATTGTTGAGCATAATAAGGTTCTATATCCGGCCACCCCTGCAATAATGCCCAACCGGATTCAGATTGTCCGAGAGGATCATAGCCAGGCCTGTTCAAATGTTTTGGGTCACCGCCAAATGCCGGTGTACCGTATCCGCTGATATGGCAAATAACTAATTTCGGATTGACTTCCAATAACAATTCATCGGTAATACCCAGTTTATCAATCCAAACCATGTTCTCAATCCAGACATCCGAGTTTTTAATCAGAGATAAAAAGATCTCTTTGGATTCGGGGACATTAAGATTCGTCTCTAAGGCAAAGCTCAGCTTGTTTCTGGCATTTTGCATCCAGGCACCGCTGATGGATCTGTCTCCTTCAACAATCTGAGGTCTTTGATGGCGTGCCGGGTCTCCTCCGACTTTAGGTCTTTCCAGGGCGATAACTTCGGCTCCGAAGTCACTCATCATGGTAGCGCTGAAAGGTGCTGCTACGACTGTCCCATTGAGCAGAACCCGAATACCCGTGAGAGGTCCAAATACAGGAGTAAACAGTGGAGCCGGTTTATGTTCGATCTTTTCCCATCGGTTCATAGTTCAATTCCTCCTAATGTTTTTTTAGATGTATAGGGGTGTGATGAATCAGCCTAAGCTCTCTTCATCAATGTCTATAGCAGAGGTATCCCCGATTTCAAGTACTTTTCTTATTACAAAAATCTCGGGCAAAACATTTTTAGTGTAGAAACGGGCACTGGCGATTTTTCCTTTATAGAACTTGGCGTCGGGATGATTCTCCCCTATTTCATTGAGTTTCTTATTGGCCAGCAGCGCTTGATCCATAATGAGTCTGGAGCAGTAAAGCATTGAAGAAGCATGAAGAATCCTTGTCGAGAATAACGGCATCATCTGAGCTTTGCCCTCTTGCCTATAGTTTTGCAGCTGACCGATAATCCCTTCGTACTCCTGGAAAGCATCCTTGAGAATCTTGAATTCAACTTCAAAACCTTTCTTAGTTTCATTTATTTCAATGAAGGTGGCAATATCATCTAACCAATTCCTGAACACCTTGCCCTTGTTCATACTGAATTTACGGCCAACCAAATCAAGGGACTGAATAAAGTTGGTTCCTTCCCAGATCGAACAAATCTTGACATCCCGTGCAGCTTGCTCAACCTGATATTCAGATACATAACCGTATCCACCATGGACCTGGATAGCTTCCGCGATCAGGGGCCAAGCCATATCTGTGGCATAGGCTTTGCACATGGGATTGCTGATCTGGAACATTCCATCGGCAAATTCCCGCTCTTCCGGATCTTCACTATCGTGGGAAAGGTCAAGATAATAACAACTCTTGAGGATCAGCGCTCTGATCGCCTCAATGCAGGATTTTTGCAGCATCAGCATACGGCGAACATCCTCATGTTCGACAATGCGAACCTTGGGGCCTTTGGGATCCGTAAATTTGGTGCCTTGGACACGGATTTTTGCATATTCGCGGGCTAAGTTAAAGGCCTGAGATGCAGCAGCCAGCCCCTGAATACCGGTATTCAAACGTTCCTCATTCATCATGACAAACATCTGAGCAATACCTTGACCTTTGCCGCTCTCATCCGGTGGCTCCCCGATGATATATCCACGGCAATTATCATTTTCACCATAGCTTAGGGAACAGGTGGGGGAGCCATGCTGACCCATTTTCTCTTCAATACCCGTGGTAATGACATCGTTAAACTCACCCAGACTGCCATCATCGTTGACCCAATATTTCGGCACGACGAACAGTGATAATCCTGCTGTACCTGGGCGGGCCCTCTCTGTCCGTGCTAAGACAAGATGAATAAAATTCTCACAAAGATCATGATCCCCAGCTGTAATAAACAATTTATTCCCTTTGATTTTATAGATTCCTGGTTCATCTGTGGCAAAAGCTTTGGTGACATTAGCACCTACATCAGTCCCTGCACCCGGCTCGGTCAAATTCATGGTGCCTGCCCATTTCCCTTCACACATCTTCGGCAGAAACTTTTGCTTGATCAATTCGCTGCCGTGCTGCTGAATAAGGGATATTGCCCCGGAATTCAGACCCCAGAAACCCGTGAAAGCTAACCCCGCATGGCTGAGAATTTCATAATTGGCCTGAACCAGGGTATAGGGAAGATGTCCCTCAGCTTCACGGTCCGCATTGCTCGCTCCCAGACCTGCGTCATTAATCGTCTTATAGGCCTTTTTAAAGGAATCCGGGGTAACCACTTTGCCATCCTTGAAATGAACACCAATTTTGTCGGAATCCTCATTGATCAGAGAAATCTCATCTCGGCAGATTTTATAGGTTGTGTCAATAATTGGGTCGATCTCTTCCCTGCTGTAATAGTCCTGATAGTCCGGCAGGGAAAAGATCTTATCCATATCCAGCCATTCCTTAAGCACAAATTTCAGTTCTCTCATGTCGTACAAGAAGTTTTTACCAGCCAAAGTCATTCCTCCCGCTAAAGTATATTTATTATTTCATTTTAAGATTGAGCGCTCGTTCTTATTTAATAAATAGTAACCGCCATAAGTAGAGCAACCATCAGGCAAATGAACCCTCCGCACAATCCAAAAAGAAACATTTGTCTATAAACATCCTTATGTCTTACACCAAATACAGCCATGCAAGAGAATAAGAAGCCGCTATGTGGCATAGCTGAGAAAACAGCGGAACTTAACGATGAAATCCGATGGACAACCTGTGGATCGATACCGGCAGCTATCCAAGTCTGACCAAATGTGGGGATAACAATTCCCAAGGCGCCCGATGCCGAAGCTGTAACCATGGAAATAAAGCCGGTAATGATGGGAATCTGAGTTAAGGCACCACCAGGAGCTGCACTCATCCCGACTTGTAAGACCTGGAAGCCGGGAGATGCAAAGACAACGGCTCCCACACCTGCGGCTGCAGCAGTAAATATAATGGGGAGCAAAGAATTAGTAGCTCCGGCATTAAGTGTCTTCAGTTGATTGGGTATATAGGGATTAAGACATAATGCAGCCAGAACAACCGCAACAAGCAGTGCCGGAACGACAAGATTAGGAATTTTCATGGCACTGCCGACGAAGATGATGACAATCAGGACCACCATAGGCAGGATTGACAAAAAGAGGGGGGGTACTTTCGAGGTGTCACCAAGGTCAATCACCTGACCACTTTCTGAATAGGTCTCTCCTGAGGCAACCATTCGTTTCAACTCATATTTCATCATGAAATAACCATAGGTGGCGGATACAAGACTGATCACAACACTCATCAAAGGTGCAGCGGTCAGGGTTGTGCCCAGTTGTGTCGGTATAACATTCTGAATGGAAGGGACTCCTGGTACCATGGTCATGGTAAAGGTCGTGCCACCGTAGATCATCGGGACCATGACGAGACGCCAGGGCAAGTTTAATTCTTTAAAGATGGGTCTGCAAAGTGCGACGACTGTAAAGATAACAATAAATAAGCTGATTCCTCCGTAAGTCAATACCGCAGCAATGATGGATATGGCGACCATGACTTTCATGGGGCTGTCTTTACCTACTAATTTGAAAATCCCATTGGCAATGCTCACAGTTGCTTTACTATCTTCCAGGTACTTGCCTAACAAGGCACCCAGGATAAATATGGGCAGATATGATGTAATAAATCCTCCGACTGCTGTTAAATAGGCGCCTTTACCAGCAAAAAAGGCCGTTTGGAATTCCATGCCATTGGTCAAGATGATTAAGACTGCGGCAAAGGGCGCAATAATTACAATGTTGAAGCCTTTCCATGCCATGACCACCAATATGACAATAGCTAAGAGGACACCTATTGGCGCTAACCAACTCATAATGCCTACCTCCTAATTTTTTTATCAGCTTAATCCAGTCCATCTTTAAAGTTCTTTAATTGCTTTGACCATTTTTATAATCTTAGCCGCTCTTTCATTCATAAATTGCTGTGGATCAACACCTGTATAATCAAATACACCTTTACCGGATTTCAGGCCAAGTTCACCTTTGGCGATCAATTCCTTACCCAAAGAATTACCGATTTCGGTGTCATTGCATAATGATTTATGAACACCTACGGATACAGACGTGGTCAAATCCCAGCCGACAATGTCATAAAGAGCCATGGGGCCTTCAAAAGCATAGCGAATGCCACTGGTATTTCTTATGGCACTATCTATATCCTGTGCTGAAACCCACCCCTGTGTAACCATATACCCCGCTTCACGGGTAATGGCGGTAGCTATGCGATTAACAATAAATCCCGGGATGTATTCTTTAAGTACTGCAGGTTCCTTGCCCACCTGAATCAGGAAAGCTTTCACTTTAGCCAGTGTCTCCTCTGAAGTCTTGGGTCCCATAACCACCTCGACCAGATCCATAATAAACGGCGGGTTAAAATAGTGGGTGATGATTTGGCGTTCCGGATGTGACACAGGAGCAATTTCAAAGATGTTTGAAGCCGAGGTATTGCTGCAGAGAATGCAATCGGAAGCACATAGTTTGTCAAGTTGTGCAAAGGTTTCCCTTTTGACATCAGCATTCTCAAAAACACTTTCCAGAACAAGGTCAGCTTGAGGGGCACATTTCTCCAAGTCTGTCTCATAGCTGATCAGTGTCCTGGTCTTTTCCGCTTCTTCCTGGGTTGCCAGACCTTCCTTGATAAGGTTTTCCATGTTATTGGCAATCAATTGCTTAGCCCGGTCCAGTTGCTCAGGAAACTTATCGTAAAGAGCCACCTGGAACCCCTTACAAGCATAGAGTTGAGCAATTCCGCTTCCCATAACTCCAGCGCCTACGACTAACAGCTTCCAATTTTCAAACATAGCGATCACCCTTTCGTTTTGCTGACGATACCTTACTCTTTAGGCAATACAGGCAGCTGAATGAGGTTGACATTGGCAGGATCGATCTTTAACTTTCCTGCGGCCATTTGATGGACGATATCTACGACCTGCTGATTAACCGGTGTTGGCACGCCATATTTTGCGCCCAGTTTACACTGTACTCCGTTATAGGTTGTATCTATTTCGGGGTATCGCCCGGCTTCAATATCGTAGAGCATTCCTGTCCGAATATTGCGATGGGATTCTACACAGGCCTTTAAACCAGGTATATTCCCTTCCCGCTCTTTTTCGGTTGTGAAAGCCAGTGCAGCATAATCATCCCCTTGGAAAGGTTCCGGTGTCACACCGGCGGCTTTGGCTATAGCCATGGATTCATTGAGAATATGTGCCGAGCAGCGGATGGCGTGAGGATTATCCAGGACGTCCCCAAAGGTTCCCGCCACAACTGCCGACATACCGCTAAAGCAGCAATTCGAAGTCCATTTGCTCCATCGTGTACCGATCAGATTGGTAAGCATTCTGGGGTTACCTGCTTTTGACAAAATTTCAGCGACTTGCCTTAAGCGGTCCGTGATTTGTCCATCCTGTTCTCCGATCTCATAGGTCATGTGATCCGGCTCGGAAGTAAGCTTAGAAACCCCGGGTTCAATCCAGGTAGCTCCCCATCCCGTGATCTGGCCAAGGACTCTCTCTTTGCCAATGACTTCATTTAATGTTTCCTCAGGCATGCCATTTTGTCCTGTGATGACGATTCCATCGGGTTTCAGGTACTTTGCAACATAGGGTAAAGCACTCTCATCCTGGGTGCTCTTTGTCAAGTAAAAGATAAGATCATAGGGCTCTGTCATTTCATCCGGAGTCAGAGCCTTCACGGGTTGAACCAAATCCATGAGACCGATAATTTTGGCGCCCTTCTCATTGAGGGCCTTCACATGGGCTGCATTAACATCAATAAGATCCATTTCGTATCCATGTTTTGTTAACAAAGCACCGAGAATTGTACCAAGAGAGCCTGCTCCCATTACTGCCATCTTCATAGGAAATTCCTCCTTTAAATTAAGAAGCTGAATCAATGGGGTTACCTGTGGTCAGCTGATTTTTATGGGGGGCACTTCACCTCCTTTTTCCTAATAACCCGCTCACTCCCCTTTCCTGATGTACATACACATAGTATCAATGCAATTCTCATGCCATGTGAAAAACTTCCCTTGTTTCCGTATCTTTGAGAAAGCTTGGGACATATGTCTGGTAATCTGAAAAACGGTGTCCCAATTTGGTGTCAAGTGTCCTACTTCTCATCACGATCTTTCCTAAGTTCGAACTTTTGCACCTTGCCGCTGGGAGTCCGGGGGAGCTGATCCACAAATTCGTAGAACTCCGGCACTTTGTACTTTGCCATGCGTTCAAGCAGCCATTGCCGGATTTCCTCCGCAGCCAACCCCTTCTGCCGGGGTACAATATACGCTTTAACCCGCTGTCCCAGGCATTGATCAGGCACACCGATCACGGCTACCTCGGCCACCAGGGGATGCTCTTCAAGCACAATTTCAATCTGGCGGGGATAGATGTTCTCACCCCCGCGTACGATCATGTCCCCTTTGCGGTCTGTAATATATAGATAGCCCTCATCGTCAAAATGACCAATATCACCTGTATGTAAAAACCCATCTCTCAGAACTTCCGCAGTTTGTTCAGGTTGATTCAAATACCCTGACATCAGGCAATCGCCTTTAATGCATACTTCCCCATCAACATTATTCGGCAGGAGCCTGCCCTCTGAATCTATAATTTCGATAACTTCTTCAGGATGAACCATTCCACAGGAGCCTTCTTTGTAACGCCCTAAGGCCGGCTCCGTACTATTGCCCCCACATCCTTCAGTAAGTCCATAACCCACCAGAAAATCAATAGTGTACTTTTCCTTAAACCCACGACGAGTAGCTAAAGAAAGTGGCGCTCCCCCGGTAAAGGCGTAGCGGATTTTCACTTTGGATAAGTCGATATGGGAGGGGTCAATCTTATTTAAAATATAGTCAAACATGGTGGGCACACCCATAATTACTGTGATTCCATAGTGCATAACCGTAGGCCAAAAATCGTTGGGTGAAAATTTCCTGCGGATGCAAAGGGCCTGACCGGCGAAACTCAGCGGGTAAGTAAAGACACACAAGGGATTGGTATGAAACATAGGCAGCATCAGCAGCATCACATCATTCCCTTTGATATAGCCCATTTGGTTGAAGTTGCGGCATTGCGACAGTTGCGCTCGGTTGGATAATAAGACACCTTTGGGCTTTCCGGTTGTACCGGATGAGTATAATAATAAAAAGGGATCATCAAGGCTTTGCTTCACCAGACATTCGTCAAAAGGATATTTGTTGAGAATATCTGTTAAATTTGTTTTGATTTCCAGCGCCTGATGATTGGCCTGGGTTATTACCTCAACCACAGAGGGCTTTGTATCAGTGTTCCTTAGTCCCTTTGTCAATTCATCCATGAAATCGCTGCCCACAAAGACAACTTTGGGCTTGGCATCATTCAGAACATAAGCAATTTCCGGGCCCTTTAAGCAATAATTTATGGTTAAAGCTATCGCTCCCAACTTTTGGGCGCCCCACATGGTGTAGTAAATTTCGGGGGAATTCTGGATCATGACTCCCACAATGTCCCCCTTGCGCACACCTGATTCTTTGAGAAAATTGGCGACCTGGTTCGCCCGGTCATTGGTATTTTTATAGGTTAATATCTGATCATAATAATATACATGGGTTGCTTCCGGTATTTCATTCGCTCGTACAGTGAGCATTTGGGCTATACTCTCAAATTCCAAACGTCTTCCTTTTAGGTGAGACTGTGCCTCCAGTGACATGGTTGGCATTTTAGGCCTCATTGAATAGTTGCCTCCTTAGCTTTGGATGTTATCCGCGTGAAATAACGAGGCTTACCCTGAAAGAAGTATAATGTCAAAAATGAGTATATTTTCACATATTCAGTCGAATTTTATCTCTTCATATCGGAGCATTGGCTATTGGAATTTTATGATCAAATGTGCTTCTCTCTGCCATGAATAGAAGCATCCATCTGTTCATGGCAGAGAATCTATTCTAACCCTCATCTACTTTTATCTGAATGGAAAACGTGGTCCGGGTCTAGTGGCTTTTTCCTGCATCGCACCGCTCAAGCGTGAAAAGCAGCCCAAGGATTTTGCTTTAAGGCAAAATACGGATTTAAGCGAGCAGGTAAGCAATCTTCGCGAAAAGACTGCAGCGGAGTCGGGTTGGAAACAGGACGTTTCCAACCAGCTATGAGAACAAAGTGCGAAAGCAGTGCTTTCGAGGAGCCGATTTAGGCACGAAACCCGGGCGAGGGTTTCGCCCAAGCCGCCTGCCACATAGGATGACTTAGCGGCGCAGGTGGACCCGACAGAGCGGAGGTCTTGAGCGATTAGATTGCTCCGCGCAGCTTACGGAGTGAACGCCGAAAGCAAAATCCTGGAGAATCAGCTTTTAAGGGCTGGATCAGCCGCCGATAGTTTGTCCGCCATCCAGAAGGATATAGGTACCGGTCATATAACTGAAGCTGTCTGAAACCATGGCCAGCACAGGGCCAGCCACCTCTTCGACAGAACCTAGCCTGCGCACAGGAGTTCTCTTTTCCATCTTGGCCTTAATCTCCGGATCAGCAAAAATATCCTGATTCAACTCAGTAATAACATAGCCGGGACAAACTGCATTGACTGTGATCCCATAACGGGCCCACTCGTTGGCCATAGTCTTCGTCAGGCTCAAAACGCCCGCCTTAGAAGCACCATAGGGAGCGACACTCTTTCCGCCGATAAGCCCCCCTACTGAAGCGATGTTAACAATCCTTCCCCCTTTTCCTTGTTTGGCGATCTGAGCCGCCACAGCCTGAGCAAACTGAAACACCCCTTTGAGGTTGGTGTTGATAACATTCATAAAATCTTCTTCGGTCTGATCCAACAGAGCGGCTGTCTTTCCGCTGATACCGGCATTATTAATAAGGATATCAATTTTCCCGAAAGCCTCAACGGTTTGGGCCACGACCCGATCAATATCGTTTTTATTTGAAGAATCTGCAGCAATCCCCAGGCATTTTACCCCGTAAAGAGTCTCAATATCTTTTGCTATTCTTTCACAGTCAGCAGGGGTACGGCTGGTAATAGCTAAGTCACATCCATACATAGCAAAAGTAGCTGCGACAGCATAACCGATTCCTTTTGTTCCCCCTGTAACAATAGCTACTTTACCGGTCAAATCAAAGCTGGGTTTTCCTATTTCTTTAGCCATTTTAACATCTCCTTTTAATTTTTTGCACTCAACCCTTAAGTTATGGTTTTGTTATTTCTTATCGGCCTGAGTTTTCTTGAACTTTTCAAGCATCGCTCTGGGGGTTACCGTGGGGCGTTCGTAGCGAGGGCACTTCACCCCTTCCAATCTAAGTGCCAGCTCCCATACGTGCTTCCCTCCTTTATTAAATAGAACGCTCGCTCTATATGTAATGAGAAAAAAAGAACTTATTGTTCAAATTCAGACTATCACAAATCGATTTCAGCGTCAATATTAATCGAATAACTTTTGAATCGGAATGCTCCCTCCGCTTCCAAAACTTATGGCCTGCCGATAAGCTTCTCTAATAGCATCGCTGATCTTTCCCGGTTTGGATGCATCACCGATCAGTACCAGATTGCCGATAGCTCCTTTTAATTCATGATACAGACTGTTCGTTGGCTTCGCTCCTACAGCAAGCACAACAGTATCCGCCGGAACATAGACCTGTCCCCCGTCTATTTCCAAGTTGACTCCTTCTTCAGCAATGGAGATTGCTTTCGCCCCTTTCATTATTTTAACATGATGCTGTTTAAGGCGCGCCAAAACTGACCAGCGTGTGCTCGGTCCAATATCCTTGCCGATGGAATTGCTCATTTCCACTAAGGTAATTTTTTTGCATCCATGGGTGAGCAGATGATATAGCTCATCGGGAGTCTCCGCTCTATAAAGCATAAGATGCCGCAGAGCCGCAGAATCCAGGGTGCCGATCTCCGCCAGCGTCAAGGCTGTCTCCACACCTACCGCGCCTCCACCCACGATGATGACATTTGAGCCCACTTCCGCCCGGTTTTTTAATACCTCCCAAGCCTGGACTACCCTTGCTTCCTTCTCAGCGGGAATCTTAGGATCAAGGGGGCCGGCTCCTGTGGCGACAACAACCCGTGTAAAATCCCCTTCTTCAACCTTTTTTATAATATCTTCTTTCCCAGCTGTTACCTGGTAATTGATGAGGACGCCCTGCTTTGCACAGGCACAGGTCAGATAATTTATTAACTCAGCCAAATCATGCCGCCCAGGGATTGCCGAAGCCATAAGGATTTGACCACCCGGTTGACTGCCCTGCTCCCAAATCGTTACACTATGGCCGCGGGCCGAGGCAACCCGGGCATACTCCAAGCCCGCTGCTCCTGCACCAATAACCAGTATTTTCTCAGGATGGGCTGTTTTCACCTGGGTTGGCAGGTATGCGCCCTGTGCAAGCTCGGATTCTCTTCCCGCTTCTGCGTTGCCTAAACATTCAACCGCCGTATGTGTCATTATCCGATCTAAGCAGCTCTGATTGCAGGCCACACAAGGGCGAATCTCGTCAATTCTTCCTTGCTGTGCCTTATTGGGCAGCTCCGGGTCGGCGATCAGGGGACGGGCCATGGCAATGAAATCCGCACCGCCCTCAAGGAGAATTTTCTCCCCCACTGCAATGTTCATCCGGTTGCTCATGATGACGGGAATGGATACAGCCTCTTTAATTCCCCGTCCCAAATAGCTGTAGCCGCCCCGGGGCACTTCCATGGTAATCTGAGGAACCTGTGCTTCGTGCCAGCCTCCTGTAATGCTTAGGGCATCCACGCCGACCTTTTCCAGTTCCCCAGCGATCCTACGAGCTTCAGAATTCGTATTTCCCCCTTCCATAAAGTCATGGCCGCCAAGCCGGACTGTAAGAGGAAAATTCTTTCCTACGGCCTCCCGAACTGCAGCGATGATTTCCAAAAGAAAGGTCATTCTTGCATAGAGATCTCCATTGTAGCCATCTGTTCGTTGGTTGGTAAGCGGAGACAGAAATTGACCAATCAGGTAGCCCGAATTGGTGCAGAGCTCCACACCGTCGAATCCGGCTTGAAGTGCTCGTTTAGCCCCTGCCGCATAGTAAGCTGTCAAGGCTTTGATCTCTGACAGGGTAAGCTCCCGAGGGGTCTCCCCTGTGTATCCTGAAGCCACCGCTGATGGCGCTACAGCCTCCATTCCCTTATATTCCCGGGACCGTGCGTAACGGCCTTGATGCAATAACTGAGCAAAAATTTTACTTCCTTCCTCATGAACCGCATCGGTTAAACGCTGTAAGCCGGGAAGACAGGTATCATCATACATATTGACCATGTCATAATCGGTTTTACGAATTGGATCGATTTGAACGGCTCCTAAGCAAATCAGCCCTACTCCACCCCGGGCACGCAACCGGAAGAACTCAACCATTCTGTCGGTGACGAAACCTTTATCGCAGTAACCCAAGGCCATAGGAGCCATCACCAGGCGATTTTTCAGTTCTACCCGGCCGATTCTCCCCGGTGAGAATAAATTGAGCGGCATGCCTGTTCCTCCTTCCTTAAGCCACCTTTTGGGGAGAGGAGATAGAAGAAAATCAGGGTTTTTCCACTAGATCTGAGAGGCCTACTCCTTTGAGAACAAAATCCAGGATACCACGATTGATTTCCTCCTTGGATTTTTCACTTACAGTCCATCCTTTAAGTGCCTCAAAAGCTACCGTATACGCGAGTATACTGGCCAAAACCTCCAGATCGGCATGAAGAGGCCGTTCTTTATCGACTTCGATTAAGAGTTCGTGGTATTTGCGAATTGTGGATTCCTTCTCCATTTTTAAAACTTCTTTTAGATAGTCTTTTTGGAGATACTTGGTCTCAGTGGAAATAAATTGGATAAGTTTACGGTTTTCGTAAACAAAGAACAGATTGGCCTTGATAAAAGTAATAAGTTTTTCCGTTGGGGAAACACACTTATCAATATTCTGATTGCGGATGAACTCATCGGAAATCTTGTGAAAGTGCTTATGGACAAGATATAATACGTCATCTTTGGAAGAGATATAATGATAGAGCTGCCCCATCGACATATTGCAGGCCTCGGCAATCTCACGGATCGACGTCGGGTGAAATCCCTGAGTAAAGAAGAGCTTGCAGGCACTTTCGACAATTTGCATATGCTTGCTCTCGATTAATCCTTCATCTTTTGCCGAAGAAATTGCATGAGTTTTCACAAGGGGACTGAACACTTTATTATCCGTAACTATTCCCTCCTTTTTAAGGATTACAGTGGATACTTCAGTACGAGTGTGCCAATAAGGCTTCTTTAACGTTCAAAATACAAGATATCCTGACCTTTGTCAAGTATTGCAAAGATTTCCATAGGTATTAAATCCACTTAACAATAAGTTCGGCTGGATCCACAACCTGGATGAGCTGCTCCAAATTCTGTTGCTCTTTTATGCCATCCTCCAACATGGTAATGCAGTAAGGACAGTTGGCTCCAATGGCTTGGGGCTCTTTGGCAAGCGCTTGCTCCACCCGCATATCATTGATCCTCTCGCCGAGATGCTCTTCCATCCACATCCGACCACCACCGGCACCGCAACAAAAACTCTTGTCATGGTGACGGTCCATTTCCAGCAATTGCACTCCGGGCACTTTGCTGAATACTTCCCGTGGTGCCGTGTACTCTTGCTGGTAACGCCCCAGGTAACAGGAATCGTGATAGACGATTTTTAGCGGTTCGCTGACCGGATCTTGCTTGAGTTTTAACTTACCGCTGCTGAGCAGCTCGTTAATGAACTGGGTATGATGAATTACTTCGTAATGTCCACCGAATTCCGGATATTCGTTTCTCAGAGTGTTAAGACAGTGGGGGCAGGTTGTCATGATTTTCTTGACATTATAGCCGTTCAATAACCCGACATTCTCAGCCACTAAGGATTGATAGAGATATTCATTCCCGGCACGACGGGCAAACTCACCGCAACACTTTTCTTCCGCTCCCAAGATGGCAAAATTAACATTGGCTGCTTGAAGTATCTTCGCCAGAGCTGTCGAGACTTTGCGGGCCCGGTTATCAAAGGACCCTGCACACCCAACGAAGAAGAGATATTCTGCATCCTCTGCTTCGCTCATGGGCTTTATATTGAGTTCCGCTGCCCATTCGTCCCGTTTATTCCAGCCGACACCCCAGGGATTGGAGTTGTTTTCAATGTTGCGGAAGGTGGTTTGCAGCTCCGGTGAAAAATTACCTTCCATGGTCACAAGATAGCGGCGTAAATCGATGATTTTATTCACATGTTCATTGGAAACAGGGCATTGTACCTGGCAGGACATGCAGGTGGTACAAGACCATAAAACATCCTCGGTGACGACATCATTGATTAAACTCTGTTGAAGGATGGCTGCATCCTCGGGATGGGTTTGTGCGATTTCGGCGATGGCTTCTGCCGACTCCTCTCCGGTGGACTTTAAGCCATACTTCTGCATGACTTCCCCTTTCTCTAAGAGGTGGTGCTTTAAGGTGCGGCTCAGCAATTCTTTGGGATTCAAGGGCTTGCCGGAAAGGTTTGCCGGACAATTATCCATGCAGCGTCCGCACTCACCGCAAGCGAAACAATCCAATAACTCATTCCAGGTATAGCCTTCAATGCGTGAAACGCCAAATTCTTCGCTGGTTTCATCTTCAAGGTCCAGTTTTTTCATCTGCCCGCCAATGGGTTTTAGGGAAGCAAAGTAGGCATTAAAGGGGGCGGCAATGAGATGTAAGTGCTTGGAATTCGGTATATAGACTAAGAAGGCCAGCAGGATCACCGTATGAAACCACCAAACCCCATCCCTTATCCCGACCAGGGCGGATTCACTCAGTCCACTGAGCAAGGCTGCCACCGACCTGTACACCGGATCGAGTGAATAAGCGACATTATGGGGTTCCAAAACATATTTAGCCCCTGTGGATATCCATTCTGTAAGAATGACCAGCATAATGAACAATACCACTAAAAAGGCTTCCATAGTGCGGTATAAACGCTGGGGGCGAACAATCCATCTTCGGATCAGCCCGATAATTAAACCGACAAACACTAACGCGGCCAAAACATCTTTGACAAGGAAGAAATAGGGATTAGTACTTAAAAAGGGTATGGGATAGCGGGGGAATAATCCTTCAAAGATGAAGGGGATTTCTCCCAGGCAAATAAAGATAAATCCCCAGAAAATGAAGAAGTGCACGATGCCGTAAGGTTCTTTAATCATTTTGCTTTGCAACAAGATTTTGCTCACGAAATTCTTCCAGCGTACACCGGGTTGAGCAAAGGGTTCGTCTTGCGCGCCTAACAACACTATGTTCAGTTTTTTGCGGAAGGCTGCAGTAAAGCCGTAGCCTGCTGCACACGCTAACACAAAAAACACAATCAGCCATGATAATCGCATGGGGGAAAACCTCCTCTTCTTTATACTCCATCAAGGGATAGTCCGGGTTTTTACCATTAACTGAAACAGCGAAGCCGTTCACACTTCGCTGTTTAATTGACTAACATGGTGTCAGCGGTTGACAAGTTTTTTAAACTCCTCTTTCAACAAAGGCACAACTTGGAACATATCTCCGACAATTCCGTAGTCTGCTGCCTTGAATATAGTCGCCTCCGGATCTTTGTTGATAGCTACGATCACTTGGGAAGAATTCATACCGGCCAGGTGCTGAATCGCTCCGGAAATTCCACAGGCAATATAGAGTGTGGGGGCTACGGTATTCCCGGTTTGCCCCACTTGATACTTAATGTCGATCCAACCTGCGTCAACGGCAGCCCGGGATGCTCCTACCGCTCCACCCACGACGTCGGCCAACTCTTCTAAAAGGGTAAATCCTTCAGCATTTTTCGCTCCGCGTCCCCCGGCTACGATCACATTGGCTTCGACTAAATCAGGACGCTTGGATGCGGCCATCACAATATCCTTAACGATAGCCCGTAAATCATCAGCATCGATTTGAGCATTTTCCCTGATCACCTCTGCCTGGCGAGTGGCATCCGGCTCACTGACTGCGAAGGAATTCGGGCGAATCGTGGCAATAATTGGGGTTGAGATGACTTTAACCTGGGCAAAAGCCCTGCCCGTATAGATGGCGTGATTCAAGGTAAGCAATGCTGTCGGATCATATTCCATAGCAATACAATCTTCCACCATTCCCACTCCGAGACGTTGAGCGAGGCGGGGCGCCAAATCTCGCCCCAACGTCGAATGTCCCAGTAAAAGTGCTTTGGGCTCATGATCGCGAATCAGCTTATTCAAGACAGAAGTATAGGAACCTGTGGTGTAATTGGCCAATTGGGCATCATCGACAAGGATTACCTTATTGGCCCCATAGGGTATCACTGTATTCACCAGGGCTTCTACTCCCTGCCCGATCAGTACGGCAACCACTTCTTCTCCGGCTTGGTCCGCAACGTCTCTGGCTTTGCTCATAATTTCCAGGGAAGCTTTGCGTATCTTCATATTGCTCTGTTCTATATAAACCCAAATCCCTTTTGCCATTTCTTAACTCCTCCTCTTACAGTACTTTCTTCTCTGCGGAGAGTATTCTCGCTAATTCACCGGCTGCTTCTGCAGGTTCCCCCTGAATCATGTATCCGGCCCGGCGGGCAGCAGGCAGGGTTATTTTTTCGATTTGAATTTGGGTTCCCACACTTGAAGCATCTATCCCTAAGTCAGGCAGTTTAAATGTCTTAAGTTCTTTCTTTTTCGCTTTCATAATTCCGGGTACGGAGGGGTATCGAGGTTCATTGAGACCTTGCTGGGCTGCGATGACTGCCGGGAGTGGTAATTCAAGCAGCTCTTTACCTCCGTCAATTTCCCGGAGGGTTGTTGCCTTCATTCCATCAATATCCAGCTTAGTGACCATATTGGCGCAAGGGAGCTTCAGTCTTTCGGCGAGACGTTGGGCTGTTTGTACGGAGCCGGTATCCACATTGGCTATACCGGTCAGGATAATATCGTAGTTGAGGGTGGAAATATATTGGGCCAGAGCTTCAACATTGCTTTGATCATCTGCTTCCGCAAGAGCCGGATCATCGATCAACGCCGCCCGGTCGGCTCCCATAGCCAATGCGGTACGAATGGCTTCAGGGGTACGATTATTCCCAATAGCGAGGACAACAACTTCCCCGCCATGTTTCTCTTTGAGGCGGATTCCTTCTTCCACTGCATACTCATCATCGGGGTTGATAACGAAGGTCACTCCTGTTGGGTCGATTTTACCATCTTTAAGAACAACTAAAGCTTCGGTATCAAAGGTCTGCTTGAGACACACTACGATATTCATTCTACTTCCCCCTTGTTGATCAAGCGTTTTGCGTTTTAAACATCGCGAAGCCCCCGCTTGTTAAGTCACTGGCATCGATAAATCTCAAAATACAACTTTACAGCGGAGGCTTCCCTTTCTCCTTATACTACTATTGCCAACTGTAGCACAGGCTTTATGTCGTTTCTTGCGGGGTATTGACCTGAGTCTTCTTAAATTTATCCAGCATAGCCCGCGGAGTTACTGTTGGCCGCTCGTAACGGGGGCACTTCACACCTTCAAAACCGGCAAGGTATTTGGCAATATCTTTTAAGGGCTCCAGATCATAACGGCTCATCATGGTAATGGTCTCCATGAGCGGAGATCCACCCCCATGGACTCCGGCGACGGCTTGGGCGGATTCAAAGGCATCACAAAGCTTATCCTCCATCATCCGCATGACACGGTGGGTCTCTTCTGCGGTGTAGTCAGGGTTACGCATGATGTACTTGTTGCAAAGCTCGGCTGTCTCCGGAGCGAAGAAGGATTCCTCAGTGGGAAGAGAAGCGCAGATTCCTCCCGTCAGGTCAGCCAAAGTCTCATACTCATGGTAAATTTTTTGTCCTGCCAGTTTCCGGCCTGCATTGGTGAGGATTTCATCCGGTACCCAAGATCCGTTAGGAAACTTCACGGCACGCAAAGCGGATGCTTGACCTGCTGCAAAGACCAGTTCAGCCGTACTGATGATTTCACAGACTTTCTCCCGTACGTGATGTTCTTTGGCGATATCATTCACATCTGCAACCAGGGCTGCCTGAGCTCCGATAACTTCCGATACCGCTGTCTTGCATCCGGTATAAGAATGTCTGTGGAAATGAGCGAACATGAGTGCCAAATAACCCGCATACTGAACGACATCGGGATGATCAAAGCCATTCATGAATACCCGATCTTCAGGAACAAACACATCATCAAAAATTGTCAGCGATTCCACATCACCGACTTTATTAAAGGGAGCCTCAAGGTGTTTTCTCTTATGATGCTGGCCGGGAAGTGCCATAAGCTTAATGCCGTCCCAGTCAGCCGGTAAGGCAAAGGCTATGGCATACCCCTCATCGCCCTTGCCCATAAACTTAGTTGGGTTAACAATGATCTCATCCACGTAAGGAGCATTAGAGTTACATATTTTGGCACCACGAACAATGATCCCTTTACAGGGCTTTCCGTCAACGCCAATGCCGTCCACATCAGTCTTGATAACATGGACAAACTGATCCGGGTCAGGCTGCATATGTGCTCTCTTATACTTAGGATTGCGTGAACCTTTAACGTCAGTCTGAGCACAATTGCAAATAAGATCATTTTCCTGGCAGTATAGAAGATACTTGTTAAAACGCTCTTGGTAGTTGGTTCCGCAAGCCTCATCACAATCATAAGTAACAACGGCAAGAGCGTTCAAGGCGTCTGAACCCATACAACGCTGGGTGCAGCCACCTACATGATGGCAAAGGAGTCTGGTCATCATTTGTTTATTGAGCAAGTCTTCTCTGGACTGATGAATATGGGTGAACCGATTGATCTTTTCTCCGGTAAGATGAGAAGTAGCGGTACAGACATCTGCATATTCCGGATCATTGGCAAGATCGTAGTTCTGCTTCATAACATAGCAGCCGCCATCAATCCAGCTACCCGACCGATCAACCTTCTGACCATTTAAGTAGACATTGGGTTTCATTTTAAGTAGTCTTTCCCGATAAGCTTCGTAAGTGCCAACTCCCATTTTAAAATCCTCCCATACTATAATTTAATTGATTGAACGCTCGCTCTATATCAGAATGAGAAAAAAAGAACTTACGTTCATGTTTTAAGCCTATCATATCTTTTTTTTAGCGTCAAGATCATTTAAATATATATTTACTTATATATTTATTAAAGATTTTGGGTGAACATACCCCATGAGAAGTTATACACAGGCAACTTAAAACCACTACGAAGTGGTCCATTAACTTGACCATCTACATGCATGTCGGAGAAGAGTTTATATATGGACACAGACCAAATTCCCAAACGCGTTTGGGAATTTGGTCTGCCTGGTCTAACTTGGCTCAATAAAAAACAAAGGATCAATTAAATTCTCCCACTTTAATACCCACAATGCTATCGACGGTTCTTCCCTTCGTTTCAACAATTAAAAACACTGAAACCAGTACACAAATGATTGCCGGAATAGCAAACATCTTCATTGTATTGCTGAAATCAAGGCCGAGCTGTTGAACATAACCTACGATTAACGGGCTGAGAAATCCTGCGATTCGCCCAAATGACTGAGCCCAGGAGACACCGGTATTTCTAAATTCGGTGGGATATATTTCAGTCATGAGGGGCAATGCTCCGCCATTGGCATATTGCATGCAAACACCAACCAACACCGCAATAATAAGTACCGGCCATTTGCCTGTAACAGATCCTAACAGGAAAATTGCTGCGGCCGTAAATAGAAAACTATAAATAACATTTTTTCTGCGTCCAATAATATCTGCCACAAAACCGGTTGCGAACCCGCCAATCGAGCCGACAAGATTTTGCAAAATAGAGAACGAATATCCCAGAACCAAACCATATCCTCTTTCAACAAGAAGGGTTGGCATCCAGCTTGTTACCCCATAAATAATAAACATGCTCATGAAGTAAAGAAGCCAGACACCGATCGTTGCTTTGACATAACCTGAAGAAAAAAGAGCAGTTACGCCCACTTTTTTAGGGGGAGCCGGTAAGACTATACTGCCTGGAAGCCATTCACTGGACTTACCTGTCGCTACTTTCTCCATGCGTTTAATTATTTCTATGGCTTCTGCTTCACGCCCCTTGCCTATAAGCCATGCCATAGATTCGGGCAATTTATATAGAATAAATATGGCGTAAAGGGCAGGCAATCCTCCGATCAGAAAACACACTCTCCACCCATATGCAGGAACCACGTTAAGGGCCACAATCCCACCAAGCACCCATCCCCAGCCATAAAAACACAAGGTGGCGGCTGTAAAAAAGCCTCTGTTTTTCGTTGGGAAATTCTCGGATGCCAGTGTTATTGCGACCGGTATACAGGCACCAATGCCAATCCCGCTTATTATCCTGAGCATAGCAAAGACAGCAAAACTTGGCGCAAAATAAATGGGGAAGGTTAACAAGGAGTAAAAAGCTACAAAGAAAGCAAGGGTCTTTTTTCTGCCAAAACGATCGGAACACATCCCGGCGATTACTCCCCCTATCACCACACCAAGCATGCTCCAGGAAGCAAGGCTTCCTGTTTGAACCTTGGTTAACCCCCATTCCTGAGCCATCTGCGGCATTGTATAAGTAACGATGATGTAGTCATAACCATCAAACACCAATGCGAGACCCACCAATATCCAGATTGTCCACGTATATTTCGTAACTCCTAATCGATCGATAATGGCAGAAATCGTAGTCTTAGTCATCTATTTATCGCCCCCTATATTTTTTTATGGTCACTGCTTGACACTGTCTGATAATCACTCCCCTCAAGTGACGTATTGCACATGACTGAATAAAGAGACTCGCACACAGAATTTACAAGGCAGCCTCATTGAGCGAGCGCTCTACCTAAATAAATTACTTTATTATATCATACTATCCCCTACCTGTACCGTAAATTTTTTCTATCTTTGCAATTTTCCTAGATAGCCTCGATCAAGAGGGGAAACGGAAGCAAAAAAGCTGAACGACCGGTCACCACACTCGGTCTTCAGCTTTTTTCTTCATGGAACAGAGCCCTTCTCTTTACTTTATCACTTGGTGAGAATTTCCCTGAGCATGGTATTGACCACGCCTGGATTAGCCTGGCCCTTGGTAGCCTTCATGACCTGGCCTACCAAAAAGCCGATAGCCTGTTCTTTGCCGGCTTGGAAATCCTCCACCGATTTGGGATTTTTGGCGATAATGTCCGTGAGTATCCGGGTCAGCTGTCCCGCGTCGGAGATCTGCACCAGACCCTTCTCCTTGACGATGTCCTCCGGTTCTTTGCCCTCCTTAAACATCAGCTCGAAAACCTCTTTGCCGACTTTATTGCTGATGGTCCCCTTCTTGATCAGTTCAAGCAGCTTGGCCAGCCCGTCCGGAGTAACCCTGGCTTCACTCAGCTCCATGGCCTGAGCGTTCAGGAGCCGCAGGAGTTCGCCCATAATCCAATTGCTGATCAATTTGGCATCGGGGAATTTCTTCAGGGCCGCGTCAAAGAATTCGGCCAAGGCCAGTGAACTGGTGATGATTCCCGCGTCATAAGCCGGCAATCCATGCTCTTCCACAAGCCGTTTCCGGCGGGCATCCGGCAATTCGGGAAGGGCGGCCCTGACTTCTTCAATCCACTCCGCTGTCAGCTCGATCTGGGGGAGCTCCGGATCGATGAAGCATCTGTAATCCGGGTTCTCCTTATTGCGCATGGATAAGGTGATGCCCTTGTTCTCATCCCAGCCCCGTGTTTCCTGAATAACGGCCTCCCCGTCCTCCAGAACAGCAATCTGCCTTGCCACTTCATACTCAATAGCCCGCTGTACAGCCCGGAAGGAATTCATATTTTTAACCTCTGTCTTGGTGCCCAGAGCGGTGGTCCCTGCCGGACGCACCGAAACATTGGCATCACAGCGCAGGGAACCCTGCTCCATCTTCACATCGGAAACACCGGTGTATTCCAGGATGGCCTTCAGCTTCTCAAGATAGGCTTTAGCCTCCGTCCCGGAACGGATTTCCGGTTCCGATACGATCTCAATCAGGGGGATGCCGGAGCGGTTATAGTCCACACACGACGAATGGGAGGTGGTTATGGAGCCCCCTGAGTGCACCAGCTTGCCCGGATCTTCTTCGATATGAGCTCTGGTGATGTGAATTCGTTTCTGCTCTCCATCCACCTCAATATCCAGATACCCCTTAGCGGCGATCGGCCGGAATACCTGGGAAATCTGATAGCCTTTGGGCAGGTCGGGATAATAGTAGTTTTTTCTGTCAAACCAGGTGGTGAGGCCGATTTGGCAATTTAAAGCGAGTCCGGCCTTCGTGGCCAGCTCCACAACGGTCTTATTTAAAACCCCCGCGCTGCCGGGCAGTCCCAGGCAAACGGGGCATACTTGAGTATTGGGCTCTTTCCCGAATTCAGTAGAACAGCCACAGAACAATTTAGACTGGGTTTTTAACTCGACATGAACCTCTAAACCAATGACTGCTTCATATGTACTCATTTTGACCCCCTATTAATCATTTTTGATCGGCTGGATTAGGTTGCGGTCGGGTTTGATCCGTATTCTGCTCCAAGGTATACGCAACCCTCAGCAATGTTTGCTCATCAAAATGGCGGGCTATCAGCTGCAGGCCTACGGGCATCCCCTCGCTTAGGCCATAGGGCAGGGACATGGCCGGCAGACCGGCCAGACTCACCGGCCGGGTGCAACGATGGGAATGGACGAGGGCCAAAGAATCCCCTGCCAGGTCGCTCTTTTGTGGGGCCGTGGTCAGGGCGGCCGGAGTCAAGAGGCAATCCACTTGCTCAAAAGCCTGAGCAAAGTCCTGGTTGTTCAGGGTCCGGACCTTAAGGGCCTGGGTATAATAGTCATCATAATGAGCCGAACTGAGCACATGGGTGCCCAGCATGATGCCTCGTTTCACTGCGGAGCCAAACCCCTGGCCGCGGGTCTTCATAAACATGTTCAGCACATCTTCCCCTTCCACCCGCAAACCATAGCGCACCCCATCATAACGGGCTAAGTTGGAGCTGGCTTCAGCACAGGAAAGGGCATAATGGGCTGCGGCGGCGACTTCCGTATGGGGTAGCGTTACCTCAACACAGCGGGCACCCAATTCCTCCAGTTTATTGATCGCTTCCTGGAGCCTGGCGGCCACTCCGGGGGATACTCCTGCTGCAAAATATTCTTTCGGCAACCCTATGTTCAGGCCTTTAATATCGTTGCTGAGGCTCTTCCTGAAATCGGGCACCTCCAGCAAAGCCGATGTTGAATCCCAGGCATCATGACCGCAAATCGTCTTTAAGATCAGGGCCAAATCCTTAAGATCCCGGGCAAAGGGTCCGATCTGATCTAAAGAAGAGGCGTAGGAGATCAGACCGGTTCTCGGAACATAGCCGTAAGTAGGCTTAAATCCTATGACTCCGCAAAATGCCGCCGGCTGACGGATATCCCCTCCGGTGTCCGAACCCAGGGCAAAGGCGGCTTCCCCCGCAGCTACTGCGGCAGCTGCTCCCCCGCCAGAACCTCCGGGTACTGCCGTGAGATCAAAGGGATTCCTGGTGTCATGGCATGCAGAATGCACGGTGGAAGAACCCATGCCAAACTCATCCAGATTGGTTTTTCCGATCAATACTGAGCCTGCTTTTTTTAATCTGCCCAGGACTGAGGCATCGGCGGGAGGGATATAATGACTAAGCATCCGGGATGCGCAGGTTGTCTTCACTCCCGCCGTACAAATATTGTCTTGAACGGCCATGGGGATACCGGCCAGAGCAGAGAGCTCTTCTCCCCGCAGCCGCCGCTCATCAACAAGCCTGGCCTGGGCTAAAGCTTCCTCCCCGGTAACCGTCACAAAGGCTTGAAGCTCATGGTCTTTTTGCCGGATCCGTTCTAAATAAGCCTGAGTCAATTCAAGGCTGCTGAGCTCCTTGTCCGCCAGGAGTTGGTTGAGCTGATGAACGGTTAATGTATGAAGTTGCATGAAAAACCTCCTGTCTATAGTATACGGGGTACTTTAAAAGCCCCATCCTCTTCCTCAGGTGCATTGGCGAAAACAAGTTCCCTAGCCAAACCGGGCTGGGCTTTGTCTTCCCGAAACAGGTTGATCATCGGCAGCACCCGCTCCGCCGCTTCTACGGCAGTTGTGTCAGCTTGTTTTAACAGGTCCAGATAGCTTAAGCTTTCCTGAAGGGACCTGGTATAGGCGGCCCTTTCCTCGTCGGTCAATTCCAGGCGGCTCACGAAAGCCAACCTTTCAACATCTTTTGCGGTTATTTCCATCGGTTCACATCCTTTTCCATCGGGTTCATGCCTGAATCAGCATTTTATAGGCCGATTTATAGCGCAATTCACCTTCATCTTACCTTTTTCGCTATAATTTACCTTTCAACTCAACAATTCAACAAATGACTTATAACTCCTTCTCTTGTGCAAAATTCGTTGCAGAGCCCAGAAAAAGCCGGCTGAGTTCCTGCCGCTTCACCTTGCTTAGATAGGAAAATAAGAGTATAGTATAGTCAATTTAAGGTGGTGAATTTATGAAAAGCAGCCTTTTTAAGCCATCTCCGATTGCCCCAACTACTTATTTATCCTGGACGGATACGTTTAAAACCATAGGCTTACTCACCGCGGCAACCTTGTTTTCCATGGGGCTGCGCGCTTTGGCGATCGGTGAGCAGAATGTCATTATGGTCTATATCTTGTCTGTCTTCATTATTTCAAGAACAACCAATGGCTATGTTTACGGCAGTGTGGGGTCTGCTTTAAGCGTTCTTTTATTCAATTTCTTTTTCACCACTCCTTACTATACTTTTCATGTTATACAAGCCGATTATCCGGTTACGCTGCTGATTATGCTGATCGTGGCATCCCTCACCAGCGCTTTGACCATCCGCGCCGGGTCTCAGACCCAGCTTGCTCTGGAAAGAGAGCACCGCACAGAGCTTTTATATGAAATAAGCAAGCAGCTTCTTGTCACCAGGGGACTGGATAAGATCATCCATTTAATCAATCACTATATGATCAAGCTTTTTGAGCGATCGGCAATTTTTTACGCCCAGGATCCGGGAGCTTCCCAAGGTGTTCTGAGGCAATCCCCGGCTGAAACCGATGCTTCCTTTATGTTAGTCGAAGGGGAACGGGCAGCGGCTCAATGGGCCTTCTTACATAAGGCCCAGGCAGGATTAGGTTCAGATACCCCCATGGGTTCCCAGGGGTTTTATGTACCGGTTATTGCCCAGGGTAAGGTGCTTGGGGTAATCGGCTTATCCTGCGCTCAAGGGGAGCTTAATACAGCCGGCCGTTCCCTGCTCCAGGTGATCACCTCCCAGGTAGCGCTGGCTCTGGAAAGGCAGCATTTATCGGATGAACAAAGAAGGCTGTTTGTGGAATCGGAAAAAGAAAAAATGAGAAGCAACCTGCTGCGGGCTATTTCTCACGACCTCCGCACCCCTCTGACAGCTATTCTAGGAGCAAGCTCCACCCTTCTTGAAAATCGTCAAACCCTGGATGAACCTACTCAACAGCAATTGCTGGCCAATATTAAAGAGGATTCACAGTGGCTGATCAGAATGGTGGAGAACCTGCTGTCCGTGACGCGCATCAGAGAGGGAACGATGAATGTCGCCAAGACGGCCGAGGCTGCTGAGGAGATTGTCGCGGCAGCTGTCAGCCGCATCAGAAAGCGGTTTCCTCAGCAAAGGATCAAGGTTGATGTACCGGCGGAGCTGCTGCTGGTACCCATGGATGGCACCTTGATTGAGCAGGTTCTGATTAATCTGATCGAAAACGCCATTAAGCATTCCCCGGAAAACGCCGCCATTGAGGTCAATGTGAAAAAGCTCGGGGAAGAGGCCCTGTTTGAAGTTATCGACTATGGAACCGGCATCCCGGAGCAGAGTTTCCCTTACCTTTTTGAGAGCTATGTTCCCAACGGTAAGCGCAGCGCCGACTCAGCAAGGGGAATGGGCATCGGCTTATCCATCTGCATGTCCATAGTCAAAGCCCATCATGGTAAAATGGAAGCTGCCAATAAAAAAGCGGGCGGTGCCATGTTTCGGTTTACACTGCCTTTGGAGGGGACTGACCTTGAACAATAAACCTTTACTATTAATTGTTGAGGATGATGAGAAAATCAGCAACTTTATTGCGGCTACCTTAACAGCCAATGATTATAAGGTCATCAGGGCAGCGAAAGGCAAGGATGCCATTTCCCTGACTTCCTCCTATGGTCCGGATTTGATTTTGCTCGATCTGGGCTTGCCGGATCTGGATGGCACCGAGGTTTTGAAATCACTGCGGCAATGGACGGGGATACCCATTGTGGTAGTCTCAGCACGTGGCAATGAACAGGAAAAGGTGGAAGCTCTTGATCTGGGCGCAGACGACTATATCACAAAACCTTTTGGAACTTTGGAGCTGCTGGCCAGAATCAGAACTGCAATCCGGCATAGTCAGAAGAACTTAATGATGAGCCCCGGAGAGCAGGAAAAAATAGCTGTGGGACATCTTGAGATCGATTATCAGAAAAGACGTATTCTACTTGATGGCCAGGAGGTCCATTTTACCCCCATTGAATATAAGATCATGGTTCTGCTGGCCAGAAATATGGGCAAGGTCCTCACCCATGATTTTATCATGAAAGAAGTATGGGGGCCTTATACCAATGAAATCCAGGCACTGCGGGTCAACATGGCCAATATCCGCAGAAAGATCGAACAAAACCCGGGAGAACCCCGCTATATTGTTACGGAAGTCGGCGTCGGCTATCGCATGATGGAAGACTAGTACTCTGCAACACTTAAAACCCGCCTTGAACGGCTGAAATCTATAATTATTCTTTGGTTAAAGGAATAATTGGGATTTCAGCCGTTTTTTTATGAGATTTTCAGCAAAATCTTTATGGAATCTTTATGGTCCGGCTAAAAACCTTAATCCTCTCTTTATATGATCGGTGTTATAAATAGAGGCGGAAGTAAACCTAAGGGTTGCTTGCTTTAGTTGTTGCTTTAAATATAAAAGGAGCTGGCATGAACAATGATCTCTTCCCTCAAGCGTTTCTTAATCGGACGTCCCTTGAAATCAACAGAGCTGGGAGAGCAAAAACTTAACAAAAAGAAAGCTTTGGCCATTCTGTCCTCAGATGCTTTGTCCTCAGTGGCTTATGGCCCGGAGCAAATCCTGATTGTTCTGGCTACAGCGGGAGCAGCCGCCTTTTGGTATTCTCTTCCTCTTGCGGTGGGGGTTTTAATCCTTTTAATGGCTTTGATCTTATCTTACCGGCAAATTATTTTCGCCTATCCTCACGGCGGCGGAGCTTATATGGTTTCTAAAAATAATTTGGGGGTCACTCCGGGATTAATAGCCGGAGGCTCTTTATTGGTCGACTATATTTTAACAGTAGCTGTCAGTGTCTCCGCAGGCACGGACGCCCTGACTTCGGCCTTTCCTGCCCTGCACGCCCATCATGTGACCATGGCGGTTTTCTTTGTTGTTCTCCTGACCATTCTTAATTTAAGAGGGGTAACAGAATCTGCTTCTATATTGGCTTATCCGGTCTATTTATTTGTTGTTGCCTTATTGATCTTGATCGGAGCAGGGGGATACAAGATTTTGACGGGCCAGATCTCACCTGAATTGTCTGCACCTATCGGTACACCTGTCGCAGGATTAAGCCTTTTTTTGTTGATGAAAGCCTTCGCCTCAGGAAGTTCGGCCTTAACCGGAGTGGAGGCCATCTCCAATGCCATACCGAATTTTAAGGAACCCGCCCCGAGTAATGCCGCCAAAACCCTGATGGCCATGGGGGGATTGCTGGGAATCCTCTTTTCCAGCATTGTGCTCTTAGGGTATTTCTATGGAATTGCTCCCAGTGAAGAGGTCACCGTGGTCTCTCAGATCGCTGAAGATGTCTTCGGGCGCAATTACCTCTATTATTTTATTCAAGGAACAACCGCCCTTATCCTGATTCTGGCCGCCAACACCGGTTACTCAGCCTTTCCCCTTTTGGCGGTTAATCTTGCCAAAGATAAGTTTATACCCAGAATATTCACCATGCGCGGCGACCGCCTTGGTTACTCCAACGGCATCATAAGCCTCGGTTTCTTATCCATTCTTTTGATCATTGCATTTAAAGGACGCACCGAGCAACTCATCCCTCTTTACGCAGTCGGTGTCTTCATTCCTTTTACTTTGTCCCAGACCGGCATGATCGTGAAATGGTTTAAAGAGAGGCCGAAAGGTTGGCTGCCCAAGCTGATCATTAATGCCACAGGCGCTCTCATCAGTTTCAGTGTGACTTTGATTTTCTTTTTAACAAAATTCCCGCAGATTTGGCCCATTGTCATCTTCATTCCTCTGATGATCTCTATGTTCAGAAAAATCCGCAGGCATTACGATGAAATAGCGGAAGAACTGCGCATTTCGACAGGAGAAAAGGCGCTGCCGATTCAGGGAAATATTATTATCATCCCCATTGCCGGGATCACCCGGGTTGTGGAGAACTCCCTCAGCTATGCTCAATCTTTATGCCCACAACAGATCATCGCCGTCCATGTCTCGTTTAATAAAGAGGACCAAACTAAACTGGAAGAGAAATGGGAAAACTGGCAGACCGGTGTTCGTCTGGTCAGTCTGTATTCCCTGCGCAGGAGCATTATTCAGCCACTGACTAAGTTTATTGATTCTGTTGAACGGCGGACGGCGGAAGCCAATTATCAGATTACTGTTCTCATCCCGGAATTCATCCCTAAAAAGGGCTGGCATCATATTCTTCACAATCAATCCAGTTTATTGATCCGCACGGCTTTGCTCCATAGAAGAAATGTGGTGGTGACAACGGTGCCCTATCATCTTAAAAAGTAAGTGTAAATCTTAAAAAATAAGCACAAAACTTGTCAGCCAATCCGTTGACTTCCTGGTTCGGAAATGTTAATATAACATCGTTATATAACGATGTTATATTAATTTGGAGGTTAGAACATGGTTGACATGGAACAGACGACTCAGCAGCGGATTCTGCAGGCCGCCCAAGAGGAATTTCTGCGCCTGGGCTTTCAGAACTCTTCCCTGCGCTCCATCGCCAAAGCCTGCGGCGTAACCACCGGCGCCTTATATGGATATTACTCCGATAAAGACGCTTTGTTTGACGCGCTGGTTCGGGAAGCGGCGGAAACCCTCTATGATATCTATCTGCGCGCTCATCAGGAGTTCGAGGCGCTGCCGCCGGAGCAGCAGCTTGCGGAGATGACTCAGCAGATCGAGCCGCGGGTATGGGAGTGCTTTGATTACATTTATGAGCATTATGATGCCTTTAAACTGCTTATTTGCCATGCTGAAGGAACATCTTATGAAAATTATGTCCATCGTATGGCTGAAGTGGAGGTGCAGAGCTCCTATATCTTCCTTTCCCGTATGGAGAACATGGGGCGGCAGGTCCCCCATATCCCGGATGATCTCAATCATATGCTGGCCAGCGCTTATCTGACCGGTTTCTTTGAAGTTGTCGCCCACGATATGCCTAAAGAAGAGGCCCGGGAATATATCGGAAGGCTTACTGATTTTTTCAGCGCCGGCTGGAAAAACCTTTTGGGGCTTGTCTAGCCCCAAAAAATTTTCCCTATAAGTTAGCGTAAGCTAACTATAATTTAAACAAGCTAACTGTAATTTAAAGAGGAGGAGATTACCATGGATCAAACTAACACACCGGGAGCAGTGGCCCGCCTCAAGGAGTACGCGGGTCCCCACAGGAAAGAGTACGTCCTGTCGGTGCTGCTGGCCATACTGGGGGTCGCTTGCAGCATGGTCCCCTATTTTGCGGTATCCCAAATGATTTGGGGACTGATTGAGGGAGGGAGTGATTTTAATTGGTATTTAGGCTGGTGCGCCGTGGCGGCCATCGGTTTTCTGGGCAAGGCTGTGTTTCATAATCTCTCCACGAGTTTATCCCACAAGGCTACTTTTGCGGTGATTTCTGAAGTGCGGCGGCGTATCGCTCAAAAGCTGACCCGGGTTCCCATGGGCTATGTCCTGGATACTCCCTCAGGAAAGTTCAAAAACAGCATGGTGGAAAAAGTGGACAGTATTGAACCGACTCTGGCCCATGTGCTGCCGGAGATGACCTCCAATCTGCTGGTCCCCCTGGCTATTGTGGGTTACCTGTTCGTCCTGGACTGGCGCATGGCCCTGATCTCATTGATCACTCTGCCCATTGGCGGGTTCTGCTACATGGGCATGATGAAAGACTATGAAAAGCGCTTTGGGGAGTATGTTGGCGTGGGCCGGCATATGAACGCCACAGCTGTGGAATATATCAATGGCATTGAAGTGATCAAAGCTTTTGGGCAATCGGCTACTTCCTATAAGAAATTCGCCGATGCCGTCCATAAGAACGCTACCTATGGACTGGATTGGATGCGGGACGTCCAGCTGTATTTTTCCATGGGCATCGGCATCTGGCCCGCCGTGCTCATCGGGGTCCTGCCTTTGGGCTGTGTTTTTTACATGAACGGCTCTCTTTCCGGGGCCGATTTCATCACGATCATGATTCTGGCTCTGGGCATTATGGCGCCGCTGCTTTCCGCGATGTATTACACCGATGATCTTGCCAAAATCAAGGTTATTGTCGGGGAAATCGGCGACATCCTCGATGAACCGGAGCAAATGCGGCCAACGGTTCTTGCCCGGCTGGACGGTACGGACATCGCGCTCAAAGGCGTTACTTTCGGTTATGGGGAAACGGAGATCCTGCACGGAGTTGATCTGGCCATTCCCGCCGGGTCTGTAACCGCTCTGGTGGGACCCTCCGGCAGCGGCAAATCCACCATAGCCAAGCTCATCGCCTCTTTCTGGGATGTCAAGGACGGAACCATCTCCATCGGCGGCGTGGATGTCAGGAACATTCCTGCCCCTCAACTTATGGATAAGATCGCTTATGTAGCCCAGGATAATTTCCTCTTTGATCAGAGCATCCTGGAAAATATCCGCCTTGGCCGTCCATCCGCCAGTGATGAGGAGGTGCGGGAGGCGGCAAAAGCCGCCGGCTGCCATGACTTTATTATGGATCTGGCCGACGGGTACCACACTGTGGCCGGAGGGGCCGGCGGACATCTCTCCGGAGGTGAACGCCAGCGGATCACCATTGCCCGGGCCATGCTCAAAAATGCCCCCATCGTTATTCTGGATGAGGCCACAGCCTATACCGACCCGGAGAACGAATCTGTCATCCAGGATGCCGTGGCCAAGCTGGTGGTGGGCAGAACCCTCATCGTCATCGCCCACCGGCTCTCCACCATCACGGATTCCGATCAGATTGCCCTGATTGAGAAGGGCCGGGTAGCTGTCCTGGGCACCCATGATCAACTGCTGGAAAGCAGCCCATTATATCAGGATCTATGGCGGGCCCACATCAGTGCCAAAGACGTTGCGTAAGGAGGAAATAAGATGATTGGTACCATCCGTAAATTTTTTGCTTTTGCCGGCAAGCGCGGGAAGCTGATGCAAAAAGGCATTGCTCTGGCCTTGATCAATTCCATCTTTCAGGCCCTGCAGATTCTGGCCCTGGCGGTGGTCTTACAAGGGATCGTGGAAGGAACTATGACCGCCGAAACAGCCTGGACCTCCTTCGCGATCATGTTCCTCAGTATGCTGGGGGCTATTCTTACCCGGCAGCGAGCCACCATGGCCCAAGCTGAGGGCAGCTTCATGATGTGCGCCGACAAACGGACGGAAATCGGCGATCGCCTGAAATACATGCCCATGGGCTATTTCAATGACCACAGTCTGGGGGCCATCACCGCCGCCGTTACCAACACCATGGAGGACGTACAGGATATCGCCCCCCGGGTCATGGATAAGATCATTCACGGCTATGTCCATGCCGCCATCATCACTCTGATGCTGCTCTTTTTCGATTGGCGCATCGGTCTGATCATCCTGGCCGGCATCCTGGTGTTCATGGGGGCCAATGGACTGATGCAGAAAAAATCCCGGGCTATCTCCCCGGCCCGGGTTGCGGCCCAGTCTGCCCTGGTCGGTGCAGTGCTGGAATATGTGCAGGGCATCAGTGTGGTGCGGGCCTTTAATCTGGCCCAAGCAGCCGGCCATACCCTTGATCAGGCCATCGCTGAATGCGAAAAAAATAATGTGGGCCTGGAGATTGCCTTCATTCCTTATATGTTCCTGCAAAGCCTGATCCTTAAATTATTCAGTGTCCTGGTGGTGATCGCCGCCCTCGCTTTTTACCTGACCGGCAGCATGACCCTCACCACCTGCCTGCTGATGCTGATCTCCGCCTTTATTATTTACAGTCAGCTGGAAACAGCCGGCAGCATGTCCGCTTTGCTGCGCGCTATCGACATATCCATCGACCGGGTGGAGGAAATTCATCATACCCCGGTGATGGATGAGCTGGGCAAGGATATCCGTCCTCAGCATTATGCTATTGAGGGCAGCAAGGTAAGCTTTTCTTATGACAAGAAGAAGATCCTGGATGATGTTTCTTTCCGCATTCCTGCCGGAACCACCACGGCGATCATCGGTCCTTCAGGAGGAGGAAAAACCACCTTATGCCATCTCATCACCCGCTTCTGGGATGTGGACAGCGGTTCCATCACTTTGGGGGGCAGGGATGTGCGGGATTATACCCTGGATAGTCTGCTGGCCAATTTCAGTATGGTCTTTCAAAAGGTCTATTTGTTCAACGACACCATTCTTAACAATATCCGTTTCGGAAAGCCTGACGTGACTCTGGAGGAGGTGCGGGAAGCGGCCAAAAGGGCCCGCTGCGACGGCTTTATCATGATGCTGCCGGAAGGATATGACACTATGGTCGGTGAGGGGGGCGCCACTCTTTCGGGAGGGGAGCGTCAACGGATTTCCATCGCCCGGGCCATTTTAAAGGATGCCCCCATCGTCATTCTCGATGAAGCCACCGCCAATGTGGATCCGGAAAATGAAAGCGGGTTGCAGGAGGCTATCGCCGAAATGACCAAAAACAAGACCATCATTATGATCGCTCACCGGCTGAAAACCGTGCGCAATGCTCAACAGATTCTGGTGCTGGATCAGGGCAGGATCGTCCAGCGGGGCAACCATGAACAGCTGATGGCCGAGGGCGGGCTGTATGCCGACTTTATCGGCATGCGGTCAGCGGCCGTCGGTTGGAAGCTGGGCCGGATAACTGAAGTTTTCAGGCCATAACTCTTAGTTTATCTCCTATGCCTTTGAGCATTTCTAAATTCTGAGACAAGACTTGGGTAGACTTGGCTTGTTCCTGGGTAATCTCACTGCTGGCTTCCACATTATTCTGGACCTGAACCACGGACTCATGGAATCTGGTCAGCATCTGTTCAATATTCTTTGCCGAGCGGTTGCTTTCATCAGCCAGCTTGCGCACTTCTTCGGCAACCACTGAGAATCCCCGGCCGTGTTCCCCGGCACGGGCTGCTTCAATGGCGGCATTCAGTCCCAAGAGGTTGGTCTGCTGGGCAACCCTGCGCAGGACATCCAATATTTCTGTGATGCCCTCCATCTCCTGGGTGGTTGTTTGGGCAATGGCGGATGATTCCTGACTTGAGGCGGCAAGCTCCTCTGAAGAGGCGGCCAGCTCCTCAACGAAGGAGGCGGACTGTTCTAAACCGGAATACAGCTCAGCTAACACCTGCTCAAAGCGGTGTGCTTTTTCCCGTTCTTTTTCCCGCTCCCGTTCCTGGGCCTGGGCTATTTTCAAAGCCTCGTCTATAGATCTTCTCACCGCAAGGGGCCCCGATTCCAACAACCCCACTACGAACCCCCGCTCCTCGGCGGCAGTGTATCCTCCTTTATCTCCGGCTATGGCTTGAACACCGATTTGCTGCAGCCTCTCCAGGATCATCGGTATATCCCCCAGAGTGTTCCATGGTCTGATATGAATCGTTAAATCGCCCAACCTGAAGTCTGAACTTCCCATAGCCAAAAATCCCCGATGGGCTACCACGCCTATTTTCGTCGCCCCTTCGGCAACGAGCCGCTGAACCGCTTCCAGCATCTCATCGATGGTCATGGTCAGCCCAACGATTGGTTTATCGGTATTTTCGCGCAGCAAATCGACCATCAGCCCCCGGCTGATCATCACATCAATTTGAGGGTTGGCTTTGATAACCTCTTTGCCCTGATCAAAGCTGACAACTTCTATGGGAAAAGATAAATTTAATGCTTGCCTTGCTTCCTCAGCAATCTGGGCCATACCGGGGGTTAGAGCTACGAAAAAAATGGATTCCATGAAGTGAATACCTCCCAATAATCTTTCTTCAATGTTTTAAGATCACACCCCGTAAACAGATAGATAACCGGACAAAGAATCTGACTATTTAGTATTCTCTTTTATCATGGAAAATCCTTCGAATTTCTATGTTTTTCTCCGCTCCTAAACTGATTCTGAGGGATGCTAACTTTCACTTCTTGAGCTCCCGGGTTTTAATCCCAGGGAAAAAGCGATAATTACGATCGACACCGCAGCCAAAACCATCAAGGAAACGGTGAAATTGCCGCCTGTCCGATCGAGGATTGAGCCCAGGGCGGAGGGTCCCATGGTGGTGCCTAAGTTGGAAGCAATGGTCAGCATCCCCATCCCCATGCCCACTTCGTGGGGTTTAACAGTCTCCGGGAGATGAGCAAATACGAAAACAGGCAGGGGGGCAAAGCCTATGCCCAAAGCAACTGCCCATAGGGGCAAACCAGGGAAACGAAAGGCCAGTAAAACAAAAGCAAGGAGGATCATGGCGCTCCCGATAAGCAAATAAGGCTTTTTCCGGCCGGTTTTATCGAAAGCCACCCCGATCACCGGGGCCAGAAAAATGGAGGCCAGCATGATCAAGCTTGTCAAAAATCCGGCCTTTTGGTTCGCTAAACCGAAGGACTGGTAGAATTGGGGACCAAAGGTAACATAAGCCAAAAGTTGAAAATTAGCTAAAACCCAAATTCCGGCAAGCAGCCAAAGACTCCGGCTGCCTCTGAATTTGGGCGCCGGTTCTTTGCTTAAGCCCTTGGCAGCTGCGCCGCCGTCTTTTTGAGGTAAGGAGAGGGCAAAGATCACCAAAAGGAGAACGACTCCCAAAAAAGCGGCAACACCAAACAAGACCATTCTCCAGCTAAGGAGCTGTCCCAAAGAGCCAAAAAGATTGGCCGCTATGACCGTCCCTAAGGGAACAGCGATATTAAAAATACCCATGGCAATGCCAATATTCTTTTGGTCAAAAAACATGGTGATTAAGAGAGGCGCCAGGACGACCAGCACCGTCGCCCCTATTCCCGCCACCAATCTATACACGACCAGGAGCGGAAAAGAGCCTGCTGTAGAAAAGGCTATCAATCCTGCCATCATAATCGCTAGCGCGGCTATGATCAACTTTTTCATGTCAAAACGGCTGGCTAAATAAGCCACGATAAAAGGAAGAAAAATTCCGGGAATGGCATAAGCGCCCATTAAAATCCCTGCCTGGGAGTTAGAAAAGGATACCTCTTTCATAATTTGCTCGAAGAGGGGCGGCAGGGCTTGCAAAGACAAGGCGAACCCGATCATCATAAAAAAAGAAAGTGCTAATACCACCCATCGCGATGAGGTCTGAACCTGACGATTAGCCAATTTTTATCTCCTCCCTTAATCACTATTATACATACCTGGAATTTTACCATATAAAGACAAGGAAACCAATCCCAACAACGTCAATACCCGTTTTTAGAGGACCACCCGCCTTTTTCCCTTCTCCAGTCCTATCCCTTTTCCTGCCGGATTAAAGAAAACCCGGCTTCGCCGAGCTCCATATATTCACACTTCACAAAAGGCGAAGTCGCTGGTTGCACTTATACTATCTACCGATAGAGGCTTTTATACTTTCTGGTAGTGAAATAATAGACCCACCGGCAAAACCGGAGGGTCTATTATGCAAATGAATTTTACCGCAATTTCAGGCCGAAATTTCTTCAAGCACTCTGCCCTTTGTTTCTTCACCAAGGATGGCCACTGACAGCGCGGCGGCAACAAAGCATGCCGCTCCGAGGGCGAAGACCCCGGAATTGCCTAAGGTCGGCAATACAACCGCCACGATGTAGGGCCCCAGCAAGGAACCAAAGCGTCCGACGGAGGAAGCGAAACCGGTACCGGTAGCTCTGGCCCGGGTGGGATAGAGTTCAGGTGTATAAGCATACAAGGAGGACCACATGGCAAAGAGGAAAAACTGCATGCCGAGTCCGAAACCGATCAAGGTCTGAAGGTTTGAGGCGGTGCCATAGAGATAGGCAAAAACCGCACACCCGATCAATACGGCAATCAGGGTTGGCTTACGGCCATTTTTCTCAATAAAGTAAGCCGCACTGAAGAACCCGGGTATCCCTGCGAGGGAGATGAGAATCGTGTAGAATACGGATTTGGTAACCGAATATCCCGCGTCCTGCAGAAATGCGCTTAACCAGGTTGTCAGACCATAATATCCGAGCAGCGCAAAGAACCACAGCAGCCAGACCATGATGGTGCGTTTTTTATAACCGGGCGCCCAAAGCTGGAAGAAGGAAAACTTCTTTTCATGCTTGCTGATGACCAGGTTATCATCTTTAACAGGCGGCGGAAGCTCTTTTCCGTAAGCTTTCTCAACATTTTTCTCAAACTCTGTCATCACTTTATCGGCTTGATCATCCTGATTGGTATCGGCTAACCAGCGGGGGGATTCCGGAACAATTCGGCGGATTACTAAAACAAAGATCGCGGGTATCCCTTCACAGAGGAAGACCAGACGCCAGCCGCCTATGGGAAGGAGGAAATAGGATAAAATCCCGGCAAAAATGAAGCCTATGGGCCAGAACCCTTCTAAGAGCGCAATATAACGTCCGCGGTTCTTGGCAGGTATAAATTCTGATACCAGAGACTGGCCGATGGGAAATTCCATTCCCATACCCAGACCGAGGAAAAAGCGGGCCAGCGCCAGCTGTTCGACGGTATGGGTAAAAGCACAGGCGATACTTGCCGCTCCCCAAATGATCATACTGGTCTGGAAGACGATCTTTCTGCCGAACTTGTCGGCAGCCATCCCGGCGCTCATAGCGCCAAAGAACATGCCGAGGAAGCTGAAACTGGAAAGAAGTCCGGCCTGAACCGTTGTCAGCCCTAAATCCGTCTTAATGGATCCCAGAACAAAGGTCAGCATGCCAAGGTCCATTGAATCAAAGAACCAGGCAGTGGCAATAATGTAGAATATTTTTCTCTGATACGATGTCAGCGGTAATCTTTCCATCCTCTGGGGGATGCTGTATTGACTTGATATGGACATATAATTCCGCTCCCTTCCCATTGCTATGCAAGAAGTTTGTGTCTTTGTGCCTTTATGTCTTTCCAGCCGAGATTAAGACTTCCACGTCTTACGTTGAGTTTATGAGTGCCATAATACCCTTCGACCCTGCCTTTCTCTCCATCTTCATAACAGTTGCGAGCACATCATTGAATCGAAACAACACGGTATAGCTATAGCAACTTTTGTGCCAATTAGGAAATGTTTGAATATTCGGGGTTTTCTCAGGCAGTTTGATTCTTTTTTGAATCTTTGATTTCCCTTCAGCCGCGGACAATTTTTATAAAAAATAAGCTATGAGCACAGTTTCATTTGTGATTCCAATTATACTCACGTGATTCAAAAACAATCGGCGCCAGCCAATAATAACAATACCCCCAAGCTTAGCTCAGAGGTATCTTTTGGTTAAGAAAATATGATTAGTTTTGTACTTCAATGCCATATTTTTTCATCTTTTTGACCATGTTGGATTGGCTGATCCCCAGCATTGCGGCAGCCTTCCTCGTGCTTCCCATCATGCGGTATGCCTCTTCCAGCATGCGGCTTTCTTCTTTTTCCAGAAAGGCTTTGAGGGATGTCAATTGATTTTTTGCGGGGTTAAGATCTATCGACTTGATTTCCGCAAGGGAGTCCTTGGTAATGCAGTCATCCATGCTGGTAACCACCAGTCTCTCTATGGTATTTTCAAGCTCTCTGATGTTTCCCGGCCAATCGTAATTCAGCAGGCAATCCATCACTTCGGGATGAACCCATTTCTGATAACCGTATGCCGTATTATATCTCGCCAACAGCTCCAGGGCTATCGGGATCACGTCCTCTTTGCGTTTTCGCAGCGGAGGTATCGTCATCGGGACAACATTTAACCTGTAATAAAGATCTTCTCTGAAGGTCTTCTTCTGGACCATCTCTTCCAGGTCACGGTTGGTTGCTGCAATAATTCGGATATCCAGTTTAATCGTTTTTTTCCCTCCGATCCGGAGGATTTCTTTTTCCTGAATTGCGCGCAGGACTTTAACCTGGTGCTCCTGAGGCAGCTCTCCTACCTCATCAAGGAACAAGGTTCCGCCATCCGCAAGCTCGAACAGCCCTTTTTTGCCTTCCTTGAGCGCTCCTGTGAAGGAACCGGCTTCATAACCAAAAAACTCCGACTCCAGAAGATTTGCAGGTATAGCCCCGCAGTTGATTTTAATAAAAGGTTTCTCAGAGCGGTGACTCGCCCTGTGAATCAATTGGGCAATCAGTTCTTTCCCTACCCCGGATTCCCCGAGAATCAGGACAGTGGAATCCACACGAGCCACATGATAGGCGGTATCAAGCTTTTTTTGCATATGGTTATTTTTGGTGATTATTTTCTTAAAGGAATTCTGGGAGCGGAAATGCTCCAACTCTTTTAAATAACGGTTTTTAGCATCTTCAGCCTGTTCCAGCTTGCCCTTAAGTTCGGTAAGTTCAGAGATATCTCTGACAATCGTCACGACCCTGGTGACTTCTTTCTCCTCATTAAATACCGGCGCTCCTGTCATCAGAAGCTCTTTGCCACTGCGGATGTCCACGACATTGACCCGCGATTTGGTTCTGAAAACCATCTCTGTTACGGATTTATTCATATATCCTTGGTTGATGAGTTCCCGTACGTTTTTGCCCACAAATTCTTTTTCCTGGATACCGGTGATCTGCAGATAAGCGCTATTCGCCCTTAAGATAACTCCATCGGAGCTTCCTACGACGATTCCGTCGGCCACGGATTCAATGATGGCATCCAGATCATTGTTAATTTCTTTAACATTATCCAACTCCAGGGACAAGGCTTCGAAATCGGATATATCCTGAAAAACCCCGATAGCTCCCACGATGATCCCCTCTTTAAAGATAGGGCCGCGATTGGAGATGACTTCGCTGTTTCCTAAATGCATCTTCTGGTTATTTTCGGCTTTGCCTGTTTTTAATATCTCCAGAAGACTGGTATTGGGAATTACTTCTTCCACTCTCCGCCCGATGGTTTCTTCCTTTGAGACGCCCATGATCTTGGCTGCCGCTTCATTGAACAGCTTTATGACACCTTTCCGATCAATCGCCACTACACCGTTGTATATGGAGTCAAAAACTTCAACTCCAAATCCGATGGCGATATCATTACCGTCCATAGTGATCCCTCCTGCCAAAAAACAACTAGACAATAAGTGTTTTCTATGTCGGACGAATTGCGGTTGCTTACATTCTTAATTGTCCCAATATTAAGATTATAGCTTAGTGATTGTCTATATGTCTATAATTCCAAACGTCCCCCTGCAATGCCCCTGCTTCAGGTGATGAAATATTGAATCTTCTGACCACGGTTAGAATCGGCACAAGGCCTTCTGAAAACAGTTGCTGTTAGCATCTGTCGAAATTATGCCGTCAACTCTGATTCCTTTTGTCATCATCTGCCGGAAAATTAATAGCAAATCCCTACATTTTTTATTGGCATGATAATTGCAACACATTTAGGTGGCTTTAAGAAGCAAAACCTTCAATGAGCTAAATAGGGGGTACTGAACATTTATGATTATTATTGGCGAAAAAATTAATGGATCCATTCCAGCAATGGCCAAGGCCATTCAAGCAAGGAATGAAGCCGCCATTGCCGACTGCGCCGTGAAACAGGCGGAGGCCGGTGCGAATTATCTTGATGTGTGCGCATCGGTTCCGGAAAAAATCGAGGTTGACGTATTGAAATGGTTAATCGATCGGGTACAGAGGGCTACCGATCTTCCTATCTGTGTGGATAGTCCGAGCCCTCATTCCATTGCTGCTGTATTGCCCTTCTGTCAAAGGCCCGGTATCGTCAACTCCGTATCTATGGAAGGAGAGAAAATCGATGTGCTGTTTCCTCTCATTGCCGGGACAGAGTGGCAATGCATCGCACTTCTTTGTGACGACAAAGGAATTCCTCATTCCGTGGAAAAACGTTTGGAAGTCTTCGCCAAAATTATGAAGAAGGCCCAAGAATTTAAGATCGATCCTTCCCGCCTCTATATAGATCCCTTAGTAGAAACTCTATCCACCCAGGAAACCACGCTGACTGTATTTGGGGAATGTGCCAGGGAAATAAAGAAACAGTATCCGGCCGTTCATGTCACAAGCGGTCTGAGCAATATTTCCTTCGGCTTGCCTGCACGCAGGCTGATCAACCAGGCCTTTCTGGTCTTAGCTATGGGGGCGGGTATGGACAGCGCCATCATCGACCCTACCAACAGGGATTTGTTAGGCCTGATCTATGCCGCAAACGCCTTATTGGAAAAGGACGAATACTGTCTGGATTATATCTCAGCTTTCAAGGAAGGTCTTATTGGTCCCTTAAAAAATTAAAGTTTAAAAAACAGCAATGAGGAGGTTCATGCAATGTCTAAGATCGCCGCAATCCAAAGTGCAGTTGAAACCGGAAAGAAAAAACTTATCCGGGGCCTCATCGAAGAGGCATTACAGGAAGGTCATCAAGCCGTTGACATTTTGAACAAAGGTATGATTGATGCCATGAGCATTGTCGGGGATAAATTTAAAAACGGTGAGTTATTTGTCCCGGAAATGTTGGTTGCCGCCCGAGCTATGAAAGAAGGTGTGGAGCTTTTAAAACCGTTTCTGACCAGCGGCCAGGCTTCTTCATCCGGTACATTCATCATTGGCACAGTTGAAGGGGACTTGCACGATATCGGTAAAAACCTTGTTGCGATGATGATCGAAAGTGCGGGATTCAAGGTCATTGATCTGGGCGTTGACGTCGCTCCGGAAAGGTTTGTCGAAGCAATTAAGGTGAATCCTGATTGCCACCTGGTTGGTCTCTCTGCTCTCCTGACAACAACGATGCCCTCTCTGGAAAAAACCATCAACGCGATTAATGAATCCGGCTTGAGAAACCAAGTTAAGATCATGGTGGGCGGTGCCCCTATATCTCAGGAGATTGCCGATGAGGTTGGCGCCGACGCTTTTGCTGCCGATGCAGCAACTGCCGCGTCCATCGCCAAAGAGCTGGCTGCTGGAGCATAATGTGAATCATTAAGGAGGCAGGAAAGATGAACAGTCGTGAACGATTATTAACCGCTTTGAGCCATAAGGAGCCGGACCGGATTCCTCTTGATCTCGGGGCCGGATGTTCATGCAAATTTACAAAATATTTCTACGTCAAGCTTTTGGATTATTTTGGTATCAAAGAAGAGCTTGTTATGAATCATATCCCCTACCAACTTGTCTCAGCATCGGATCAGGTATTGGATCTTTTGAAATGCGATGTGCGTTCCGCCATACTTCATCCTATCCCCCAGGTTGAAAATCCTTACGCCAGGAAATGGGAAGACGCCGACAGCTACTATTACACCAATAATTGGGGTACCCGCTACAGGATGCCTAAGCATCAGGGTCTCTATTATGACCTGGTCGGAGGTGTTCTGCAGGACTCCGAGGATGAGGAAGATGATCAAAAATTCATCTGGCCGGTACCAGAAAAATTTCCGACCGCCGATCGCCGGCAGCTGGAAGACTATCGCAGGGCAGGGTTTGCGACTACGATCTCGGAACAGTTCGGCAATGGCTTCCTCCAGCAAGGGCCGTTAATGTGGGGCTTTGAAAATTGGTTTGCTATGCTGCTTACTGAGCCGGAACGCTGCACACTGTTTATGGATAAACTGCTGGAGAAAAAAATGGAGTACTATGATAACATCTTCGAAGTTTATGGCGGACTGGTTGATGTCTGCAGTGAAGCGGATGATTTCGGCACTCAGCGGGGAACATTTATTTCCCCAAAACTCATCAAGAATATGATCCTCCCTTATCATAAGAAATTAAACGACTACCTTAAGGCTAAGGGGGCCGGTTATATGACCTTGCATTCCTGCGGCTCGGTGGAGGCGTCCATCCCGGATATTATCGAGGCCGGTTTTGATTGCCTGAACCCGGTACAGATCTCTGCCGCCAATATGAGTCCGGAACATCTGAAGAAAACATACGGTCAGGATATTACCTTCTGGGGTGGAGGCATCAATACACAGGCGACTCTTCCCAACGGGACACCGGAGCAGGTCAGGGAAGAGACCAAAAGAAACATCGATAGCTTTGCCAGAGACGGTGGATTTGTGTTTTCAACGGTCCACAATGTGCAGGATGATGTTCCCATCGAAAACTTTATCGCCATGTGGGAAACCTTCCAGGATCATTGTAAGTATTGATATCTCCCTGCGTTTTTTATTATATTAAGAATAGGTTGAGTCATATTAAAACCGAGTGAAGCAGCCGCTTCCTCGGTTTTAACGCCAAATTCACTGGTTCTTTGGGAAAGGAGGAGTCCAGGCTATGGAGAAGGTTTTCGATAATCTGATCGAAGAAGTTCTGGCCTTAGGGGCAACCAGGGCAACCATCATTGACACTGACATGATCAGCTTCAGCGAAAATGTCAGGAAATTATGCGAGCAAAACTCCTGCGGCTGCTATAACCGGAACTGGATGTGTCCGCCCACAGTGGGGCCGGTTGCCGAATTGCAGAAACGGTTCGCAGGCTATAAGCGGGGCCTCTTGTTCCAGACTGTTCATCAATTGGAAGATTCTTTTGACTGGGAAGGAATGCAGGAGGGCAAGGCAGAACATACCAGGATATTCCGACAGATGGTTGAAGGTATGGAAAAGAACCCTGCCCTGAAAGAGATCCTGCCCTTTAACGCCGGCGCCTGTACCTATTGCCCGCAATGTTCCATCCTCGACGGGGAAAAATGCCGGTTCCCCGCCAAAGCCGTGGCCTCGATTGAGTCAAACGGAATTGATGTCATGGCCCTGGTCAAGGCCGCCGGAATCCCCTATAACAACGGCAAAAATACAGTATCCTATGTGTCCCTGATCTTGGTGTAAAAAAGAGGCGGGAACCCGATTTGTATGGCAAATCGGGTTCCCGCCTAAATATCAAGCCTTTTAACCAGCCCTGCTATATTCCTAAGTAGGCTTCTTTGATATGCTCATTGTTCAACAGTTCCTGGCCCTGTCCTTCCATAATCACTCTGCCGTTTTCCAAAACATAGGCCCGGTCGCACATGCTCAGGGTTTTGGCCACGTTCTGCTCTACCAGCAGTACCGTGACCCCCTGCTGATTGATATCTTTGATGATATCGAAAATCTGGCCGACCAGTACCGGTGAGAGCCCCAGGGAGGGTTCATCGAGAATAAGCAGATTGGGCAAGGCCATCAGCCCTCTGCCGATGGCCAGCATCTGCTGCTGACCGCCACTGAGATTGCCCGCTTCCTGATGCTGCTTCTCCAGCAAAATGGGGAATAAGTCAAAGACCTTTTTGATAGTCTCTTTGCGTTTGGCTTTGGCCTTGGGCAGCAGGGAACCCATTTCCAAGTTCTCTTTGACCGTCATTTCCGGGAAAAGGCGCCGCCCTTCGGGGACATGGATAATTCCCTGGGAGGCGATCTTATAGCCAGGCAATTTGGCAATGTCGGTGCCGAGAAACTCCACGACTCCGCTCCTATTGGTGACAATTCCTGAGATGGTGTTTAAAATGGTTGTTTTGCCGGCTCCGTTGGCGCCCAGCAGGACCACCAGCTCTCCTTGCCTGACTTCAAAGGAAATATCCCATAAAACCTGCAGATCTTTGTAGGATGCATTAAGGTTTTTCACTTTAAGCATGATCATCACCTAAATATGCTTTAATTACCTCAGGATGTCCCGCTACCTCCTGGGGTTTGCCGATCGTGATTTGGCTGCCGAAATTGATGGCCAAGATGCGGTCGGAGATACCCATCATGACTTTCATGATGTGCTCGACAATGATAATGGTCATTCCCGAATCACGGATCCTTTTGATGATGGCGATGGCTTCTTCCGACTCTCTGGGATTCAGCCCGGCGCAGGTTTCATCAAGCATGAGCAATTCCGGTTCCGTGGCCAGTGCCCTGGCGATTTCCAGCCTTTTGCGCAGAGCCAGGGGCAAACTTTTCGCTTCATAGTCTTTAAACTGGCTCAGTCCACAGAAATCCACGATCTCCTCAGCTTTATGCTTGGCTTTGGCCATGCTGTTGGTGCGCAGAAACGCCCCTACCGTAACGTTTTCCAGCACGGTCATCCGTTTTAAAGGTTTTACCACTTGAAAGGTTCTCCCGATGCCCAGGTTGCATATATCATGAGCCGGTACCTGATCAATGCGTTTTCCTTTGAAGTGTATTTCCCCTGAAGTAAGGGGGAAAAAACAGCTGATCAGATTAAAAACGGTTGTCTTTCCTGAACCATTGGGGCCAATAATTCCTAAGATCTCGCCCTTTTCCACCGTGAAACTCAGATCATTAACGGCAGCTACGCCGCCAAAGCGCTTGACAATATTTTTGGCTTCAAACAGACTCATGCTTTGTCCCTCCCGGCCAGCCTTTCTTTTGCTTCAGCAGTCGCCCCAGGTTGGTGAGCGTGCCGATGATCCCATTGGGCATGAACATAATGATGACGCACACCAGCAGTCCAAAGACCAGAACATTAGCCGCACCAAGGGTTGCGCGGAATACTTCCCCCAAAATTATATAAATTGCTGCGCCGATCGTGGGGCCCCAGGTTGTTGCAGGCCCCCCCAGCATCACAACCAGAATGATCATAATTGAGACATTGACCAAATTAAAGGCAATTTTCGGATCGACAAAGGCCACATAATTCATATAAAAGGCCCCAGCCAGCCCTGTATAGAAGGCGCTGGGCAGCAAGGCAATGATTTTATAGGTGGTGGTGGGAATGCCCAGAGAGGTTGCCGCATCCTGATCTTCCCGTATGGAAACCAGATAATAGCCTATTTTTGAGTTGACAATCTTGTACGTGGTGAGCAGGGTCAGGGCCAGAATTCCTAACCCGATATAATAATAGAAGACCTTGGAAGTGATTTCCGGCATAATCAAAATCCCTTGGGCACCTTGAGTTACCGACAGGTTGGTAAACAGGATCCTGAAGATTTCACCCAGGGCCAGCATGGCCAGAGCAAAGTAGGGCCCTCTCAGCCGGAAACAAATCAGGCCGATGGGATAAGCGATGAGGGTCGCTGCGATAGGACCCAGCAAAAGCCCCCACCAAGGGGAAATCTCCAGATAGAGGTTCAGCATGCCTGCTGAATAGGCACCTATCCCGAAAAATGCCGCGTGGCCGAAGGAGACCTGGCCGCCGTAGCCGCCGAGCAGGTTCCAGGCTGTGCCAATCGTCGCCCAAATCAGGATGAGAATCACCATATGCAATTGGTAAGGGGCTTTAATAAGCAGGGGAACAGCCAGCGCTGCGATCAGTGCGATCATTGTAAATAACAGGTTTTTGTTTTTCATATCCCGCTCACCTCCTGATAAAGCTTTTTAGGCCGCCCGGCAAAAATAACAGCACCAGAATAAACATGATCAAACCCACTAAGTCTTTGTATCCCATGGAAATATAAGTCGCTCCCAGTGATTCCGCAGTACCGAGAATGATGGCTCCGACGATGGCGCCCATGGTACTGCCCATGCCCCCCAGAATGGTGATGATAAAGGATTTGGCATTAAACAGCTGCCCCACATCCGGATAGAGATAAAAGATCGGCAGCAGCAAGGACCCTCCTGCGGCGGCCAGGGCCGAACCGATGCCAAAGGTGATGACTGTGATCTGGGAAGAGTTGACCCCCATGTAGACGGCTGCGTCCCGGTCCTGAGCCGTGGCTCTGATGGACTTGCCCAAGTCTGTTTTGGTCAAAAACAGATGGAGAAGTGTGGTAAACGCTATGGCGATAAAGAAGCCGATGAGCATGGGGACACTGATGGACATATCGGCGATAAAAACGGTTTGGGATGAGTAACCGGTGGCGATGGACCGATAGTCGGATTTAAAGATAAGCCGGGCGATTTCAGTCAGGACCAGCATGATGCCGATGGTCAGCAACACCTGATTCTGAGGAAGGATGGATTCAACCTTCACCAGAACGTTGATCATATATTTCTGGATGACACAGCCCAGCAGAAAGGCCACGATCATGGCTGCGAACATCCCCAGATAAGGATCAAGGCCGAATTGATGAAAACAGACATAGGTAACATACATTCCTACCATGACGATGGCGCCATGAGCAAGGTTAATGATCTTCATAACTCCCATAATCAACGTCATGCCCAGGGCAATCAAAGCGTACATAGACCCAAGCAGGATACCGGAGACCACGGATTGGCCGAATAAAACCATGATTACTTCCCCCAATTCAATGCGCGATACTCTAGTACTCTGTAACACCTAAATCCTTACCTTTCCGGCGGTTAAATTTCCATATGACTGCGTTGTCGTCAATCGCCATACGACTGGTATGGCTCATTCCTCCGCCTTGTCCTCCGAAAATTTTCCTCGCCGGGCAAGGCAAGCTTTAAGTGTCACAAAGTACTAGGTTGGACCAAGGGTGCCAAGAGAAGAAGACGGACTTCTTCTCTTGGTGCCGCTACTGTCTGGAGTCAGGGAATATTACCGCTCTCCCCAGTTAGGAACCGGATAGACATGGGGAGCTGATTTAACCGCTTCCGGCCAGATAACTTCTAATTTGCCCTGCTGCCATTGCACCACATAAGTGTAGGGTTTGCTCTGATTGGTATAGCCTTCCCAGTCTTCAAACTTGATGGGGCCCATGATAGTGGTTAGCTCTGTCTCTTTAAGAGCTTTTTGAATGCCTGTATTGTTGAGCTCCTGGGCTCTGTTCAAGGCATCCACAATGATGTGCATGGTTGCATAGGCCTGGGCGCCATGGTAATCAGGCTCTTTGCCAAATTTCTTGACATAGTTATCAAAGAATTCCTTTGCTCCCGGCCAAGTGACACTGGGTACCCACAGGGTACTGGAGGCAATGTATTCCGAGGCTTCACCGGCATTTTCCTTGAATTCGGGCAGGGTATAGCCGGCCCCGCCCCCCACCAGTAATTTCGTATTGAAATCCAGTTCTTTGGATTGTTTGACGATCATGGAGGCGTCCATCAGATAGGAGACTGCAAACACCATATCGGGATTCGTGTTCTTAACCTTGGCAAGCATGGGCTTAAAATCGATGGCTCCGGCTTCATAAGGTTGATCATAAACGATTTCTATCCCTCTTTTTTCAGCTTCGGCCCGGAAGCCGGTGGCTGAGGATTTACCAAAATCCGTGCTTTCGTAAACAATCGCAGCTGTCTTGGGCTTGATGACCTGATCAAGCATCTCCCAAAGAGCAACGGTGTATTTGCTGGCTGGAGCGGCAGTTCCCCGGAAAACCCATTCCCAGCCCTTTTTGGTAATGTCATCCGCCGATCCCGTGGTGACTAATATGGGGATGTTCATGGATTGGGCAGCACCGGCAATCACGTTGGTGGAGGCACTGCTGTAGGCGCCGCTCAGCATGGCGACTTTATCCTGGTTGACCAGTTTTTCTGTTGCCGACTTGGCCACATCCTGTTTGCCTTGATCATCTTCAAAGAGAAGCTGAATGGATTTACCGCCGATGGTTGTTTTGCCGGCGGCTTTGAGTTCTTCATAGGCCATTTCAAAAGCGTTCTTTTCCATATTGCCGAAAGTAGCCTCACTTCCGGTTAAGGGCAGAATGATTCCTACTTTAATCACATCTGCCGATGCTGCGGTGCTTTGACCGCCACAGCCAACCAGGGTAACCAGAAGTCCCATCATTAAGACAAAAACGGTTAGTGGTCGCCAACTTATTTTTTTCATTTAACCCTCTCCTCATCTCAGCTTATTTACAAACCTCAACCCCTCAACGCCAGAAGGTTCACCCCCTTTCCTTAAGCTCTGGGATGGTATGCATTTCAGCCCAGTTCCCACTTCTTTAAATCCCGGCATCCCCGCCAATTCCGCGGGCTATTTCTCCATAAATTCTTTTACGTCATTAAGAAAGCCGGTGCCGCTTTTTTGGGCAAATTTTGCATAAACCAAAGCAAAGTCCTCTTGCCAAATCCTTTTCTCTTCACTGTCCAGGGTGTAGATCTTGATTTGATTGCGCTTTTGCAGTTCCCTTAATTGTTCCTCATTGAGCTTTTGGGCGATATCCCTTTCCCACAGCGTCACTTCCGTCATGGTCTCCTCCAGGAGTTCCCGGGCCTGGTCCGGCAGCTGACTCCAGAATTCTTCATTGACGATGACTGTATATCCCATAAACCCGTGTTGGCTGAGGGTTAAATAACTCTGTACCTGATCGAAGTTCTTGGTGTAAATATTGGAGATGGTGTTTTCCTGCCCTTGAGCCCGTCCTTCCTCCAGAGATTGATAGACATCATTGAAGGGCAGGTAGAGGGTGTCGGCGCCAAAGGAATGAAATTGTTCTTCCAGGATGCCCTGGGACATGATGCGAAAGGTTAATCCTTGTAAATCACCGGGTTTAGTGATAGGATGATCGTTATTGGTCAAGTGTTTGAAGCCGTTATCCCACATGGCCAGACCTTTCATATTTTTCTGCTGCAATTGAGCCAGCAGGGTTTTGCCCAAGGGTCCATCCATGATTTGATGGACGCTGTCCAGATCATCAAACAGATAGGGAAGATCCCAGATTTGCCATTGGGGCAGTAGCTGGGCGATTTTTGAGGTGGTGGGAGCGATCATCTGCACATCTCCCCTGCTTAAGGCCTCAAATTCTTCACCGTCTTTGAATAATTGAGAATTGGGAAAGACCTGTACTTCGATGATGCCTTTGGAACGTTCCCTGACCAGGTTGGCAAAACGTATGGCGGCCAGCCCTTTGGGGGTATTTTCTTCAACGACGTGAGAGAATTTGATGATGATTTTATCTTTTTTGTCCACCTGCTGACCGTCAATGACCCGGGTCCCACATCCGGATAATAAAAGCACGATCATGCTCATGCCCAGTATGAAGAGCCAGTTATTTCTAGCCATGCCCTGTACCTCAATTGATTTATTTGTATTTTTAATAGTGTAAATTTATTATATTTTCTGAAAATTCTCAACCTTTTGGTCCTTTTGATATTTATGGTCTTTTTGGTCTGTAAAATGAGAAAAATTGCACCCTAAAGTACAATTCTATATTTGTTGATGGGCCTGCCCACCGTCCCATATTGAGTTTCCAATAAGACATGGTTTATTTTTTCAAGGTATTCCAGATACCGGCGGGCCGTAACCCGCGCCAGCCCAACCCCTTCCGCCACTTCCTCCGCCGATAAGCCGATGGGGGTTTCTTTAAGGAAATTATAAACTTGTTGCAGGGTGATTTCCCGCAATCCTTTGGGCAGCTCTTCCCGGCTTCTGTTGACAAGGGTCTCCTGATGAGGATGAATTTTGATCAAACGATCCAAATCCTCCTGATTGATTTCCCAGCGGTTTTGCAGCTGCTCGGCATAGGAGTAGTAATTGTTGAGCGCCGTCTGAATTCGTTCATACTTGAAAGGTTTGATAATGTAATCCACCACCCCGAAGCGCAGCCCGGCCTGGACCGTTGCCACGTCCTGAGCCGCCGTAATCAGGATGATATCGGTAGGGATGCCCAGCTGGCGAATCTCTTTGAGGAGTTCGATGCCGTTGAGGTCCGGCAGATAGATATCCAGAATCACTAAGCACGGTCGCACATCCTGAATGATTTCGATGGCTTTTTTGCCGGTTCTGGCTTTACCGCAAACCCGGAACCCGCCAACTTTTTTAATAAACCCTTCATTTACTTCCATGACCATCGGATCGTCTTCAACCAGGATCAAGTCAATCAGCTTCATCAATGATCGCCTCCTATTGAGCCTCCCCTAAAGACTTCGGCGCACTCAGGAGCGAATCCCGGACAAGGGAATCCGAACCCCGAAACGCGTACCCCATTTCCCCGTCTCTATCTCTATAGTTCCCCCCAGCAGATCGACAGTCTGCTTAACCAGCGATAAGCCAATTCCCCTATTGCCATTCCCTTTGGTTGAAAATCCCCACTGATACATTTGGGCTTGATTGGCCAAGGAAATCCCCGGCCCGGTATCTTCCACACTCAAGATGAGTTGATGGTGTTCATGCTTAATCCGACAGTGCACTTCACTTATTTTACTGCCCACCGCCGCTTCCATGGCATTCTCCAGCAGATTTCCCAGAATAATCGTCAGGGTATTGCTGTCAAAGCCCTCCGGCAACTCACTTAAACGGGAATCCGCATCAAATAAAACATCGACTTTCAGCTCTTTGCCCCGATTATATTTTCCCAAGAGCAACCCCGCTACATTGGGGTACATGATCTTGCTGCTTAAGAATCTCGTCACCTCCTGCTGCTCCTCGGTCACTCTATAGATATACTCCATGGCTTGATCGGCTTTGTCTAACTGAATCAAGCCGGCGATGGTATGCAAGGTATTCAGGGATTCATGATTCTGCACCCGCAAGGCTTCAATAAAGGTTTTTACTCCGGTTAACTCCTCCGCCATTTTCCGCACTTCTGTCTTCTCTTTGAGGGTGATGACCCGTCCAACCACCCGCTCCTTGACCCTGATCGGTAAAAAATCCACGAGCACCCAGGTGTTATTGAGGATAAGCTCTGTGCTCTCCGCAGGATCATGGGTCTCTAAGAAATCGCTTAAGGGAGTAAAAGCGGGAAACTCTTGTAAAGGGCACCCCACCGCTTTTTCAGAAGTTCCGGCAATCCGGCAGGCTTTTTCATTGATGACTGTAATGCGGTTCTCCATATCCAGGGCTACGACCCCATCATCCATAGCCTGGAAAATTGCCACTCTTTCTTCCAGCATCCGTGCGATCTCGCTGGGCTCAAGGGAAAACATATTCTTCTTGATGTTGCTGGCTAAATAAAAGGACCCCAGTCCTCCCAGCGCTAATCCGATTAAAATCGAAGAATAGAGTTCAACCCTGATGGCACTGACAATTTCCCGGATGGTAGGGACAAGAATGCCGACGGCAACGACGCCTACCTGACGGGTTCCCTCATCAGCCAGGACAGGGACGAAAGCACGGATTGACGGACCGACAACACCCACGGCCTGGGAGAGATATTCCTTTCTTTGTAAAGCGAGTTCCTCGTCGCCATCGTTAAAGACGGTGCCGAGGCGATCTAAGTAAGGATGAGAATATCTTATTTTTTCCATATCAAAAATAACGATATATTCAACTCCTGTGGCCAGACGAATCCGCTCGGCAAGGGGTTGAATCACTTTCGAGCCCTCAAACTGGCTGAGATTTTCCTGCACCTCACTTAACTGGGCAACCGTTCGGGCAATGGCCATGGCTCTATAGCCGATTTCCTGCTCCATCTTATCGGAAATTCGATTGACGATGATCACGCCCGCCAGAAAAACGGATAAAAGAACCAGCAGAAATGAGAGCATGGCGATTTTAGTGCCTAATTTTAAGTGGGGTCTTTTCAACCGCTTACTCCCCCTCCGGCTGATGAATCCATGTGGTTCCACCCTTTCGGTTCAAGTCTGCTCTTCCTCCTTTCCCAGTATTACTTGAATTTTAGTTGGCGATATTCAGATTAGCATTAGTAAAGCCATGACATTATCATCATAATGCTGAATAGCGTTAGTGTCAATCAACTATCTGAATATTCTAAATATAACAAGAACATTTTATGCCCTTGTGCAAAGATAGGCTACTACCCTTGACTCACTTTCCATTCTGCATATTTTTCCGGCATACATTTAGCGCATGGCCTGTAACCGGCCTTAATAGCGGTTGCTTCTTCTTTGAAAAACACGCGATGTCGGACATATCCACCTTTCGCTATTGCTCTATTGGCGCTTTGGCAATCCAAGCGACCATAAATTTTCTTTCTGCGATAACCTCCCAATTGACCCGGTTCCGAACTTAAATATAGATTTCCGTTTTCGTCCAATAATTTATATTGCTTCATCATTTTTTCACCTCAAGTTTCAATTTGAATGACCAAAGAAACTGTTGGAATCTTCCGGTGCTGCCGACCGCTCTATATTACTGTAACTGCGCAGTTGGGAGGCAACGGTGATGGTATATCTGGCAAACATGGCATCATGACCCTGTCGTTGGCTCATGCGGTGCTCTGTTAGATTGCGCCATTTATTCACTGATTCTTCGTTTTCCCAAACAGATAAGCTAAGCAGCTTTCCTTCATTGACAAGACTGGAAAAACGCTCTGCGCGTATAAATCCTTCACTTTTGACAAGTTCGTTTTTAAGATGGGCGGCTAAGGCAAGATAATCATCCCTATATTCGTTTTTTATTGTCACTTCAAATAAAACCAATATCATTGCCGGCTTACTCCTTGCTATTTAGAGTGCGTTACCTTTTTTAGGCACAAACATCCGGGACATATCCACCCCTTCGTGTTCAAGCAGCTGGATTTTCCTGCTGATGCCTCCGCCAAAACCTGTCAAGTTACCCTTAGCACCGACTACCCGATGACAGGGGATGATAATAGATATGGGGTTATGACCCACGGCTCCGCCTACTGCTTGGCTGGACATACACTTTTTGTTCATTTTCTCAGCCATCTTTTTGGCAATATCGCCATAGGTGATCACCTGGCCATAGGGTATTGCGCATAAAATATCCCATACCCCTTGACGAAATTCGCCGCCTATGGGGGCCAGGGACAATTCGGATATGGCAGGCCTCTCACCTGCAAAATATCTGTCCAGCCATGCTTTGGCAGCGTCAAAGATCGGCATATCATTCTTTTCGATCATGCTTTCAGGTATGGTACCGCCATGAAATCTTTGACCCTCCATCCATAAGCCGATAAGGTTGTCCCCGTCACAGGCAAGGGTAATTGTGCATATGGGTGATAGATAGGTTGTTGAATAATACATTTTGGCCCTCCTTCTTTATCTGTTTATCACGTCTTCTAAAGGTTGATTGTAGCATAACTGGGCCGAGAAAATCTCGCGGTTTTGGGACATTATATTTGGGGGGCAGTGGGTGGTGGGATGCGAGAGAGTAGCGTAATCGATCACCTGATGATGCATGCACCCCTATACTCTATATGTTATGGACAAACTATTACAGTGGTTACTGCACAACGCCCTACTCCCCGTCACCCCCTGCGGGTTTCGGGCATAGAAAGAGCCCGAAGATTATTATCCGGGCATCTCATTCGCTTAATGTAGGATCCCTGCTCGTTGATAGATATTTGCGCTGCCGAAGCTGCCAATTCCTGAATTGCCGCCGTTATTTCGGCCAACTCATCTCCAAGATTAACGGACATGCCTCGGAGACGACCGGCAATTCCTTTCGGGATGTCTACACCGAAGGCAACAACCACTTCGGTAGTCTTTTCGCTGTCGAAAAGAGGAAACACTGATGTATAAACAGGAATACCATATTGATCTGCACCGATCTCAGAAAATACAGGTTTCTTGGTGACGATGGCTTTAGCGGCAAAATCAGATTCAATCAGTCCGCGCCCAACCTGCCAGCGGGAAAGATCAAATTGTTTTTTATGTAGACAACCTGTTCAGATAAATATTTTTAACACCAATAGAAAAATAAAGTTTACTAGTTTCAGAAACATCCTCCACTATAAGAAAGAATGTCGATTCCATTTGCAGGGTCACAACCACGATATCTTTTTATGGCACTATAAATTTATTGATAATGCCTGATCCTAAATTCCGTCCCCATTTGGTCCGCAATCTTCCGGCAGGCTTCGATCTCGCTCTCCGGTAATACGTCCACAATTGACAGGACAACATGGGGTACATATTTTTTAACCTCTCTTGCAAAGTCAAGCATCCCATAATAGACGTCCGGCGCTGCCTATATGATCCGTCTTGTTGCGGAGACAGAAGGTGCAATTGCAGGTACACCGGTTTGTCATGTTCACATAGAGTCCACGGCCTAAAGTATATACAATTGCCATTGCCTATTCCCCCATCATTCATTTTTGATATCAGGGCTACACTTCTACTGATGCTGCATTACTTCTGTTTTAAACAAGGATGCAGACGCTCAGATTTTCCTTAGAGCATCTACATCCTCTGCATCAAAATATTCCTTTACTGTGCTGCAAATTTCCTTAACTAATTCTCAAGGGTTTTGACCTCGCTGCCGTTAGGTCCCTCAAATTTGCGACCCCAACCGGTTATTACCGCATAGATGAGTACAACGAATAAACATAAAGGATAAAAAGATGTTAATGCTATATCTACCGGACTGATAGTTGGAATGAATTGATATTCGCTTCGCAGCGAGTTTATTACGGAAGACGAAATGAAGATGAATGCGCTAAGAAATGGGATAATAGCTCCAATGGTCATTGAAAAACAATCAACCAGAACTGCCCGGCGAAATGGGTGGAGATGTTTTCTCTTGCCAATTTCATTGGCAACCGGGCCAAAGGTCAAGATAGAGGCACTTGTCACCCCACCCACCAGCGCTGTGGCAACAATAGTCCCAGCCGCTATGGAAAACTCGGCTCCCTTTACGCTTTGCGCCATTTTACTATCGCAGATAAATGCTGCAATCCTGTCCATTGTATTGCTGGCTTTCAGAATGCCCATGATACCAAAGAGCGATAAAACAAACAACACCGTGCTAACCATGCCGCTAAATCCTTCAAAGAGGAAACCGCCGATAGCCCCATCCTGGATACTGAAGACACTGTCCCAGGTAAACACGCCGGAAACCAAACCTACGACTGTACCGACCACAATACCGATCGGGATAGCCTTAAATATGTCTCTGGTTTTGAACGCTACAACAAGCAAAATCACAACCGCAATCAGCATAATCAGCCCTTTGGGGTTCATACTGGTCAAAGCAGCTTCAGCACCGGTTTGGACTTGCCCGCCGCCGCCAAAAATAAAGAAGAGTATAGCCGCCAGGATAGCCGCAGCCAAGGCAAACCTAAACCTTGTCGAAACAACTCCCGAAATTTCTGCAGACCCCTCACGCCTGGAGTAATTCTGTGTCGAAGCCGAGGCAACTGTAGTATCGGAGATCGGGGCAATATTGTCACCAAAAATCGCACCCGATAATATGGCACTGGCGAGCACAACCGGGTTAGCTCCCAATAATATGCCCGCGGAGAAAAATACGGGAAAACCAGTAAAGAGCGTACCGATCGACGTTCCGGTTGAGGCTGCTATAACACAACAGGACACAAATGCAAATACTGTAAATAGTCCGCCATGAAGACCGAATGTATTGGCCAGCCAGGCAAACCCCTCCGCTACGCCGCTCTTAGCCATCAACTTGGCAAACATACTGATAACCAGCAAAATAGCAGCAATAGTCACCGCCATCGGGCTCCCTATGCCCTCCAGGATTACCGCATTCCAATAGTGTTGATAATTCTTGGCGAAAACCCCACCGATGATGATGGCGATGAAAGCACACATCGCAAGGGCGGTCATATCGAATACTCTGAAAACCATAAAAAACAGCGCACAAAACACAAGAAATATCGCAATCGGAATGGTAGCCATGGCTTGGCCGCCCCTGAACTCCAGTTCTTTACTATCCATGCCTGTATCCCTCCTTTATCAACTATCTTATGGGATTATTGGACACCCTTTTCTTCAGCAAGCTTTGTTAAGGCTTTTTTGATACGGGCAAGTGCATCATACAGTACATTGTCGTCCTTGTAGCAGCCATGAACAACTCTGAGATATCCCTCGCCGCTGGCACCATAAGGGGTACCCTCATTGACAACGACATTGGCGTGCTCAATTATGTACTTGCTGATTTCTGCGGAAGTACCAAGCTTCGAAATGTTTACCCAGGATAAAAATGAACTTTCCGGCATTGCCATAGACACGCCAGGAATCGAATTGAACACTTCATAAGCCACTTTTCTTCTTTTATCAAAAATCTTATTATACTCCTTAACAAAACTACGATCACTGATTGCTGCAATTGCACCCATCTGTGAAGCTGTGTTGGTGGCGCCGAGTATATTGACAGCGCAGCCATACATCACGTCCATAATTTTATCATCGGCTACTACATAGCCAACTCGGTATCCGCTGAGTGACATACCTTTGGAGATGGAGAACACACTGACCGTACGCTCCCACATGCCTGGAAGTGTAGCAGCTGAAACAAATTCGATATCGTCGAAAACTGAGTCCTCAAAAGCTTGATCGACAACTAAAATCAAGTCATTGTCGATAACGAACTTAGCCAACTTTTCGAGGCACTCACGCCTAAAGACAGTGGTAGTAGGATTGTTTGGGTTGGTCAAAAGCACCATTTTGGTTCTGGGTGTCAGCCGCTTCTCAAATTCTTCAATATCAATCTGATAATTATTTTCAGCCCTTAGCGGAACAGGAACGGTGATTCCGCCTAAAAGCTTGGGATTCAGGAAGTTGCTCGGATAGCTGGGGTCGTGAACCATAACCTCGTCACCCGGGCAAATAAACGGCATCATGGCAAAAAGCAGTCCAGAATCGGAACCGGGGGTTATAATGATATTCCTATCGGGATCGACTTCCATTTTATTGTATTCTTTAAGTTTTTTGGCTATCTCTTTCTTAAGTTCACCGTTACCGATGGGCATTGTGTAATGGCTGCCCATGCCGACGTCAATTGCCTTCAGTGTTGCCTTTTTAACGTGCTCCGGTATGACGGGATCGGGAAAGAAAGGATCCGCCCAGCACATCAGCGCAGCACCCCGCTCAATGAGTGCGTTAAGTGCCGTACCCACATCCGCCTTGGATACCGTGGCAAACAGGCCACCCTGCAAATCTTTGAATCCATCTGCCATTTTGGTCTTGATGTCCACTTTGTTTCCTCCTTTAATCATTTAATTCTATACTACTTGTCCGCAGTATACGCAATGAGTTCAATTTCCAGCAAGGCATCCTTCGGTAAGGCGCTTACCTGATACGCTGCCCGTGCCGGTAATACATCGCCAACGAAATATTCTGCGTATATTTCGTTGACTTTCGCAAAATCTCCCATATTGCTCAGTAAAACTGTTGCTTTTACAACATTTGTAAAATCGCAGCCAGCCTCATTTAATATGGCTTTTAGATTAGCGAACACCTGTCTGGTCTGTGCCTCAATGCCGCCCTCGACAATAGTACCGCTCATGCTGTCCAGAGGGATCTGTCCGGACACATAGAGAAAATCGCCTGCATGAACAGCTTGAGAATAGGGACCGATTGCTTTGGGTGCATTGGATGTTTGAATGGCTTGCTTCATTTTAAACCTCTTTCCATGATTTACTTTTTAGTATATTTTCACTATTTATATAATAAATTTCATCACAAACTTTGTCAATAATAATTTAGTATTATGATAATAATTTTTTATTATTTTTCATACATCAGATTTCCACCCCTATTCAGTCATGGATTAACAAGCCTCATACCAAGAATCAGTCTAAATTACATTAATTTTTGAATGCTGTAATTCAGACTTTACAAATAAGAATAAAATAATCCCCACCTTAACAGGCGGGGATACATGATTTTAGGATTATCCTTTTTTGTTGAGATACCTATATATCGTAGGCTCTGATGTTTTCAGCCGCTTCGCAACCTCTGATACGGCTCCTTTTAATAAAAACAACCCTTGTTCGCTCAAATTTTGCACAATTTGAATTTTTTCTTCCGGAGACATTCTCTCCGGGGAGATGTTTATATCGGCAAGAACACTGTCAATTGTATTTTTTATTAGATCCTCCATTGAAATATCGATATTTTCATGATTTTTTTTGTGATGATCATCTGGTTCATCAGTATTAAAACAGCTCAAAACCGTTGACAGATAATTTTTAAAAGCCATTAACTCGGTAACATTGTTGTTGATGCACAGTAGCCCAATTAAATCACGATTTTTTCCTTTTATAAAAAAAGTGGAAGAGACTAGAATCTTATTATCCTTGGTACGGCCGTGATTTACAATGTAATCTTGTTCTTTATAATATTCTCCCTTAATAAGCTTCAGAGCAAGGTCGGTCATAGGTCCGCCTAATTTTCTTCCACTAATATGCTCGTTGGCAATTGCAATAATAGACTCATCAGGGTTTGATGCATCATGGAGAACGATTTCATAATTACCTCCGCATACTTTACCAAAAAACTGAACTAAGGGTATATATGATTCCAAAATCTGCTTGTTATTCATCGGTTCCTCCATTAATTAATATCATTGATAAAGCCAAACTTCATAATCATTTGTTTTAGCCTTACATATTCTTATAGTATAATTTATAACCAATATTTTACCATTACATTTACCCCATTACAATAAACTTCCGCAGTCTACTAATAACTCTGTTTACTATTGATTCTTTTATTTAGAAGACAAAAACTGTTTCCAACCATTATGCTGTCACTGCTGTGAGAAAAAAATCTCTATAACATTTCTCCAAGGTTCTTGAACATAGAATAGTTCATAAAGATACTGTTCCGGGAATATTGTCCACTTTTTACTGATTCTCCGCCCAACGTTTTCTTCGATTCGTTGTACGAGCCCTTCCACATCGGGATTCATAACAGCAAAGTGAAAATCATCCTGGGAGAATCATTATGTCGAACATTCCTTCACTTCCTTTCCTAGGTTGCACATTGAAAGCATTATTTTCCCATGCTATAATGCTTTTGCGGTTTATTTGCTAAAGCGCTTGAGAAATGCGTCAGAGGATTTTGAAAGGTTCGGCTTATTATGGAAGAAAAACATAGTGATGGTGACCGGGACTTTAAGCTGTTTTTGCTGGCAGGATTGTTCGCCGGGATCGGCGCAGGTATTAATACATCCATATTCAACAACTATTTAAACGATATATTCATGCTTTCCGAGAGTGTCAGAGGTTTCCTCGAGGTGCCCCGGGAAGCGCCGGGTTTCTTTATCATGCTGGTTCTGGCGGTTTTAAGTTTTGCCGGGGATGTGCGGATTGCCATGCTCGGCATGGCCGCGGCAGGATTGGGGATGCTGGGGCTGGGCCTTTTGTCTCCCACCTTCGCGGTTATGATCATTTGGATGATGATGTACAGCCTCGGCACACATATGGTCATGCCTGTCACGCCATCCATCGGCATGTCCCTGTCCAAACTGGAGTCTTTCGGCGCCAGGCTTGGAACGATCAGCGCCTTCGGTCTGTTCGGCAGTATTATCGCCTACGTTTTTGTCTTCCTGAGCTTTCATTTTCTGAATATGACCTATCAGATCGCCTTTATTATCGGTGCTGTTTTCTATGTGTTCGCTGCTTTGGCGGTGGGGCTGATGAAGAAGGGCGAACCGAAAGCCAGGAAAGTCAAATTTGTTTTTCGCAAACGCTACACCCTCTATTATGTCCTGGCCGGCGTCAGCGGAGCGCGGGCGCAGATTTTTTTGACGTTTGCCCCATGGGTCCTGATCAAGGTGTTTAATGTGCAACCTCAGATGTTTGCTATCCTGGGTATGATTGTCGCCTTTGTGAGTATTGGCACACGTAAAATAATTGGCCGCCTGATCGACGTCCGGGGGGAGCGATTCGTTCTGACGGTGGAGGCCGCTTTGTTGTTCGCCATCTGTCTTGGCTATGCGTTCTCAGCCGACATTTTCCCTGTCGGCATCGCTGCGGTGATTATCGCCGCCTGCTATGTCATCGATAATTCCATGTCTGCGGTGGAAATGGCGCGGTCGACATATTTACGGAAGATTGCCGTCGATCTTGATGATGTGACCCCAACGCTATCGACGGGGGTCAGTCTGCAGCATGTCGCCTCCATGGTCATTCCCGTTTTCGGCGGGCTTTTGTGGGCAGCTTTTGGATATCAGGCCGTCTTTATGGGCGCAGCCGTTATCGCTTTTCTCAATTTCATACTTTCACGCCGAATTAAGATAGAGCTTGATCCTGCCGCTAGGGCGGAGTAGCACACAGATATGTTCAGGAGCAGATAAGTAATAAGCCTTGAGTTACGTCAGATGAGCGTATCTTAAGGCTTTTATTATTCATCAAAAGACCTCTAGTTCATATTTCTCATAACATCTTCAATTTCGGCCCCTACAGCATAACAAAAACTGCCGGTGTCATCTCTAAAATTAAAAGATAAAAAAAGATGCCACCCACTGGCATTCTGATAGGTAAAAAATCACAAAAATTTTATTACTATTTGCGAATATAGATTTATTTTTAAATTACCTTTCAAATTGTAATACTTTGTAGTAGAATTGATTGAGGTAATACCTCATACAACATACCAATATAATCTTTAATTATATTGCGACAAAGGCAAACTTAGTGAAAACTAAGGACGCAAAGCTATGGGCCTTCCTGATCAAGCTGATGGCTGCCAAGCTACCGAACGCCTCTTTTTGCTGTCGCTAAATGAATGCGGCTTTTTTTATTGGTTTTTTCAGCCTAAACTTTATCCTTGGTGAGCTAGTTTAGCATACTTAGAAAATCTATAAAAAAGTAAGCTATTTAAATAAAATCATAAGATATTATAGGGAGGAATTAGTTTGAAACTCAAGACACGATTATTTTTAATGTTCTTAGCTACTAGTTTAATTCCACTGTTAATCTTTTCCGCCGTATCCATACCTTCTTTTATCTCAGATTCCCAACAGAGTACCTATCAGCTAAGTGAGGATAAAATAGCAATTGCTAAAGCTGAAATAAACGGGATGCTAGATAAAAATTTCAATACCCTACATATGGTCGCTAATCAACCGGCCATCCGCAATTTTGATTTACCTAATGCGAAAAATATTCTGCTGGATGCCGTTAAAGTCAACCCCGAACTTATTATTGCTCTTGATAATACTGAAGGACAACAAGTCGTTAAAAGTAATGATGATGCCTTAACCAACATCATTGAGCGAGATTTTTTTAAGCAGGCCATGAACGGGACTGAAGAGTATGTATCCGATATTATCGTCGCGAAGGCTACCGGTGCATTGATTGTCGTTATCGCTACACCTGTTCGTGATATGAATAATAACATTATCGGAGTTCTTCAAGCGAACATACAACTCGCTCAGCTCAGTGACTTTGTCACAGAGCTTTCAGAAGGCGGTTCAAACGTCTATGTGCTTTCCAGGCAAGGGACAGTATTAGCCCATCCCCATATCGAATATGTTCAAAACCAAGAAGATTTCAGCTCTTTAGAATTTGTGCAAACAGGTTTTACCGGACAGGACATGACCATGCAAGGGGCAAATATTCAAGGTGAAGAGGTTATTGTCAGCCATGCTTTGCACGAACAGGCGGGCTGGCTAATCGCTGTGGAAACCCCTGTTTCGGTGGCGATGGCTTCCGCTAATAAACTCCTGTACATCTCAATCGGCTTGCTTTTTACTGTGAGCATTATTGTCGGCTTATTCGGCTTTATCTTTGCCAAACGATTTACGGAGCCCCTCGTCAAGTTATCCTCTGTTGTCGAAACAATTGCAAGCGGAGATTTGACAGACTTTGAGGTTGAAATCAAGTCAAAAGATGAAATAGGCCGACTTTATCATAGTCTTAAGACAATGACCCACAACTTAAGGGGACTGGTAGTCAACATTCAAGAGGTTGCCTCGGCTTTAGCATCTCATTCCGTGCAATTATCGTCAACAACTGAGGAAACCACGGAGAGCTTAACCCAAGTCGTTACAACGATAAACGAAATAGCTCAGGGCAATAGCAATCAGGCTTTAATGATTCAGGGTTCAACAGATGCGATTGCTACGGTTAATCATATCGTCGGCGAAGCTACGCAAAAAACAGAGGTTGGTGCAGACAAGGCCAAAGAATCCTTAGAGCTTGCTAAAGAAGGTCAAAAGGCTCTTGAACGCCAAAGTCAAAAAATAGAAGAAAACAACAAGTATTCGGACACTGTCGGTCAATCGATACTTCAACTGGCTACAATGGCCGATGAGATTCGCAACATGATCGGCGCCATTAACAGTATCGCCGAACAAACCAATCTACTTGCTTTAAATGCTTCGATTGAAGCAGCCCGCGCTGGTGATGCCGGGCGAGGATTTGCCGTCGTAGCCGAAGAAATCCGCAAACTTGCTGAGCAGTCCAGTAATTCCACTAAGAGAATTGAAGATATTGTCAATAGCATTAATGGCAAGGTTAATGAAGCCGTTAATAATATGAATCAGGCTAAAGAAAGCGTTGTTGTTATGGAATCTTCGGCAGAAGATACCAAAGAAAGCTTTGCGAAGATCTTTGCTTCAATTACCGAGCTTGCGCAAAACTCCTATGAAGTTTCCGCAGCCTTAGGGGAAATTAATAGTCAGACACAAGAAGTTGCACATCAATCCACAAATATTTCCGCAGTGGTTGAACAAGCCTCGGCTGGTATGCAGGAAATCTCAGCCTCTTCAGAAGAGCAATTAGCTTCAATCGAAACGATTGCTCAATCCTCCGGCCAATTAGAAAATGCGGCTCAAGAACTTCTCACCCAAGTCGCGAAATTTAAAATTTAAATAACCTTTAAATAGTCATCGGCTAAACAAGCTAAGATTGCCAGTTAGTCATCAAATCAAAAAAGCCTTGAGATATACAACTTATGTATCTCAAGGCTTTCATCATTTATTGACTTACAAACTGTGAAGTTAATACTAATGTCTCGAGCTATTTGTTTCGGTATCTGGTTCATTATACCCCCCGAAAGTAAACTCCTTTGACTCGATTACAACCTAAACTATCATAACCGTTTAAAATATTTCTAAATCCCCTTAACTGTCATGATTCTAAAAAACTATTAAACTTTGTATTTAACTCCATTGCTGCATATATTAAATGGCTCTCTGTACCAATCTCCGATTTCGATAATGCTTTACATTATTCCTAGTGTATCAAAGATTAAGCGCTTCTAATGAAATCTTCCTTTTATAAGAAGTAGATGCCAAATATTCTTTTATCTGCTCCAAAAGTGTAAAGAAAGACACAGATGTATCTGCAAATCCCCATTCTTTTATAAATTGATCCTCTAACAAACCAATTTCAAGTAAATATTTGTCCTCTTTACGCTCAAATCCTCTCACAACGGGGAGTATGCCCAACTTTTCAGTGAAATCCTCTGGAATTAATTCATCATAAAAGAACAAATCCATACACTCCAACACCGTCAACAATTCATGAGCGTTTATGCATGAACCAAGGGATGTTCTATCTTCTTCAGAAAAATCAAATTCCACCTCAAGTCGCTGAAAAAAAGGAAAGGCTGTTTTTGCTCTTCCATAGTCTCTTTTTCGAAGTCCTGTAGAATAGGGCAAAGATAATAATGGTGAAAACTCTCTGTATGTAACTCTGCTAACAGCGGTATAGCGAGCGACATAAAAGCCAAATTGTTCCATACTTCTTCCTTACGCAAGTTTTTGTATAACGCAGCCTTTTCCCCTATCTCAGTTGCGCTTATTATCTGATGGATAAGTAGCAGATGTGCCGGAAACACTTCTTCAAAATGAACACGGTGCTCACTCATTCTAATAATGCCATGCTGCTGTAAATGTTCCAGAATATTTAGGTGGTTTTCCTCTTTTAATATTTCCACTATTTCTTTCTCAAACAAATCCCGCTCCTGCGAGCTGCCACTATCCCATTCAGCAATTCGCCACAGAGCATCATAGACTGCGCGGGGCTTATAAGAGCATTCTTCAAAAAAGAATTTTGTCAGCCTGTTCAAGAAATATCTTTCCGGCAGCGGTAATTCGTCTTCTGTTCGCAATATGGTTTCCAAAAGATCAATGCCACTTTTACTCTCTAAAAAACAGGCGATGGAACTAGGTTCCCTGTTTTCAATTACTATCAGTAGTTGATTTTTTATAGCGGGAGAAAAAGCTCCCCTAACGACTGTCTGAATCTGTTGTTTCTCTTCAAGCCAATCTCCGCCTTTTTCCAAAATCATCTCCCGCTCTTGGTCTATCACCTCGCGCAGCAGTATTTCTTCTTCCCTCTCTTGTTTTTCGCGTTCCTCCCACTTCTCGTTCCAGTATGAAGTTTGCAACTCTTTATTATATTTTTCCTGTAATGAGTCCGGCATAACAATATGATGCTCTAGCCCATCTGCCAACTCTTTGTAAAACCTTTGGGTATACCGTACCCCTAAAAACTTAAATATAAAAGCTATTTGAACTTCCAACATAATATCTAGTTGCGTGTACATGTCGTAGTCTTCAAAATAATCAATTGTTTCCCAAACGATTTTCTCAAGATTGGCCCGAAGCCATTTTATGTTCTGTTGCAGCAGACAATTTACTGCATCCGTAAATTCTTCCCCAAAATTGCACATAAAGTAATAATGAGTTGCCAGAAAACACCTCTGAAAATACTCCTCAACAACAGTCTCCTCGTTTTCAAAAACTACGCCAATAGTTTTACAATCTCCCACCAGGGCAGGGTACACAATCATATCAGCATAGGCAAGCGCTTTATCACTTTTGAGCATAGAACGATAGCACTTGATTGTGCTCTCCAGAAAGTCGAATGATTCAAGTTTTGGTCTCTTTTCGTGCAGCTGCAGCAGAAGTACACACCGGTACAACTCACTGCCTTTTATCTCCTCTTCTCCTTCAAAACTATAGTTTTCATCTGCTTCAAAAGGCCAGGAAAATTCCCATTTCTCAAAGCGTTCTATAAATAAATGAAGCGCTTTCTTATATAGTTCGCCTGGAAGGTAGATTTTGTCGGCGTCCATCAGGAAAATCAATTGATTTAAATAACAAAGCCCATCCAAGAGTACCGGCCCATAGTAACCGATATTTTCTTTCAAGTGTTTCAGCAAAAAGTCCTGCGCCGCAGGCGTGCGGAAACGCACGACCTTCTCATCACTGTTACTGTAATATGTATCCACCTGGACAATAGTTTTTTCTAACTCCGAAATACAGGCAAAATAGTTCCTCATGTTATTCGGGGGATGTTTCATATGTTCTAAACAGTGATAATACGCCTTTTCCAAATCTTCCATTCCGATAGGCTCCATCTCTCCGTGGGATATAAAGGCAATCAACGCAAGCAACCTTGCCTCCTCAGTAAGTCTATTGAAAATATCTTCCCAAAAAGCAAAAGGATTCCTTATATTTTCTATAAATCGCTGTGCAAATTCATACGGGCTATCGTTCCAGGGATCATTGTTCTGCAGAAACAAATCAATAATCCGCGGGTTATAGTCTGGTATCCTAACAATTCTTTCTGTTTGGAAGTAAATAGGCCAAATATACTTGGAGGCGAGATTAGCATTATTTAAATGGCTGAACAGAATTCCTGCCTTTTCCGCATCTGTATATATATCCACATCGCAGAGCAACTTATAGCGCTCTATTGTGGAACGTATAACAGAATATTTGACTGTTGCCTGCTGGTAAATGTATTCTCTCGTAGTAATGATGAGAATTTTGTTCTTGTCCCTTTTTAAACGTAACAACAATTGCTCCAGATAGCTCATTTCCTGGTCATGCTTTTTTTCTGCATAGAATACCTGACCCCAGATGTCATCTACTACAAACACTTGTTTTCGTTCCGGTATATCCAGATTCATCAGTTTTTCCACTGATGAGGTTGTCCATACAAACTCATCAAAGTGCATTACCTCTATGTAGTACAGTGCCATTATCCGGGCCAACGTGGATTTTCCGGCTCCAGGCTGGCCGGAAATAACCACACAGTTTTGTTTTTCCACCATATTCATGGCCTCGTGATAAATACGAGTAGCCACAAACGTTTCTCGCGCTTCTTTGGCCAAGGCAAATTGCCGCCTTGATTCCTCCACAACACTGCTGTTAATTGCTCCACGTATTAACTCCTGAAGAACTGCGCCGCCAGCCGCCCAAAGTTTGGGATAATTGCGTACGACATCCTTATACAGTGGATGACCCAGGTAGTTATTCAGGTCATTACTAGAAACCAGATCGCCTGGTTGTTTGATGTATCCTTGGAAGAGCTGAATTAATTCGCTTTTTTGTTCTTTATTTAATGTAATCGACACCACTAAGATATATCGTTTAGGTTGCAGTTTCTCTATTTTTTTCACTTCTTCTTTAAGGTTCTTCTTGAGTGCCTTATATTCCCCATATCGCTTGGCCTGCAGTATAACAGTTCCTTCCTCACTACAGAAGCGGCCGTCAATTCCACTATCCTTACCCTCTTTGAATGACTCAAATAGAATTCCTTCTCTGATTTGAATCGCATCACGGGCCAGGTTTTGAAAATCCATCCATTCCAGTTGCCGGTGAAAATCATACTTCATCTTCTGTGTCACTCCAATCCGGTCGAACTGTATTCTTAGATATAACCAGTTTAGCCTATTAAAACAGGATTACAAACACCACATAATCTTGCATAAAGTATGTGAAGAAATGTAAGATGGCTTTGATTAGGTATCAGCTACGATAGCAACAGCATCGATGGAATGATACTCTAAATTGAACTACCCGCTCTTTCTTGTTGTTCGTGAGCAAGAAAAAAAGATACGCAAAAGGATTTTTTACTTTCCCGCCAATGGAGGAAAAGTAAAAAACTCCTTTAAAGTATGTTGATAGTATCACTCTTTCGTTCTCAGGTATTTATAGGATTCCCGCTGCAAGGCAGTAATAAAAAGTTTGAAATAGTCGCCGATAAAATCAGGATAAAAATAACAGAGTGTATTGAGGAAACTATCTATATAGTCCTTTGGAACGTCTTGTATACGCTTAAATGAATCAAGAAAAGGCTTTATACATTCGTCGCCATAACGTGTTACCAGCGTTTTCAAGGTCTCTTCAAAATCCATGTACTCCCAGCAAGAATTATACGATCGGAAAAGCATCTCGTTTTTTATTTGGTCTTTGACGTTATGATTACCAATTACTATGTTTATTCCCGCCCTTGCAAGGATATGGTCAGAATAGAGAAAAGCATCCGTAGTGTCTACCCGATAAATATATCTGTCGGAAGCCAATAACACCTCAAAACTGTCTCCTTCTAGAAACATATCATACATTGCGCGAAATCGGAAATAATCCTGCCAGTTGAGTGCTTGTTCACGTATGATTCGATAGGACGGATTTTCATCAATCAAATCGAGATACTTGGTCGCTAATACGTACTCGGTCTTGAAATAATTTCGCTTTTCACCCTCAGATATTTGGAATAGTTTAGCTTCCGGCATTCTAACATCCATTGCTTGTGCAAGTTTAGTATAAACAAATTCATTGGCAGCACAATCGCAAAAGGCATGTTTAACAAGATATCGCTTCCTCCGATCGGTTTTTAGTTTAGCAAGAAATAGTGCCCCGCTATCTCCAATACGATCAAGGGGCCTGATAGGTGAAAAGACAAAATCTTTTGTTTGGAGTACATCGGGTGATACTAGGGGGGTCTTAGCACAGTTCTCCGCAGCTTTGTCCTCCATTCGAGATCGCCTCATGCCCCGTTCAATTGCTTGCGCTTGCCACTTTGAAAGTTCTATTGCCGAGCCCTCCTTTAAATTGTTTGTTGCTATTTTACCGGCTTATATAACGAGCCCCTTGTTTCTCTCTAAAAGCTTCTTCCAACTCGGTAATCCTCCATGCGGAAACACCGAAACCAATAAATAGGGCAGCTCCTTCTTCGCTCAAGGCTTTCTTTATGTTCTGATGCAATAGCTTATAATTCAACTCTTCCATACTTTTCGAGGATACCCCCAGTTTTACAAATATTGTAAGAACTCAATCCTCTTTCTGAAGTTTAGCTGTACCTAAGGCATTCAACTTTTTCATGCTTGCGCTTTGCAAAAGTGACCTCATCATCTGCTGTGCACTTATATTCAGACGTAAAAGTCTCTCATTTTGCGGTATATCTTGACGAATGAATTCCGCATTTAGACTTTCGAGATTCGCTAGTATAATAAGCTGTTGAAGTGAAGCTTGATCCCGAATATTCCCTTTTGTGTCAGGATTGGCTGTTCGCCATTCTTTCGCTGTTTGACCAAATAAAGCCACATTCAATACGTCCGCTTCATTTGCATAGGTGATACTTTGCTGCTGAGGTGAAATATCCGCCGGGATCAACTTCTCCTTAATAGCATCCGTATGAATACGATAATTGATTTTCGCAAGGGTGCGATTAAGATTCCAACCCAACGAAAGACGACTATTTTCATCTAACTTAAGTCGTTGATAATCTTTAATAATATATAACTTGAACTCTGCTGAAATCCATGAAGCAAATTCAAAAGCGATGTCTCTGTGAGCAAAAGTGCCGCCATAACGACCAGAACGTGAAATGATTCCAATGGCATTCGTCCCGCTGATCCATTTTTGCGGAGACATAGTAAAAGCGTTAGAACCGGCCTGCATTTTAAACCCTTCGAATTCGACGGGTTTAAAATCTGAATTGTTTAGTTGTTCCCAAAGTCCAAGAAATTCTAAAGTATCTTTCCCACGCATCCAGTTCCGAATCACATCGTTCGGCTCATCGCTTTTAAAGCGTGCAATATCCGTAAGGGAAATGTAATCATTATTATCTCCACTAGAAAAGACTGCTATTTCTTGACCATCGGCATAAATTGTACCTTTCCACTTTTTATCCAAGGTCATTTGGTCACCTTCCTTTTCTTCAGAGTAATAAACTACAGTATCAAAGAAAGTAGTTGATCAAAATTATCGATTAGTATATATCTTTTTTCTTATACAATTATATCAAACATATGTTCCCTGTGACAATATAAAAAAGATATGGTGGTCCGTGACTATCATACCCGTGATTTGAATCCTGTCTATAACAAAAACATGTTATCTCTAAAGCGATAAGGTAAGATAAATTGCGCAAAAAAAGGTCATGGTTTGCGGACCCCTGTTAGAATGAAGTTACCAAAAACTGTACAACTCAATGAGGAAGTAATCAAGGGACAGATTAGTAGTGCTAACATAAATGTTGACCACAAAAATAGGGTTTGCTAACCAAAAAGTTGACCACCTCCAGAGCCTAATTCTGTATGATTGGAGTTGCTGAGACAACAATCGTACAGGGGGAAGGACATGCTAGAGATGGTCGATAAAGAGTATATCAGAAAGAAGCATTTCGTTGAAGGGTGGTCCATCCGAAAGATTAGCCGTAACTTGAAAGTGGCCCGGCAGACCATACGTAAAGCCCTCAATGATTCCCATATTCCTCACTATCAACTGACTAAAGAAAAGCCCTCGCCCGTTTTAGATCCCTATAAAGAAATTATCCGCGAGTGGTTAAAGCAGGATGAATCAGCA
>NZ_FRDN01000011.1 GCF_900143285.1 Desulfitobacterium chlororespirans DSM 11544
GCCGTTTCGGTCGCGAGGGACGGCAATTTCACTTTCGCCGTAATCGCTGATGATGGTCTTGCGATTATAGCCATTTCGGCTGTTACCGGAGTTGTTTCCTTCAATGCTGTTTTTTTCATACCCCAGATGGTCTTGCATCTCTGCTTCCAGCATCTGCTCAATGGTTCCGGCAAACAGTCTTTTCAGTTTCGACTGAATATCCCCTGTGCTTTGGCAGTCTTGCATCAGTAAGTTGACCAGTTCCATTTCCTTGTCTGTAAGAATGTTTTTTGACTGTTTCATTCCATAACCTCCACTTTTGTCTTATGTGGAGATTATTGCCATTTACACGGGTGTTTAGTCAGTCTCGGTTTTAGATGGAGAGGTTATCTACCGCGTTCCTAAATTTGTAGGTTTGTGCTATTCATTTATACCCCCGAAAGACTACTCTTTATATAGTCATTTTATATTTAATACTCTTTCACCAGAAGATGATATTGCCGCCATAAACGTCGAATTTAAAGATGAGGGCAAACGGGCGCAGTTCACTTTTCAGGTGGATATCCAAAAGGAGCTTACGGCTCAAACACTGGAACTCAAAAGAATTCCAAGCAATATTATTGAGAACATACAGGAAATCTGCTTTGTCTTTACCCTCTCCTCCTTCCGGGACATCAAGAGCCGGAAAGGTATACTAAAACTATCCGGTGTTCGCTTCGTTTAGAAAAACGAAAACGAGCTTGCCTTCCCCGGTCAGCAAGCCCGTTAATGATTAATGTCGTCATAAATAATCAGGAACATAACTCATGAAGCAATTTGGTCCCTTTTAAAACATAGTACTCTTCAGGTGTCAGATCTACAGGAGTCGGGTGGTTATGAATGATTTGCGTTGCCCTGAACTGTGCGGAGGCGTCAATGCAAGCACGGTAGAAAGCACATAGAGACTGATCACGCCTGCCCATACTGCCTCTTTGAATATAGTTGCTGCCATAGCATGTTGGACAGATGGGCAGGTATGGACATCCCAGGCACTCATCACACACAAAAGCAGCAGTTTGCTTGAAGTCAATGGATTCATAGAGCTGCTCCCGGCTTGTTTCGTTTGCCAGGGGTGTGAAGCACTGGCACGGGTATAGAGTACCATCCACAAAGTAAGCCTTCATAGATTCGCCACAGCCGCACCACTTTTCCTCATGGGGAAGCTCCCGGCATAGAGCATGGATGGGGTAATCAAGGAGGGAAGCAACCGGAAACTCTGGATTTGCCTTGTAAAAAACGATCAGCTTTTTCAATTCCCGCTCCAAGATGGGGAGGTCGATCTCTTTTATCCAGTTGATACCTTGGGCAAAAGTCGAAGTGACTTTAAAACCCTTTCGATGTAGAAAAATAATGCCGTCTGCGAGATGGGGAAGCGTCTGCCGGCTGATAGTCATCTTGACAGGCTGGTCCGGCCAAGCCTTGGCGAAGAAATCCACGTTGATTTGGTCATAGGAGTTATTCCGGTTTTGGTTGTGCATGCCGGGGGTTCCATCAAGACTTAGGCTGCACCAGAAGGTTCTTCTGTTGGACCACAACCAGTTTGCAGCGTCACCATGTATATGGAGTCCATTGGTAGTGGTAAAACATAGATATCTCTTTGGCCAGGTCTTGCTGTGCAGATAGTCATGAGCTCTTTTGATAAGTGGAAAATTTAAAAAAGGTTCTCCACCGAAAAAATCAAAGATGATTTCTTCGTATCCATCATCAGCGGCCATTTCTTCGTCAATGATAGATTTTGCTATAGCAAAAGTCATCTCCTCGGATGTTTTGTATTTTTCATAACAGTATATGCAGTTTAGAGAACAGCGATTGGTGACAATCATCATGACATTCTTGCGAACGCCTTGTCTGATTTCGCCCATAAACAAGCACCTCCTCTTGGTGGATGTCCTCCCTCAACATCTCTTGCTGTTGAGGGAGGACCTTCTAATTTGATAGTTACATGAGTAAAACACAGCTGGACTTCAGGCTTTCATATGCACATGTGCCAGTGCACTCTCCCGCACATGATCCCCCACAGGGGCAATTTTTAGGTCCGGCTAGAATGTATTCGGATAAGTCTTCATTCACGACGAGAAGTTCGGAGAGTTTATCTAAAAGCTCATTTTCAAGCTTAAACATGTTAACACCTCCTTTCTGACCTTCTATGGAAGCGGGCCCTTTCCATAGCATTATTATTTCATACCGTGGTGCTAGTAAATAGGCCACTGGACCACGGAAGAATACTCAAAAAGAGTATTTTTAGTACTAAAAGTACTATGGCTGGTTATGTAGTAAACGGTGGCATTGTCTCTTAAAGACTTTAAAGGACTTTAAGGGCAGTACCCCGCTTTTGTTTATGTACAGTCAACGTTTTGGGATTATCCAAATGGGGATACTTTTTTAAGGTTTGACAGGAGAATGGTTTTTAAATATAATGAACGTAGCCATTTTATATACAGTGTTTATGAAAATGACGATGTCCATAATTCTCAGCAATTTCTTTTTGATGGAGGTGAAAAAAGAATAGTGAAGTTAAGGGAAAAACAAAAAGCCGAAGTTAAATCCGCCCTTATACGGGCCGGTGAAGAGCTTTTCGGAAACAAGGGGTTTACGGAAACAACAGTCGAAGAGATCACTGCCGCAGCCGGTGTGGCCAGAGGAACCTTCTATAATTATTTTCAGACGAAAGAAGATTTGGCGCTGGAGATATTTTACGAAACAGAAGGATTGACAACAGAGCAAGTTGACGATTTTTTTGCCACGACTTTAGGGACAGAGAATCAAATTCAGACTATCATAACGATTGCCGTCGAGTGGACGCTGAGAAAACCTGAGCTTTTTCTGGTTATTTTAATTGAAAAAATGAAGCGCGGGTCAACGCCTGAACATGCCAACGGGACTCTCTTCAGAAGGCTGATCACGGAGGCTTTTGAACGTGGCCAGATGGCTGGCGCGGTAACCAGGGAGCGACCGGCACAAGAGCTTGCCCATGATATCGATGGATTATATGTGGTTCACATGGTGAGATGGTACCATTATGGCAAGCAGGGCGATCTCTTATCCATTCTTCTAGCCGCTGTTAACACCTACTTATCGGGTGCGATAGTAAAACAGAAGATATCCTATTGAAATGTGGGGAGGTAGAAGATATGCCCCTTTGGGAAGCTAAGGGATTCTGGATGCGGGATAATATTCATTGGCCGAGACCGGTACACCCGCTTTTTGTTTCTTATGGGCTTACTCCAGTGGAGATTGGCTCAGTTCACGCTTTTGAGGAATTTTCCATCCCATCCCTTAAATATGAATATCTTGTTCTCCATGGCTATGTCTTTCAGCGTATTGTATCCATCGGAGGAGATCCTCCGCCTGTTATGGAGCGATTTCCTTTTCTCTTTCATTTGTGGCGGATTAATCCGCTGCTTCGCAGCCGGGTCTTGGGTTTTGAAAAGTTTCTCAAGGAAAAAGGGTTTGAGAATCACGTTCGTGCCTGGCAGGACATATGGGAACCAGAAGCTCAGGAGCGTCTCAAGCCGATTCGGAACTTTGAGCGTGCCAAGGCCGGCCTGGAAGAGCTGGCCAACCAGCTTGAGGGATGCTATGACTATTTATGCTGGGCGTGGAATCCACATAATAAAGTCGTTATGGTCGGTATGTATATCCGTGAACGCTGGATGGAAGTGTGTAAAAGATTATTCAATCTGACGGAATTTGAAGCCTACGAATTAGTTCAGATGAACGATCCTGCAGTCTTTAATACAATGAATCGCCTCTTGACCTTGGCACGCCGTGCTGCTGCAGACCCCGCGATTAAGGATAACTTGTCTCTGCCAAATGAAAAAGCGCTTGAGCAGCTGGCCAATACGTGGTTTGGGGAAGAACTCGAGGGATTCATAGAAGCGGAAGGGGATCGGCCTGCCGACGGCTTTGAATTTGGACCCACTTGGCGGGAAATGCCGGAGGTGGTGGTGGGGATTATCAAGTCCTTAATGGGCTCAGATTACCTAACCACTGAAGACTCTGATTTCCAGGCATACCGGCTGGGGCGGGTCAATGAACTCCGCAGCACTTTAGCCGGACGAGAGAGGGAGGAGTTCGACACCTGGCTTGAATTAGCGGAGCAAGTTCAACCGCTGAGTGAAATCCATGATTATTTATTGATGACTGTTCCCCTTTGTCATACCCGTTATGCTGCTCTTGAGGCTGGCAAAAGATTGGTTCAGAAAGGTATTCTGGATGGCTCTGAGGACACTTTATTTCTATACCGTGGGGAATTACTCTCGGCGCTAAGAGAAAATAGCCTCCATCCTGATTTAAAGGGATTGGTGGCCAAGCGGAAAGCTGAGCATAGCCAAAATTATTCCTTAATGCCACCCCAAACCATTGGCAAAGCGCCCATGGTCCCCCCTTTGCATGTATTTCCACCTATTACGGCGGAGGGGATGAAGATTTTTCTGAAACAATATTCCCTCATTGAGGTACAAAAAGAAGTGCCGCTGGAACTGTCCGCCGAGGGGGAGTTATTTGGCACCCCAGGTTCTCCGGGTGTTGCCGAAGGACCGGTGCGGATTATCCATACGGCTGAAGAGTTCCACTTGGTTCAAGAAGGTGAGGTTTTAGTCTGCCCGCTTACCACGCCGACGTGGACGGTATTATTTCCCTATGTGGCAGGGTTAATTACTGACTCTGGAGGCGCATTGTCCCATGCGGCCATCGTTTCCCGGGAATACAGACTCCCTTCCGTGGTGGGAACGATTAACGGAACGAAACTGTTGCATAATGGACAACGGGTTCGTGTGGACGGAGCGGCAGGAGTGATTCAGGTCCTGGATTAAAATAGATAAAGTGATACCACTAAACGGAACTAAACGGAGAATAATGGGATGAGATATGTGCGGCTGCTTCAAGAATTAAAAAAAGAAGACCTATCCTTAGCCGGCGGCAAAGGAGCTAACCTGGGTGAACTAGTGTGGGCTGGGATGAAAGTACCCCAGGGTTTTGTCTTGACTGTTGAGGGATACCGTCGTTGTGTCAAAAATATCTGCTTACGGCAAATTAACATCACTGACTTACGCACGTTACAAGAGGCAACATCTAAAATTCGGGTAGTAATAGAGAACACTGACTTACCCAATGAGGTCGCGCAAGAAGTTCTGGAAGCTTATCGTGGGATGGGGAGTCCCGAGGTCGCTGTCCGTTCCTCTGCTACAGCTGAAGATCTTCCTGGTGCAAGCTTTGCAGGGCAACAAGAAACTTATCTTAACATCCAGGGGGAAAGTGAAGTTCTTAAGGCGATAAAGAAGTGCTGGGCTTCACTTTGGACTCCCCGGGCGGTGCAGTATCGTTCACTAAAAGGATTTGGAGAGAGTGAAGTTGCTCTGGCGGTGATCATTCAGGAAATGGCGCCACATGAAGTTTCGGGAGTGGTCTTTACAGTTAATCCTCTTTCGAATAATCCCGGTGAGCTGCTTATTAATGCCGCCTACGGCGTTGGTGAGGCGTTGGTTCAGGGAGAAATCGTTCCTGATCAATGGCTGGCCAGACGTCCTGACGGTGCGGTTCTTCAATTTACTCCTGCTCCCAAAAGGGGACAATCTTCTTTGCCCTTCATGCGTAGGCAATATCCTGCCCGAGGGTGCTTAACTTCCCAACAGGTTCGGGAGTTGGTTCGTCTATGCCTTCGCATAGAGGAGCATTTCAATGGAGTGCCTCAAGACATCGAGTGGAGCTATGGCTTAGGAGAATTTCACCTGCTGCAAAGCCGGCCGGTTACTACACTTAAGGTCAATTGATTTGCCGGGATGATTTCAGGCACAAAACTTCATCTTTTTATAAGGTATTGGCACTTGATGTTTAATTAAGTGCCAATACCTTATTTCATATCTTGAGATGCAATATAAATTTATTGCAAAACGATAAATGCTGTGTTAGATTAAAGCTGAAACTAAACTGGTGAGGTGCTTATAGTATGAAAGGAACAACACTTTTTTTAAAGATAGCTGTGCTCCTTATTGGAATTCCGGTTCTGGCTCTGTGTATATTCTGGTTGCCTTCACTTGCAGATTATTTGCCTAATCTTGTTTTAATCGGTGTGTATGCGGCAGCGGTAGTGTTCCTCTTTGCTCTGTATCAGGCTTTAAAACTTTTAAGCTATATTGATAAGAACAAAGCGTTCTCGGAATTATCCGTATCCGCTTTAAAAAAAATAAAGAACTGTGCCATCACCATCAGTATTATCTATGCTGCAATCCTACCTCTCCTAATACCCCTGGCTGAAGCAGACGACGCCCCGGGCCTGGCAGCATTCCCCTGCATCATTATTTTCGGCGCTTCTGTGATTGCAGTCTTTGCTGCCGTTCTGCAAAGGCTTTTAAAAGAAGCTATAGACATAAAATCTGAAAATGATTTAACTGTCTGAGGTGAATAATATGGCGATTGTAATCAATATTGATGTCATGTTGGCGAAAAGAAAAATGAGTGTAACAGAGCTTACAGAGAAGGTTGGTATAACCATGGCGAATCTTTCTATATTGAAAAATGGCAAAGCAAAGGCGATAAGGTTTTCAACGTTGGAAGCAATATGTAAAGCCTTAGAATGTCAACCGGGTGATATTCTGGAATATAGAAAGGATAGTTAATTCTGCTGAAGGTGGCTCAAGATTTCATATTAAAAACTTATGAGGTAGATGCAATGTATGATGTTCTTATAATAGGGGCCGGTCCGGCAGGATCTACCCTTGCGCGATTAATAGGTGACAAATATAAGGTTTTATTAATAGATAAACGGGACCTGGCCAATGAGAATCCCCACAATCTTGCCAGAAAATGCTGCGGAGGATTATTAGCCCCTGATGCACAGAAAATGATTGCAAAGCTGGGCTTAGGAATACCTAAAGATATTCTGGTTAATCCGCAGCTTTTTGCTGTAAGAACCATTGATTTAACAAATAACCTGGAGAGACTCTATCAGAGATTCTATCTGAATATGGATAGGGAGAAATTTGATAGATGGTTGGTTTCTATAATTCCGAAAAAAGTTGATAAAAAGTTTAATGCGGTTTTTAAGGACTTTGTTGAAATACCGGGCGGATATGAAATTAGGTATATTCATAATGGACAAGAAATATCGGCAAAGACAAGAGTTATTATTGGTGCTGATGGGGCCTTTTCAAAGTTAAGAAGGTTTCTTAATCAAGATATTAATAGTCCTGAAAAGTACATTGCAATTCAGGAATGGTATGAATGTCCCCATCATGTCCCCTATTTTACAGCAATCTTTGATGAAGAAATAAGTGATTTTTACTCTTGGATCATACCAAAGGAGAATTATCTGTTATTAGGTTCGGCCCTTAAACCTAAGGAGAAGGCCAGGGAAAAGTATGAACTGTTAAAAATAAAACTAACCCAGCGGGGCTTTAATTTTGATAACAAAATAAGGACAGAGGGCGCATATCTCTATAGACCGAAAAAGGTATCACAGTTTTATGCAGGCAGGGATAGCATAGCCCTGGTGGGTGAAGCGGCAGGTGGGATTAGCCCCAGCTCTGCAGAAGGAATCAGCTACGCATTAAAGAGCTCTGCATATTTAGCCCAAAGTCTTGAAGAGGGAATCGATGGATTTCTGGATAGATATAAACTTAAGGTAAAGGGTATCAAATTAAATCTGATGCTTAAAAATCTAAAATCCCCGGCTATGTATAATCCATTGCTCAGACAGTTGGCTATGAAATCAGGTCTGCAAAGTATTGATAGAACAGAGTAAGTAGAATCAGTAAATTGATGGTTACAGGATTGGTTCTATGTATCAGAAGAACAGGGTATCCCGTCGTTTCAGACGGAATATCCTGTTCTTGCCTGTAGGATATCAAAAGTATCATTTTAGATATGGGCACGGCGTTATTAAGAAAATTCATTAAAATAGACAGTTTGGTCAAGAACAAGTAAACTTAAGCTGTTGAGAAGAGAAGGGAATTCCAACTTATTCACAAGAAATTGAGGTGTATTATGGATAGAAGAGAAGTACGAAAAGGGAGATTCTTACAAAAGAAAAGCAAATTAGAGCTGCTGATTTACATAGTGACGATTATCTTTTCTGTATTATTTCTTTTTATAGGGAATAGTGTTGCGACTAAAGGATTAACCGTTTTCAACGGTGACGATTTCGGTGAGACGGTTGTCAAGGCAAAGATTGAAGCGATTACGGACAGAATCTCAGACGATTACAGCCTTGCTGGTGATACCACCATGGTTAAAAATGTTCAGGTGACCTTTGAAGCAACCCTGCTCGATGGCGAAGAAAAAGGGGAAAGGGTAACGGGAGCTCAGATCATCGACGGCATGCTTAATATAGGCACACCGGAAGTTGAGCAGGGCGACAAGGTTTTGCTTGTCACTTATGAAGGTCAGCCGGAAATGGAATGGCAGTTTATGGAGTTTGTCAGAACGGATAAACTTCTCATTTTTGGCCTCCTTTTTATCCTCGCTTTGTTAGTGTTCGGCGGTATCAAAGGGCTGAACACCATACTTTCCCTTGTTTTTACCTGTGCCGCCATTTTTATGGTGTTCATTCCAGCCATTCTTTCCGGGAAGAATATTTATGTATCAGCCATAGTGATCTGCTTGTATACGATTGTTGCCACCTATCTGATTATCAATGGATTTAACAAAAAAACCCTCACAGCCATTCTGGGCTGCTTTGGCGGAATCCTTGTATCCGGAATATTAACCATTATTATCAATAGGGTTCTTGAGTTGACAGGATATGTAGATGAAGAATCCATTTATTTGACCTATATATCGACCGGGACGCCCATAGATTTAAGAGCCATTATTTTTGCGGCAATCCTTATCGGTGCTTTAGGTGCAATAATGGACGTTTCAATGTCAATATCATCATCTCTTTGGGAAGTGAAAGAAAAGTCAGGAGCTTCTTCTTTCAATACTTTATTTAGATCGGGAATGAATATCGGACGAGACGTCATGGGAACGATGGCCAATACGCTTATTCTTGCTTACATAGGAAGTTCTCTTTCCATAGTATTGCTGCTAAGCGCGTACAGTACATCTTTAATATATCTCCTGAACCGGGAAATGATTGTTGTAGAAATTCTGCAGGCGCTGGTAGGCAGCTTTGGGATATTGTTTGCGATGCCCCTCACTTCTTTTATCTGTGCAATAATATATAAAGAAAACAGTGAACAGATTTATGATGGACCAAGTGTTAAAATCGAACAGGATTTATGAGCCAATCAGAAATAAAAAAATAACCTCTAAACACAACAATCTGACCTAACCAGGGTTCGGATTGTTGTGTTTTTAAGTTACCGTACCATAACTTAAGTCGTAAATTGATCTTATTTCGGGAATAAACGCAAAATTTGGGAGTGATTCCAGTTGTTAAGAATATGTTAATAAATTGTGATGAATTTGTTAATTGGTTTACAAGCTTATATTTCTTATAATTTTAATGAATAGGTCCAGGCAAATAGGACACCACGGAGACTTTGAGAAAGGAGGTAAGCTATGAATAGCGGAATGGAACAAGAAAAAACCGGTGTCCCAAGCGGAAAAACCAAAAGAATACCCAAACTATCTCTAATCGTAGGTCTTTTTGTAGGATTGTTCTTAATAGCTATTATTGGAGTTCAAGGAGTGCACGCCGTCACAAGTGATTCGAGTTATTGTGTCTCTTGTCATGTTATGGAACCTGTTTATGGGACTTGGAGCCATTCATCCCACCGGGAAATAGCGGGTTGTAACGATTGTCATACGGATCAAACCAATTATGTAACCAAGAGCTATACCAAGATTACGGCGGGGGTTCAACACCTTTACCACAATACCTTCAGTGATCTGCCCGACAGTATTCGCATTAAAGATGGGAGTACGGAGCTGGTGCAGAACAACTGTTTAAGATGCCATCAGGACGTGGTAAGGAATGTCAATATGGATTCCAGCCGACGATGCTTCGATTGTCACCGCTATACTCCTCATAGTAACTATCGATAGAGAGAAAGGAAGGTAAAATTGTGAGAAAAGGTAAACTACTCATAGGATTGCTGGCTGTTATGATCATCAGCATAGTTGCCGTTGGCTGCTCATCGAAAACCTCGCAGCCTGTTGCTTTTCGGGCTGAAATCGCTCCTGGAACCTTATCTGTCGACGAGTACGCCAAGTATTATCCTAAACAATACGATACATTCATGAAAACTGCAGAAATGTCCAATGAAGGCAGCAAATACGGCGGTTCCGAAGAATTTGATAAGCTGACCCAGTGGCCCTTTTTGAAAGAGATTTTCGCCGGGTATGGATTTGCTATTGAATACAATGAAGATCGTGGTCATAACTACACTATTGAAGATGTCACCAAAATCAAACGAATCAATGAAAAAAGTATTGCATCTTGCTGGACCTGTAAATCGGCTAATGTAGCCGGTGTTGTCGAAGAGATGGGCGATGCCTATTATGGCGCTAATTTCCATGATCTGAAGGGTAAAATGACAGAAGGCATTACTTGCGCCAATTGTCATGATCCTCAGACCATGAATTTGGTCATCACCCAGCCACCCTTACGGGATACTCTCACCCGCTTGGGCAAAGATCCGGACAAGTTGACCACCCAAGAACTCCGCACCATGGTGTGTGCACAATGCCATGTTGAATACTATTTCGCTGGCGATAAGAAAATTGTCACCTTCCCTTGGGATAAGGGTCTTACCCCCACTGACGTCCTGGAATATTATGAAGAAAAAGATTTCTCCGACTGGACACATGCAAAAGCCGGTGTGCGCGAAATCAAGGCTCAGCATCCTGAATATGAAACCTTTATGGGCAGTACCCACGCTGAAGCCGGTTTATCCTGTGCAGACTGCCATATGCCTTACACTATGAACGGCGGCGAAAAGATCTCCTCTCACTGGTGGACCAGCCCTCTTAAGCATATGAATGAGAGCTGCATGACTTGCCATAGAGAAGGGGAGGAAGCGCTCAAAGAAAGAGTATTCTATACTCAGGACAAAGTTGCCGATATGATGGCAAAAGTAGGGAATGTCACTGTAGAAGCACTTGAAGCCATTGCTGAAGCCGACGCTAAAGGTGGAAACCAAGATGCTCTTAAAGAAGCCCGTGCATTGCAGCGTAAAGGTCAGTTCCTGGTGGATTGGGTTGGAGCAGAAAACTCCATGGGCTTCCATAATCCTCAGTTAATCATGGAAACCCTGAATACCTCCATGGACTATGCTTATCAGGCTATCAATAAGGCTACCGAGTCTATAACCGGCGTCGCAGCTCCTAAATGGGATGTAGAGGCTCCCAAAACCAACACAGAAACCATGAAAGTGTTACATGACAAGGAAAACGCCCCTAAGTCATAAGCATAATCACTTGATACCCCTTTTAAAAGGACCTTCGCTATCCGAAATATGATAGCGAAGGTTTTTTTGTTTGCTTTTTGCGGTTGAATAGTTACGCAATTGTTATTATAATAAAGCGTGATTATTAATGCTTGAGGAAAACTTAAATAAGAATATTGAGATTTTCAGCTAAAAGGTTTACAATCTAGATAGATAAAGATATTGATACTCTAAAATCATCGTCAATCAAATGTTAAGGCCGTCAAAGGTGGTGATAATTTTGCTGGATGAAGAAAAGGGCCTTTACAGCATTGGTACCGTAGCCGAATTAATCGAGGAGCATCCTGAAACCCTAAGAGTATGGGAGAGAAATGGTTTAATTCACCCTAATCGGGATAAGTACCAAAGAAAATATTCCAATAACGACCTCTTGCGTTTAAAATTTATTAAGTATCTTATGAATGAAAAGGGATTGAACATCGCTGGGGTTAAGCAGATCACTTCTATGTATTCCTGTTGGTACAACCGCAATTGTAAAGGTGGCGGGATGAGAAGCAGCACCATACCTATTAATGAATCCAAACCTTGCTGGAAAATTGAAGGGACTTATTGTGTTATAGCTAGTGATAAAAGTGAGCTTTGCAGTACTTGTGAAATGTTAAAGACTTGCGCTAGCTCTTCAGATTGCAAATAGGCTGAAGAGCAGGTCTTTTTTTGCTTAAAACCTCAATATAATGATTGAATTTATATAAATGATAGTATTTATAGAGCTAAGTTGTAATACTTGCCCTAATTCTGCCTTATTTTAAAAAGGGCATTTTCTATTTTCCCTCTTTTTGAGAACCAGATCGTGGTTCTCTTTTTATCTTCGTATTTATTTGAGATGATCCTGAGTTACTTTTTATAGATATCTTTCATGGACCGGGCAACGGTAATTCGGCTGACTCCTGCAATTAAAGCCAGATCTTCTTGAGTTATGGAATTCATGTCCACATCAAGCTTTTGCAGTTTTTTATAGACATAGGCAACTTTCTCAGGTCCATTTTTAGAATGCATATGCACCCAATTCGATAGATTGGCGGCGTGGTCCAGAGTGAGGTTCTTCATGAGAGCCTGAGCAAAATCTCTATTGTCGTGAAAGAAACCTTCAATAAAATAGATGGGAAAATTACAGCGGGTTACATCTGTAAGAGCAAGTAGATGGGTAACCGGAAAGGGAAGACGTTCGAATAAAAGATGTGTCCCGAGAATATCCCCGCTTTTAAGCAGCTGAATCCCCTCTTGTGAGCCATCTTCCAAGACAGTAAAAGAAAACTCGATCCCCTTAACGATAATCTCAAAATTGGCATTGACAGAGTTGATCATTTGGGTTTGCTTGGCTTTTTGATAAGTGAGCGTAGCCTTGGCACAGAGTGCCTCACGCAGTTTTGGTCTCAGGGAGCGGCAAAAAGGATTGCCGGCACACTCTTTCATGAACTATACACCTACCCCGGGGCATATAAATTGCTTTGTCATGTGAAACATATAACTAAAGTCATTGCTTATTATATCAAACTACTCTTTTTGGGACAGTATCAAATGATACAACATTTTTGCAGCATTGGATATAAAACCTGTATCAATTGATATCGATTCATAACAAGAGTGACTGATACAATCAAATCATAAGTGATAAAAAGTTCAAGTGTAACCCAGGTGCAGAAAAACAGGAGGTAAAGACATGGAAGCAAAGGAAAGTTCCCTATTGAATGCAAAGCTATCGCGACGAACCTTTGTGAAGGCATCTGCTGCCACAGCGGTGGTGGTAGGCGCTGCAACAACCAATCCTTGGGGGCCTGCCATGGCCGCTTTAGCCGAAGGTGAGAAGAGCGATACTATAGCCAGCTCTGACGAAACGGTTTTTAGTGGAGCTTGTCGCGGTAACTGTGCGGGGGGATGTTTTTTAAACATTCATGTACGTGGTGGAAAAGTGGTGCGTACTTCTATGAGGGAGATGCCCAACCCAGACTATAATCGGATCTGTGTTAAAGGGTTAACCCATATGCAAAGAATCTACCATAAAGACCGTTTAAAATACCCGATGAAGCGGATAGGCGAGCGCGGCGCCGGTCAATGGGAGCGTATCAGTTGGGATGAAGCCGTAACAACGATAGCGGATAAGTGGCAAGAATATCAAAAAGAGTATGGCAAGGAAGCTTTTGCGATTTACTGGGGTTCAGGCAATTACGGAGTTTTGAGCGGTCAAGGGATGGGGTGTACTACCAATCGATTGCTTAATGTGACGGGGGCATCCAATATCTCGATGACGGTCGATGCAGCCCATGGTCATAGCGCGGGCAACGCCCTTGGGTGGGGGCCGAACTTCACCCTTAATGAACTGGCCGACCTTAAGAATGCTAAAACTATCCTCTGCTGGGGTGCTAATCCGGTCATTTCCCAGCAGCAAAGCACTCATTTTTTGATGGAAGCTAAGGAAAACGGAACAACGTTTATTGTTATTGATCCGATCTACAATATTACTGCCTCCAAGGCGGATAAGTTCGTCCCGGTGCGCCCTGGCACAGACGGAGCATTGGCTTTGGGAATGATGAATATCGTGGTAAGAGAAAACTGGATTGATGTTCCCTTTTTGAAGGCCTCTACTGTAGCTCCATTCCTGGTTAAAGAAGCTGATGGTCACTATTTGCGTCTTAGCGATTTAGGCCCCCTCGCTGAAGGTCAAACGGATGATATTGTCGTGCGCAGTGCCGGGGGAAAGATGGGACTTCCCCAAGAGATCAGCGATCCGGTGATTGAAGGCTCCTTTGAGATCAATGGTCATAAAGTCAATACCGCCTATACCTTGCTTCTTCAGCGTATCGCGGAATATCCCCCTGAGAAAGCCGCGGAAATCTGCAATATTTCCGTCAGCCAAATTGAAGAAATCACTAAAATTTACGCCACTAACAAGCCTGCCACAATTTATCAATACTTCGGCATTGATCACTATGTTAACGGACATTATAGCATCTTTGACATTTATGCTCTGGCCATGATTACAGGAAATCTAGGTAAATCCGGAGCTGCCTGCGGTATGGGTGAAACTCTGGGGATTAATTTTACGAACCTGGCAGGCACCCTTTTTCCCGCTGGCGCCACAGGTCCATCCCTGACGATGTCAGCCACGCAAATGGATTCTGTCATGAATGAGCATAAGTATGGCAATAAGGATGTTAATCTGAAAGGCATCTATATTACCAATGCCAATGTGGTTGCCAATAGCGCAGAGAGAAAATATACCTTGGATTGGCTCAATAAAATGGAGTTCATCGCCGTAGCGGATATGAATATGAATGAAACTGCCCAGTATGCTGATATCCTGCTGCCGGTATCCCATTGGTTTGAGCAAGAGGAGGCTTTCTGCAACTACAGCACTCATCCCTATGTGATTTTTCAGGAAAAGGCCATTGAGCCTCTCTATGAATGCAAAGCGGATTTCGAAATCAATAAACTCATCGCTCAAAAGCTGGGCTATGGGGAGTATTTTAATATGACTGAGATGGAATACCTGGATTTATGGCTGGATAACGACGAAGCCAGAAGATTGGGGATCACTCTGGAGGTTCTTAAAGAAAAGAAAATTCTTAAGTGCCTGCCCGGTGACCTTTATATTAATGGTGAAAATGGTGTGTTTGGTACGCCTACGGGCCGTGCCCAGTTCTATGTGGAAAATCCCGCCCCCAATATGAATTATGATCAACAGTGGGATATAGAAAAAGAACGCCTGCCCTATTGGGAGCCACCTAATGAAGTGTGGCATGAGAACCCCTTGACTAAAAAATATCCCTTTGCGATTATTTCCGATCATGTCCGTTTCCGCACCCATACCCAATGGTGGGATGTGCCGGCATTGCTGGAGCTTGATCCTGAACCTATCCTGAAGATCAGTTCGGAAGATGCCGCTCAATATGGCATTAAGACCAATGATCTAGTTAAAATCTATAACGACCGGGGCCATGTCGTCATGAAAGCGGCAATCAATGATGGATTGCCCCAAGGGGTCCTTACAGCACCAAAGGGTTGGGAAAAACACCAATTCAGAGAAGGCCATTTTGCTGATCTAAGTTCGCGGGTGGTGAATAAAGTCTGTGCCAATAGTGCCTTTTTTGATGTCTTAGTTGCCATTGAAAAGCTATAAAGGAGGAGAAAATGATGCGTTATGCCATGGCAATCGATTTAAAACGCTGCGTAGGCTGTCACACCTGCTCTGTAGCATGTAAAATGGCCAACAATCTGCCCAATGAGATTTGGTGGAACCGCATCCTTACGGTAGGCGGGGAAGCTATGGATACAGCTGCCGGGACCTTCCCGAACAATACCTTGGAGTATCTGCCGGTCAATTGTCAGCACTGCGCTAATCCGGCCTGCGTGAAAGCCTGCCCCGTTGGAGCCACCTATAAACGGGAAGAAGATGGAGTCGTCATCCAGGATTATGATCAATGCATCGGCTGTCGTTACTGCATGGTGGCTTGCCCCTATAGCGGAGTTCGTCAATTCAACTGGAAGCAACCTGAATACCATGTGGATTTTGCCGTAGGGGACGCCAACATCACGCCTCACCAATACAATACCGTATCCAAATGTACCTTCTGTGTTCACCGATTAGCGGAAGAGAAGAAACCGGCCTGTATGGAATTATGCATTGGACGGGCCCGTTACTTCGGAGATATTGATGACCCGGAAAGCGAAGTCAGCAAGGCGATCCGGGGCCGTACCTACTTTCACTTGCTCGAAGAAAAAGGCACCAAGCCGAATGTCTATTATTTAACTTAAGGGGGTGTAACTATGGCAGTTGTAACCAATACGAAAAAATCAGGTGTTCTTAATCTGTGGAACCTTATCTTTGCCTCTTTCGCTGTCCTTGGCGTCGTGTGCTGGGGGCTGCAACTGAGCAAAGGTTTGCAAGTGACAAATCTAGGCACTCATAATATGTGGGGGCTTTATATCGTGGGCTTTATGATTTTTACGGGAGTGGCAGCAGGGTGCCTTTTATTTGCTGCTGTACCCTATCTCTTTGGGCTGAACGCTTTTAAGCCCTATACCCCTATTGCCTCCTACCTGGGAGCTGTAGCCAGTATTGTAGCGGCTTCCTTGTTCATCATCGTCGATATCGGCAATCCGGAGAGAGCCTGGCTCTTTATCACCAGTGGGAACTTTTTCTCCCCGATGTTTTGGGACTTTATCATGCTGGCGTCCTACATGGTAATTTCCGTCATCTTTACTCGTCAGCTTCTCCTCGTCAAAGCAGGGAAGAAAGCAGAAGAGGCCCTTAAACCTATAGCATGGCTCGCTTTCCTTGCTGGAATTCTCGTCACGGTAACATCCTTTGTTTTCTGCTTTCAAGTTGCAAGACCTCTATGGAACACCCCTGTTCAGCCCTTATCCTTTTTAATAGCGGCTTTGGTGGCTTCTCTGGCGGTCATGATCATTTTAGCCTGTCTTTTAAATCGAAGTGAGTATATTCATATGCCCACCACCTTGCTGGCAAAAATGGGGAAAGTCATTGCGGCACTGTTATGTGTAGAACTCATTATCGTAACAACAGAGGTGCTTATAGGGCTTTATCCGGGAAGTGGTGAAGAACATGCAGCCTTTTCCTGGCTGGTTGCCGGAAAAGGGGCTGTGGGATTCTGGGCAGAGCTGGGTGCTTTGCTTGCAGCGATTGGAATACTGGCAATGCCGGGAAAAAAATCTAAACGAGGCAGCTTAATAGCCGGTGCCATGATCGCCTTGATTGCTGTATATCTGGTTAAATCCAATCTCCTTCAAGTCCAATTATTTAATCCGCTGCTCAACTTGCCCGGACCTCCGGTCTATGGGGGAACCACTGGGCCTTATGTTCCATCTCTTATTGAGATCGGGCTTTCTTCAGGAATCGTGGCCTTGGGTGCTTTGCTTTTGAACCTTGGCTTGAGCAGGCTGAACCTGAGAACTTCCCGACAATGAAATCTGCCTGTGCCTGCCATCCCTTGGCACTGACTTATGTAGAAATGAGAGGTAATAATTCTCTGCGAATTATTACCTCTCATTTTTTATAGATTTCTTTCATAGCTCTGGCAACGGTGATACGGCTGACCCCTGCGATAAGGGCGAGATCCTCTTGAGTAATCATCGTCATGTCGGTGTCCAGATCCTGAAGCAATTCATAAACCTTCTGGACTTTTTCTGTTCCATTTCTGGAGCGCATACTTACCCAACGAGTCAAGTTATTCATCATGTCGAGAAGGTTTTCCATCAAAGCCTGGGCAAACACTCTGTTTTCCTTATAGAGCGTTTCCGCAACTTTTAAGGGAATACTGCATTTATGAACTTCGGTAAGTGTCATCATATTATATTCCGGGATTCTCAGGCTTTCAAAAAGTTGGCGGGTTCCCAGGACATCTCCTTTTTTGATTAGATGAATGAACTCTTGAGTTCCATCTTCGTGCAAATTAAAGGTGAAAAGAACCCCCTTAATGATGAGTTCAAGGTGGGGGTTGCCCTGATCCGTGGATTGTATTTGTTTAGGCATTTGGACAATAAGGGTGGAATGCTCGCAGAGGTAAGCCCGGGTTTCCGGATCAAGAGCATCACAGAAGGGGTTACCAGCGCACTGTTTTTTCATAATAACACCTACCCGCCATGATGATAAACATGAACAGTAATCCATTGTAACTATTTGGGTTTAATGAATTTGTGAATTATTTTGTTTGGGAGGTTATGCCTTAGGCTTAGTATCTGCACTGCCTATTAATAATACCATACTTCCGGTCACTATGTATTGAATCAAATGATACAAAAGAATGTATCATTTGCTACAGAAGCTTGTATCAAGTGAAGCGCTAGAAAATATCAGATGCTATCGAAGCAGTTTTGCTCCCTTGCTACAATACAAGTAGCACCAAATGTACGATTTATCACTAAATATGAGCAGCTGTGGTGTAACTTAAGTGGGAGGGAATGAAATGAATCAAGAAAAGAACAGCCTCAATCCTAACCTGTCCCGCCGCACTTTCTTAAAGGCATCAGGAGCAACTGCGGTCACGGCGGGAGTCGTTGCTGCCAACCCCTGGGGAACGGCTATGACGGCTTTGGCTGATGAGGAACAAACTTCAGCAGCGGGAGAGGAAGAACAAATCTTCAGCGGCGCCTGTCGCGGCAATTGTGCAGGCGGATGTTTTCTGAATATCCATGTGCGGAATGGCAAAGTGGTAAGAACCTCAGCCCGTGAGATGCCGAATCCGGAATATAACCGCATCTGTGTTAAAGGATTAACCCATGTCCAGAGGATTTATAGCAAGGAGCGCCTGAAATACCCCATGAAACGTGCCGGGGAACGGGGCGAAGGAAAATGGGAACGAATCACTTGGGATGAAGCCATCAGCATCATCGCCCAGAAGTGGAAAGGCTACCAGGATGAGTTTGGCAAATATGCTTTTGGAGTTATGTGGAGTTCGGGAAGCTATGCTGCGCTGAGTGGCGTCGGGATTGGCAGCGCTATCAATCGCCTGCAAAATGCCAACGGGGCCTTGAATATTACAGCAGCTGTAGATATGGCACGGGGACAAGGAACGAAACCGGCTCTCGGTCAAGGTACATTTGTTACAGCTAATGAACCCGCGGACTTAAAAAATGCCAAGACGATTTTCTGTTGGGGAGCTAATCCTGTAGGAGCCCAGCAGCAAAGCACCCATTTCTTTTTAGAAGCCAGGGAAAAAGGTGCTAAAATCGTGGTCATTGATCCCAATTTCAACGCCTTAGCAGCCAAAGCAGATATCTTTGTCCCTGTGAGGCCGGGTTCTGATGCGGCTTTGGCTCTGGGGATGATGCATATTGTGGTCCGGGAAAACTGGGTGGATGAGCTTTTTCTGAAGAAATCCACAGGGGCTTCTTTCTTAGTGAAGGAATCCGATGGTAAATTCTTGCGGCAAAGTGATTTAGGAATCCATATCCCTGAAGGAGCCAAGGATGAACTAATCGTCTGGAACCAAGACTCTGACATTTATGGAACAGCCGATACCGTCAGTAACCCGGCGTTGCGGGGCTCTTATACTATCAATGGGGTTAAGGTTACGACAGCCTATGACCTGCTATTGGAGCGCATTGCTGAATACCCACCGGAAAAAGCAGCGGAAATCTGTAATATTCCTGTAGCGCAAATCGAAGAAATCACGGAACTTTACGCGACCAATAAGCCTTCTGCAATCTATGAGTTTTTCGGCATCGATCATTATGTCAATGGCCATTATGGCTATTTTGCTATGGCGATCTTAGCCATTCTCACCGGAAATCTCGGTAAACCGGGAGCTTTTTGCGGCATGGGTGAGAACCTGGCCACTGATTGGATCAATATGGCGGGAACGATGTTTCCCAATGGGGCGAAACCCTCTCTTTCCGTACCTGTTAATATGCTCACTGAAATTCTGGAAACTAAAATGTATGGTAAAACCCCCATCGATTTGAAAGGTATCTACTTTACCCATGTCAATCAGATCGGCAACGGCGCCGAGCGCAAAGCGACCCTGGAAGTTATGAAAAAACTGGATTTTATCGCAGTCGCCGATCTGAATATGAATGAAACGGCTCAATATGCAGATATTCTGCTGCCTGTAGCCCACTGGTTTGAAGTGGATGATGTTTTTGTCAATTACAGCACCCATCCTTATGTGATATTGCAGGAGAAGGCCATTGAGCCTCTCTATGAATGCAAATCGGACTTTGAAATCTATCAATTGCTGGCGGAAAAACTTGGCTGCAGTGATGCCTTTGCCATGGATGAAGAGGACTATATGCGGTTGTGGATGGATACGGATGGAGCCAGAAAATTAGGGATTACCTTAGAGAAGCTTAAAGAAGAGAAAATACTCAGGGCTTTACCCGGAGACCCCTATATTTATGCTGAAGGCGGAGCATTTGCCACACCTACAGGGCGGGCTCAGCTCTATAATGAGGCCCCTGCTCCCAATAATAATTATGATCAGCTGTTTGATCTAGCCAAAGAGCGCCTGCCTCACTTTGAACCGCCCCTGGAAGCCTGGCATGAAAATCCCCTCCATGAGAAATATCCTTTCTCGGTGATCCAAGACAAGGGAAGGTGGCGGACCCACTCTCAATGGTGGGATGTCCCTATGCTCAAAGAACTCAGCCCGGAACCCTTTGTGAAAATCAACCCTGCCGATGCTGCCGCCCGCAATGTTAAGACTGGTGATATCGTCAAGCTCTACAACGATCGGGGCTATGTCAAGATTAAAGCCATTGTGGATCGCGGAATTCAACCTGGTGTTTTAAGCCTGCCTAAAGGTCGGGAAAAACAGGAATTCATCGAAGGGCACTATCAGGATCTGACCTCCCGGGTGATGAATATCGTCTGTGCCAACAGTGCCTTTTTTGATGTACTGGTCCAAGTAGAAAAAGCTTAGGAGGGAAAAACGATGCGTTATGCCATGGCAATCGATTTAAAACGCTGTATAGGCTGTCATACCTGTGCTGTAGCATGTAAAATGGCCAACAATCTGCCCAACGAAATTTGGTGGAACCGTATCCTTACTGTAGGCGGAGAAGCTATGGATACAGCTGCCGGAACGTTCCCGAACAATACCTTGGAGTATCTGCCGGTCAATTGTCAGCACTGCGCTAATCCGGCCTGTGTGAAAGCCTGCCCTGTAGGGGCCACCTATAAACGGGAAGAAGATGGCATCGTCATTCAGGATTATGATCAATGCATCGGCTGCCGTTACTGCATGGTGGCTTGCCCTTACAGCGGAGTTCGCCAATTCAATTGGAAAAAGCCCGAGTACCATGTGGATTTTGCCGTAGGGGATGCCAACACTACCCCTCATCAATACAATACCGTATCCAAATGCACTTTCTGCGTTCATCGGTTGGCTGAAGGGAAAAAACCGGCCTGTATGGAGTTGTGTATTGGACGGGCACGTTACTTCGGGGACATTGACGACCCGGAAAGCGATGTCAGCAAGGCCATCAAAGGCCGCAGCTATCTCCATTTGCTCGAAGAAAAAGGCACCAAGCCGAATGTCTATTATTTAACTTAAAGGAGGTGTAAGCATGACAGTGCAAACAAAGACCACCGTACAAACGACTAAAACTACCCCGTCCAATCTGTGGAATATGATCTTCGCAGCTGTTGCCGTGCTCGGTGCATTCTGCTGGGGACTTCAGCTGACCCAAGGGCTGCAGGTTACGAATCTCGGCCTGAACAATATGTGGGGCCTCTATATCGTCGGATTTATGATCTTCACTGGGGTTGCCGCCGGAAGCCTGCTCTTTGCGGCAGTTCCTTATCTCTTTAAGCTGGAGGAGTTCAAGCCTTATACCCGGATTGCCGCTTATTTGGGCGCAGTGTCCAGCATCGTGGCCGCCTCCCTTTTCATCATCGTGGACATCGGCAACCCGGAGCGGGCCTGGCTCTTCATTACCAGCGGCAATTTGACTTCACCGATGTTCTGGGACTTCCTTATGCTGGCCTCTTATATGGTGATTTCCATCATCTTTACCCGTCAGCTGATGTTGGTCCACGAAGGCAAAAAAGATGAAAGGTCCCTGAAACCCATTGCTGTGAACGCCTTCATCGCCGGGCTCTTGGTCACAGTCACCTCCTTCGTCTTCTGTTTCCAAATCGCCCGTCCCCTGTGGAATACTCCGGTGCAGCCCCTATCCTTTTTAATGGCAGCCTTAGTGGCCGCCTTGTCCGTGCAGATGATCCTGGTCGTGCTTTTGAATAAGAGGGGTTATATGGAGATGCCCATGAAGCTTATGGGGAAGATGGCGAAAGGGGCAGCTGTTCTGCTGTGCATCGAGCTGATCATCATCGTGGGTGAAATCCTCATAGGCCTTTATCCCGGAGGGGGAGAAGAGCATGCCGCCTTCCTCTGGCTGGTCAGTGGAGAAGGAGCGGTAGGATTCTGGGCGGAAATGGTTACTTTAGTGGCCGCCATCGTGGTTCTGGCCAAGCAAAATACCTCATCCAAGGCAGGGGGAATCCTGATCGGTGCTATACTGGCCTTAGTGGCAATTTATCTTATCAAATCCAACCTGTTGCAGGCCCAATTATTTAATCCCCTTATTACCTATGCAGGGCCGCCGGTTTATGGGGGGACAACAGGTCCTTATGTGCCCTCCTTGATTGAGATTGGTTTGTCTTTGGGTATCATCTCTTTGGGAGCATTGCTTCTGAATCTGGGATTAAGTAAATTGAATCTCGGAATGGACAAATAAAAGTAAGGAAAACATGTAAAACGCTGAAAGCCCGCATAAACGCTATGTTTTTTGTGAGCCTTCAGCGTTTTTATTGTATAAATGCTTATTTATAGCTAATAGATTATTTTAATTTGCTCAAATAAATACTAGTAAATTACTTGATTCCTGGTGGATATAAGTGAGATGTGTCATATTTAGGAGTAAAAAACTGGGTGAATATATGGTAATATGACAGAGAGGAGTAAGGTGAAATTGTAATCAAGCAGGAAATGAGGGGGAAGTAATTATGCTGGAAAAAGTAATGAAGGCGGCACATGCCATTGAAGAGGCGCTGATAACCATAAGACGGGATATTCATAAGCAACCTGAATTGGCATTGCAGGAGTATAAAACGGCAAAATATATAGCGGACAGGCTTAGAGCATTAGGGTGTGAAGTCACCGAAAATATCGGGAGCACCGGGGTCGTGGGACTTCTCCGAGGAAGAGAATCAGGAAAGACCCTGGCTATCCGTGCCGATATGGATGCACTGCCTATCGAGGAAGAGACGGAGCATGGATTTTGCTCGGCCACACCAGGAGTCATGCATGCTTGTGGCCATGATGCCCATACAGCCGTTGTGCTGGGTGCGGCAGAGATCCTGTCCGGCCTGAAGGACTCCTTTGCCGGCAATATCAAACTGATTTTCCAGCCTAGTGAAGAATCTCCTAGCGGGGGAGCGGACCAGATGATCGAAGAAGGGGTATTGGAAAATCCCCATGTGGACGCCGCACTGGGTCTCCATGTCACACCGGAGTTATCTGCAGGCCAAATGGGCTATAAAGACGGCCCCTTCTTTGCCTCAGTGGCTTATTTTACGATAGAAATTATGGGGAAAGGCGGCCATGGAGCATTGCCGCAGCATTCGGTTAATCCGATTTTGGTAGCTGCAGAGTGTATTCAAGCCCTGCAAACTATCCCATCGGCTCAAATTGACCCCATGGAACCTTTTGTTTTGTCCATAGGCTCGATTCATGGAGGGCAGAAATCCAATATCATTCCCGAAAAAGTCACTATTGAGGGGACAGTGCGCTGCTTTGGGGATGAGTTGATGAGCCGCACCGGTCAGATTATGGAAAATCTTCTTCGTTCTATCACCTCAGCTTATAGAGCTGCTTATAGACTAGATTTCCGCTCAGAAGTGAAAACCCTGATCAATGATCAAGGGATGATCGGGTTGCTCAAGGAGGCCGGAGAAGAAATCCTGGGAAAAGGTAATACTCTGGCTGTCCAACCTGTTCTATTAGGGGATGATTTTGCATCCTTTAGCCAGCTTGTGCCATCTGCTTATATCTATTTAGGTGCTGGGTTTCCGGGGCAACCGAATCCTCCCCTTCACCACCCCAAATTTGACCTGGATGAGGGAGCATTGCCCATTGGTGCAGCGCTGCTCAGCTATACTGCCCTCAAGTTTTTGAGCTGAATTCGTTGCTGAAACGGATCTTGACACTTTTTCCGCAAAAAGTATATAATTCATATATAAATAATAAGTTTTAAACTGGGTTGGGCGTATAAGAACTATGCATTGTTGAAATCCTTAATTGAATTGCTAAAGGAGTGGGGCAATGAGTTACAATTTTGATGAATATATTGATCGTTACGGGACGGAAAGCACGAAATGGGATGCTTTTGAGAATCGCTTTCCCGGTTTGGATGCCAAGGGCTGTATTCCGATGTGGGTTGCCGATACGGATTTTCGAGCGCCTCAGGAGGTCATCGATGCTATCGTAGCTAAAGCTGAATTTGGTATCTTTGGTTATCCTAAAGGCAAGGGGGAGTCCTTTGATCAGGCAGTCACGGGCTGGATTTGCCAACGGCATGGCTGGCAGCTTGATCCGGAATGGATAGTGCCCACGACCGGGGTAGTCCCTGCCATTACCCATGCTATTCAAGCTTTTACCCAGGAAGGGGATGGAGTGCTCATCCAGCCCCCCGTATATTACCCTTTTAAAAATACAATCCAAAAGAATAAACGGAGGGTTATTGAAAATCCCCTGTTCCTAAATGAAGAAACAGAACACTATGAAATTGATTTTGCGGACTTTGAGCATAAGCTCAAAGATCCCAAAACAAAACTGTTCATCTTGTGCAATCCGCATAACCCCGTAGGACGGGTGTGGTCTGAAGAAGATTTGATTAAAGTCGGCGAATTATGCCTTAAGCATCACGTGCTTGTCTTTGCCGATGAAATTCACTCCGACCTGATTTTGAAGGGAAGCCGTCATATCCCCCTGGGCATGCTGGATGAACGATTCAATCAACATGTCATAACGGCCTTTTCTGCCAGCAAGACCTTTAACTTAGCAGGGTTACAGACTTCAGTGGTCATTCTCCCCGAACGAGGGATTCGGCAAAGGTATCTTGAACAATTGGAAATCAACCAAGCCCGGGATATCAATATATTTGGTACTATCGCCTTAGAGGCGGCTTATACTCACGGTACGGACTACTTGAAGGCATTTCTTGAGCATGTGGAGAGTAATCTTGATTATGCTCTGGAGTATACTGAGAAGCATCTTCAGGGGGTTCGCATTATTAAACCTCAAGGAACGTATCTGGTATGGTTTGATTTCCGGGGAACAGGTCTTACGGCGGATCAAATCGATGCCTTGATCATTGAAAAGGCCAAAGTCGCTGTGGATTTGGGACGCTGGTTTGGGGAAGAGGGAGCAGGTTTTTTGCGTTTTAATTTTGCTTGCCATCGCTCGACACTGGTGAAAGCCCTGGAGCAGATCAAGGAAGCTTTAGAGGCTTTGTAAAATCGATAGGTCAGCTATTGCTGAAATGATGTAATTTCTAAAGATCTCTTCTTCGCTCAAAGAGCGCAGGGGAGATCTTTTTGGTTAAGTTAGTTAATCAGAAAGCATTCCTGTAGTAAGAAAAAATGAGATTTGGAAAAAAGGGACCTCACCCTAAGCTTTGAAAGGAGACACTGTTGGCAACAGAATCCAAGCAGAAATAACGGAGGGAGCTTTCGATTGGCGAGAGTAGATCTGGATAAAGCCTGGGAGATGAGATTAAAGATTTTTTTGCTGCTGTAAGGTTGTCACACCTGTCATGTCAAGTTCATATACTGTATTAAAAACCCGGGAAGGGATTGGGCATGAGTGAAGAGATAAGAGAACGCAGCCCCCAGGTCATCGCGGCGGAGATCAACAGCTATAAAGTGTCCAGTGGGAGAATCCAATTAACCTGCGCCGTGGAGATCGGCGGGCGGCTGATAGAGGCGAAAGCCCTTCTTCCTCACGGGGAGTGGGGAAAATGGCTGGAAGAGTATGTGCATTATTCCCAAGCTACGGCGGAAAATTATATGCGGGTTGCCCGGGAGTACGGGCAGGCAGGGGGAGACTCCCCAGAGGGGGAAAAAGCAAAATCTGAGACGTTTCCGATTTTATCTTACTCCCAGGCACTGACCCTTTTGGATGTACCGGAGGAAGAGCGGGCCGAGTTCATCGCCGAGCTGGATATCGAAAATATGTCCGTACGTCAGCTGCAGAGGGCCATCAAGGAGCGGGAGCAGGCCAGGCAGGAAAAAGAGGAGGCGGAGCAGGAGAGCAGGGAGCTGCGGAAAGCTCTGGAGGGGGAAAAGGAGAAAAACAGCCAATTGGAAAAAGAGCGCGATGGGCTGAAGCTCAGGACAGGGGAGCTGGAAAAGGAAAAGCAGGGATTGAAACAGGAAGTAGCTGACGGAAAGGCTGAGAACAGCAGGCTTAAAGATAAGCAGCTCTTCCAAAACAATGAAAAGCTGCGGAACCAGCTTACTGCCGCCCAAATTAAGAACGCTACCCATAAAGCCGCCTTTAAAATGGAAGCCCTGGAAAGAGCCTTCAAAGAAGTGGTGTATGAGCTGGGCCTGCTGGTCAAGATAGATAAGGATGTGCATGGGGAGTATCAGAAGAATCTCAGAAAGTTCCTCCTGAAATGTCTGGATGAGAGGGTGGGGAATTGATTGCAGCAGCGCACGCCGGCAAAAAAGTCCAGACAATTAGCAGCTCATTAAAACGTGAAACGACCTCTTTACCAAATAGTAAGGAGGTCGTTTTTTCCGCACCGTAGGACCGACAATGGCGACATTTTGGCCGGTTTTGCGTAGAAATCACTACAAATTAAAGCATTCAATACCAACACCAATGTTCTGAAGGGGGCTGTATAATTAGAGTAAGAGGATATTATGAGGAGAGTACGGGATAACAAGGATAACACATGCTCCTTCAGATTTGAATACAGGTAGGTGTTATTAGGTGAAGATCTTATCCAGGCAGGATTTATTTAAAAAATTATCTGCAATTATTGCCAGCAGAGCCATCGAAACCATTCCGAAATTGGTTTTATTAGAAGTGCTCTCCTTCTTTGAAGCAGATGAAGGTGCTATCTACACCAAAAGCAAGGAAGAGGGCTTTACCCTCCTGACTCATGATCATTGCCGTGTTCAGGATACTTGCTGCTTACGGAAGGAATCTTATTATGAGAAGTCTGTTGTTGAGAGCCTATCTCGAACAAAACAAACGGCTTTGTTTGAACGTGTGAAAGAAGCTCAGGAAAAGGGTGATTTGCCAACGATGGCTAATGCCTGTAAAGCTTTGGCTTATACGCCTTTGCTCATCGATGAAGAAGTTATAGGGATAATCATCTTAAGCTGGTGCGGAGAAAAACGGTTTAAGGAGTATGATGAAGAGCTGCTCGAAACCATTGGCAACATTGTGGGCATCGGTCTTTATAACGGGAAATTGATAGACAGTCTAAAAAAGAGAGAAGAGCAGTTGCAATTTGTCCTTCAGGCGTTAATTCATGCTAAAGAAGAAGAAGGGAAACGGATTTCCCGTGAACTTCATGATGAAGTAGGGCAGGATCTCACGTCGATTTCGCTGCGATTGAAGATGCTTCAGGACGAAACAGATCTTGAGACGATCTACGATCGTCTCAATGGGCTCCGCATTCTGGTAACGGAAACCCTATCAGAAGTTCAGAGGATATCGATGGATCTGCGCCCGACCGCCTTAGATGATCTGGGGTTAATTCCTTCTCTGCGTTGGTATATTGAACAGTTTCGAGTGGACAACCCTATTGAAATCCAATTCCATTCCCCGCGCAAGCTGGAGGCCTTGACTCCGGAGGTGGAGATGGTCATCTATCGCGTGATTTTAGAAGGATTGATGAATATTTCCCGTCACTCAAAAGCCCGCACAGCTGAGGTGGTTCTGGCGGTGGAGAGAGAATGTTTAACGGTTGATATCCGGGATGACGGTATTGGAATGGATAGTAGTCCCTCCAAGGCTTGGGGATTAGGAATATTGGGCATGCAAGAACGTATTAAAGCCCAGGACGGTCAATTGCACATTCAAAGTGAACCTGATAAGGGAACCCATCTTCGTGTTTTCTTACCTTATCCTCGTGGGGATAAGTCAAGTTCCGCAATGAAGGGAAGGATAAATGATGGCGGGTAAAATTAAAGTTCTTTTAGTTGACGACCATACTATTCTGCGCAATACGCTGCGGATTCTTTTAGAGAAAGAACAAGAAATTCAAATTGTCGGTGAAGCAGGCGACGGGAAGACGGGGGTTGCCATGAGTATAGAACTGAAACCGGATGTGGTCATTATGGACATTACCCTGCCCGATCATAACGGTGTGGAAGCTTGCCGCCTGATTTGCACGCAGCTTCCCCAGATCAAAGTGATTGCCTTAACCATGCATGTTGAACGAGAATATTTGACGGAGTTCCTGGCTGCCGGAGGAGCAGGCTACCTGCACAAATCAGTGGCGGACCACGAATTGCTGCAAGCTATTCATACCGTAATGAAAGGAGAAATTTTTCTCTGCCCTGCAGGAGTTCAGGTAATTGCTCAGCAGCATCGTGTCAAGCCGGCACATGGTGATATAGAACCGGATATACTCTCTGAACGCGAGTTACAAGTACTGAAGTATGTAGCCAAAGGTCACACCAGTGCCGAAATAGGAGAGAAGCTCTATCTGTCGCCCCGGACTATAGATACTTATCGGGCACGCATTATCAAAAAGTTAAATATCCCTAATCGCTCTCAATTGGTTGACTATGTCATGAGATATCGTTTGTTGGATAAATAGAACTTGAACTTGTGAGGACAAATCACTACAAAAGAATCATAGAAATGCGATGATTTCAGAGCTTCTTTCTTGACATACAAAAAGCTGGATTATTTATATAATGAAATTGTGCACAAAAGGAGAGTGCGTTGGTTTGGGTAAAATTTCGGAGAAAGCAGATTTTAAAGGTACTGCAGATTCTTTAAATATCATGTTGGCGATCTCCCATTCATGGCTGAAAGACCTTTTTCTTGAGCTGCTTGTAGGCGCGGAAATTAAAGTTGTGGTAGTGGAGAGCATTGATAGGCTATTACAGGAATTAGATGAAAGTACAGATGTTCTGATTGTTGATGCTGCTGACTACCAGGGACATTATCATCAGCTGTTTGAACAATTGCGTCAAAAATCACCATCATTAGGAATTCTGGCACTGCTCTCCGCAGCAACAGTTGGTTACCGTGACAGTATCTTGTTTGCTGGTGCCAATGGTGTGGTAGTAAAAGAAGAGGCTCACCGAGAACTTATCCCGGTTTTGTTGCGAATATTGAATGGGTACCAAATCAATAGACATTCTTCCTGTTTACTTAGTGACTTAGGAGACAAGCTTAACACCTTTATACAAGGGGAGGTCAAGGAAGTGGAGAAAAGAACGGAAGATAATAACATAGTGTTTTCTGGAAGATTTAATCGCCGCACATTCTTGAAAGGGTCTGCAATAGCTGCAGGTGCGGCAGGCATAGCCGTTGCAAATCCCGGTGGTGCGATGAAGGCGCTGGCGGAAAGTACTGAAGAAGAAGCGGCTGCAGCCACAAGTGAAGAAAGAATATTCACTGGAGCCTGTAGAGCTAATTGTCAAAATCTTTGCCGGTTAAATATTCATGTCCGTGATGGAAAAGTAGTCAGGACATCTATGGCACCTATGCCCAATCCTGAGTACAACCGAATATGTATTAAGGGACTCACTCATGTTCAAAGAATATACGATCCGGATCGTTTGAAGTATCCTATGAAAAGGGTTGGCGAACGAGGATCTGGGGATTGGGAGCGAATCTCATGGGATGAAGCGGTTACGATTATTACAGATAAATGGAAAGAACTTCAGAGCACCTATGGTCCCCGTTCTGTTGCTTCGTCTACCCAATCTGCTAACTATGCGATGGTCAATGGAGCATCTGGAATTACTAATCGCTTGTTTAATCTGATGGAATCTACACATTTCACCCCTCCTATCGACATAAATATGGTTTATGGTTTTTTTAGAACCATTGGCTGGTTCAGTATGTTTTGGAATGCAAATGAACATACAACTATGAAATACGCCAAGAATGTCTTCGTTTGGGGAGCGAATCCTACTGAGTCTCAAACGCAAGTATGGCATTTTGTTCAAGAAGCGAAGAATAATGGGGCGAAGTTAACTGTAATCGATCCAATGTTTACTATTTCTGCTTCCAAAGCAGATCAATTTATTCCTGTTCGCCCTGGATCCGATACAGCTCTGGTTTTGGCAATGGCTAAAATAATTATTGATGAAAATTGGATAGATAAGAATTTTGTCAAACAGCATACTGTAGCTCCTTTCTTGGTAAAAGACAATGACGGAAAGTTTTTACGCATGAAAGATATTATTGGGTCCACTAATGGGGAAGGATCGGGAGCCCAGTATAAATATGGCAATGAAGATGCACGAGAATATTCTGCCGAGAATGATGCGATGAATGAGTTTGTCGTATGGGACAGCAATGCGGGAACCTATGGCAGACTTAGTGAAGTAAGTGATCCAGAAATATTAGGTTCATTTACGATTAATGGTATTGCTGTAAAAACTGCTTTAACACTTTTAAAAAATCAGGTAGAGAGCTATACGCCTGAATATGCTGAAGAAATTACCACAGTTAAAGCTGATGTTATTCGCGAATTAGCCCGTACCTATGCTTTAGGCGGTCCATGTACCATATATACTTTATTCGGCCCTGACCGTTATTATAATGGTCATTATTTTGCACATGCTCTGGCCGCTATTGCGGCGCTAACTGGTAATATAGGGAAACTGGGTGCTTCGATAGGCTTAGATACTTTATGGGATTATATACCTGGAGCGCCGGCTAATGTTGTAGACGGTAAAAAGGTAAATGCTGTTTTTGCTGAACAAGTTCCAAGAATATTTGAAACCGGTATGCATAAGGGAGAAAAGTATCCCATTAAGGCCTTGTATACTTTCTGCCACAATATATTGGGGAATTGGCCTGAACAAAATGTATGGATAAACAAAATATTCAAGGATTTGGAATTGATCGTTGTAGCTGATAACAGAATGACTGATACGGCTAAATATGCGGACATTGTTTTGCCCGTAGCCCATTGGTTTGAGGTGGAGGACGTAGGTTCATTCGGTAACCATCCGCACATGATCTTCCAAGAAAAAGCTATTGACCCTTTATACGAGTGTAAATCTGATTCGGAGATTACTCGTTTACTTGCGGAGAAGATGGGATTAGGGGAGTATTTCCGATTTACAGATATGGATTATTTAAGTGAGATATTCTCTAAAAACAAAGATGCAATTGAGAATAATATTACTGTAGAAAGATTAAAACGTGAAAAAGTAGTAAGACATGTTAAACAAAATCCAATTATCTATGGGGAAGGCGGCAAATTCAATACACCAACAGGTAGAATAGAATTTTACGTTGAGAGTCCAATACCTTTCTGTGATCTGGAACCGGAGTTTGACCCTGAAACAGAACATTTGCCACAATTTATCGCACCGATAGAAGCTTGGCCTGATAATCCTCTTTACAAAAAATATCCTTTGGTTATGATACAGGAGCATAAGCGTTGGCGTGCTCATACTCAATGGAGCCACGTACCGGTCTTGAGAGAACTTGATCCGGAACCTACGGTTATAATGTGTCCTGAAGATGCCAAATTGCGAGGAATAAAAAAAGGCGATAAAGTCAAAGTGTTTAATGATCGTGGTTCTGTAGTTTTAAGAGCAGTCTTCAGTAATGGGTTGCCAAAAGGCGTTATCAATGTTCCTCGTGGATGGCAGAGGGATCAGCATATTGCCGGGGGGTATCAGGAATTGACCCATAATAAATATCATCCTGCATCAATGAATATTGCTTTCTTTGATATCTTGGTGCAGATGGAAAAAATGTAAAGGAGGGATGAATTATGCATTATGGTATGGCGATAGATTTAAAGCAATGTATTGGATGTCATACTTGTTCGGTAGCGTGCAAAATGGCCAATAACTTACCAAATGATCTTTGGTGGAATAGGGTGCTCACTATTGGTGGCGATGAGATGGATACTCCTGAAGGGATTTACCCTAATAACAAAATGCAGTTTCTACCGCTAAATTGCCAACATTGTGAAAATCCGGCCTGTGTTAAGGCATGCCCTGTAGGGGCCACCTATAAACGGGAAGAAGATGGCATCGTCATTCAGGATTATGATAAATGCATCGGCTGCCGTTACTGCATGGTGGCTTGCCCTTATGGTGGTATACGCCAATTTAACTGGAAAAAGCCCGAGTACCATGTGGATTTTGCAGTTGGAGAGGCTACGGCTACGCCTCATCAATACAATACGGTGGAAAAGTGTACATTTTGTGCTAATCGTCTAGCCGAAGGGAAAAAACCGGCTTGTATGGAACTTTGTCCTGGCCGTGCCCGTTATTTCGGGGACATCGATGACCCGGAAAGCGATGTGAGCAAAGCCATCAAAGGCCGCAGCTATTTTCATTTGCTCGAAGAAAAAGGCACCAAGCCTAATGTCTACTACTTAACTTAAAGGAGGTGTAAGCATGACAGTGCAAACAAAGACCGCCGTACAAACGACTAAAACTACCTCGTCCAATCTGTGGAATATGATCTTCGCAGCTGTTGCCGTGCTCGGAGCAGTCTGCTGGGGACTTCAACTAACTCAAGGGCTGCAGGTCACCAATCTCGGCCTGAACAACATGTGGGGCCTCTATATCGTCGGCTTTATGATCTTCACCGGAGTCGCCGCCGGAAGCCTGCTCTTTGCGGCAGTCCCTTATCTCTTTAAGCTGGCTGAGTTTAAGCCCTATACCCGGATTGCCGCCTACCTGGGCGCAGTGTCCAGCATCGTGGCCGCCTCCCTCTTCATCATCGTGGACATCGGCAACCCGGAGCGGGCCTGGCTCTTCATTACCAGCGGCAACTTGACCTCACCGATGTTTTGGGACTTCCTCATGCTGGCCTCTTATATGGTGATTTCCATCATCTTTACCCGTCAGCTGATGTTGGTCCATGAAGGCAAAAAGGATGAAGAGTCTCTGAAACCCATTGCCCTCATCGCCTTCATTGCCGGGCTCTTGGTCACAGTCACCTCCTTTGTCTTCTGTTTCCAGATCGCCCGTCCCTTGTGGAATACTCCGGTGCAGCCCCTATCCTTTTTAATCGCAGCCTTAGTGGCCGCCTTGTCCGTGCAAATGATTCTGGCAACCATCTTGAATAAGGGTGGTTATATCGAGATGCCCATGAAGCTTATGGTGAAGATGGCGAAAGGGGCAGCTGTTCTGCTGTGCATCGAGCTGATCATCATCGTGGGTGAAATCCTCATAGGCCTTTATCCCGGAGGGGGAGAAGAGCATGCCGCCTTCCTCTGGCTGGTCAGTGGAGAAGGAGCGGTAGGATTCTGGGCGGAAATGGTGACCTTGGTGGCCGCCATCGTGGTTTTGGCCAAGCAGGATACCCCATCCAAAGCAGGGGGAGTCGTGAACGGTGCTATACTGGCCTTGGTGGCGATCTATCTTATCAAATCCAACCTGTTGCAGGCCCAATTATTTAATCCCCTCATTACCTATGCAGGACCGCCGGTTTATGGAGGGACAACAGGTCCCTATGTGCCCTCGTTGATTGAGATTGGCTTGTCTTTGGGTATCATCTCTTTGGGAGCATTGCTTCTGAGTCTAGGGTTAAGCAAGTTGAATCTTGGAATGGGCAAATAAGCATTAAGAGGGCAGGCCCCATGTCTAGGTTATCAGACAGGAGTCTACCCTCTGCTTTTTCTGTAGTGTTTTTTCGGACAAAACTCTATTGGTATTCCTGACATCTTTAGGGGATGGGTTATTATAAAATAAAAGGGATAGAGTGCGGCTTATAAGACTAAACAGCATTGTGAAAGGCATATCAAATGATATGGAAGAAACGATGGGTACTTTGCTAAAATAGGACTATGTCAAGGTACAAAAAGGAGAATAAAAATGAGTAATAACCGTCAAGAACAAGATGCAATGAATGCTTTTACGATCTCGGATTTCTTCCAGCTGCTCTCGATCTCTCTGCGGCTCCCTAACCATGAATTGGCCCAGGCATTTTTAGACGGCAGCTATGGACGAGATGCCCTCTACATTCTTGAGGAGCTTTCCTGCACTCAAGAGGAGATTGCTTCAGTCCGAGAAGCCTTAAAGAACCTTGCCTCGACTGAGGAGGACGTAACCGTTTTCCTCATTCAGATGAGACGGGAATATACCCGGCTTTTTGATGATCCGAAGAAACCGGCGGTTAGTATATACGAGACTCTCTTTTTGCATAATCCTGAAGACAAAGGGGGAGTCATGCTCTTTATGAGCCCGGCCGCCCTTGACGCCGAACGTTGTTATAAAAGTGCCGGAGTCAGCCTTGTTAAGCAATCCGCAGAACCTGCCGATCATATGGCCACGGAGTTGGAGTTTATGATGTATCTCTACGCTAAGAAAGGGAAGGCCCTACAAGAGGAAAGCACTGAGGAATTAGCGGTGCTGGAAAAGCAGATTAAAGAGTTCATAGACCTTCATCTCCATAAATGGTGCCGGGCATTTTTTGATAAACTGGCATGTGAAGCCGGACTTACATTCTATCAAGGGTTATGCCGGTTGGGACAAGCGGGACTGAGCAAAATATTTGCTTAAGTCATGGCGATATATCCTCAGTTAAGTGCATAAATAAAAATTCCTTAGAATGAACAAAGGAGTGGGAAGCATGCTTTTTAATCACGGTGCAACTATGCAGCTTGACACAAATCGATGTCTGAATCAGCAGCACAATGGTGTGGAATGCAGCCATTGTGTTTCTCATTGTCCGGGACAAGCTTTAATCCTCGCTGATCAGCAAATTTATCTGATCCAAGAGCGATGCCTTGGCTGTGGACTCTGCCTTGCCGATTGTCCTACTCAGGTTTTCCGCTCTTCCCAATGGGATGAAACCACAATTCGTTCGGATGTGGAAGAGCAGGGAGCAAAAATAACTCAGATCTTCTGTGGCTCGCATTCGGCTCCCTATCTTAGTAAGGAGGATAAGGAGAAGGGAGCGGTACAGATTCCCACCTGCTTAAGCGCCTTGTCCAAAGGAGCTTGGTATGAATTAGGTTTGCTCACCGGAGTGGAGCTGCGTCTGGATGGGTGTCATGATTGTCCGCTGAAATCGTGTATCGAGCGAGTCAAGTTTGCCCTGGAAACAGCTATGGAATGGCTGGAAGCTTCCGGCCATACTCCGGATTTCACTCTGATTTATACTGCGGATAAAGCTAAAAAGCGCAAAAAGCTCCAGGCCGTATCCTCAGGATTAAAGGTAACTTCCCGCCGGGATCTGTTTTTAACCTTAATGGGCCGAAAGCATCAGGAGCTAAAGGGAGCGCCTGGTCGTGAAGAAAACAAAAAAAGGGCAAGAATCAATGCCTTGCCTGATTGGCAGAAGCGTCTCGAAGATAGTTATTTCCGTAACTATCAGGAAGGAGGAAGTCCTGCTTATTGGCCTTTTATCCAAATGAGTACGGAATGTGTGAACTGTGGCATGTGTGCCAGGTATTGTCCTACTCAAGCGTTGAAGATTCGGGTCGAAGGGAAGGAGTGTATTCATTCCTTCACTGGTGGGCACTGCATAGACTGCCGCATCTGTATGCTGTCCTGTCCAACCCGATCGATTTTTCGGGATCGTTTACCCAATGCCGCACCTTACGAGGAACAATCCATCTTCAAGGCCTCAGTGGGAAAATGCAAGCTTTGTGAAGCAGAAACCATCACCAGTCAGGATGATTTATGTTACTGGTGTAAGGAAGAACCTTCTCCGGAAGACATTCTTTCGGATGTTCGCCAAAAACTTTTTGGAAAGTTCGTGCTATGATGGTCACTACTCAAGCTAAAAAGGCGAGGGGGTGGGTAATTCTCCCTTTCCTCGCCTGCGTTCTTTTACTTTTGACTTCTGCCTATCAGCAGATAAGCGACAAACAGGATATATTGGCTCTCCTGCAGCAGGGAGAACCGGCTGCAACCCACTATGAAGAGCTTGAAGGTATTTATAAGACCTATGGATTATACGATCAGGCTGGACATTTACTGAGCTATGGGGTTATTGCCAATGCCTCAGGCTATGGCGGTCCCATCACCCTGTTGATCAATGTGAATCAGGAGGGCACTCTGAAAAACGCAGTCTTGGTCGAAGACTCGGAAACCCCCCTCTATCTGCGCAAGGTCCTGGAAGCCGGGTATCCGGAGAACCTGATTGGCAAAACCGTAACTCAGCCCTTGGCGGCCCATGGGGATATTGATAGTGTCAGCGGTGCAACGCGTACCACGGATGGGATCATGTTAGCTGTGGAAAAGGGTATGTTTCAGGTAGGAAAGAATCAGTTGGGGCTGACAGTACCCTATCTGAAAACCTTCCATTTTCAATGGCAGGACGGACTTGTCCTGCTGATGTTTCTTGTGGCAATCCTGGCCTCTGCCCGCAACATGAAGAAGCTGCGCCCCTGGATCTTGGTGGCGACGGTCTTTGTCTTCGGATTTATGGAAAATTCCTCCTTGACCATCGGCAATTATCTGAGCATCATTGCCCTGAAAATGCCAGCTTTTTCGGAACGGCCTATTTGGTATGTGATCGTTATGGGGGTCTTTTTGGTCACCTTGCTATGGGGGAGAAATTTTTACTGCTCTTGGCTTTGCCCTTTCGGAGCGGTACAGGAAGGTATGTACAAGGCTCTGAATCTGGCCGACTACAACCCTAACTCTCAGCTGATCTCCGGTGCTCGTAAAAGCCGCTGGTTGTTCCTGTGGCTGGCTGCTATACTGGCTTTGCTTTTCAATAATTCCGGCATAGCCAGCTTTGAGCCTTTTTCAGTATTCTTTAATGGGGACGGCAACACTTCACAGTGGATAATGATGCTCTTGATTCTGTTGTTCGCCATTTTTATACTGCGTTTTTGGTGCCGTTGTTTTTGTCCTATGGGAGCATTCTTGGATTTTATCGCCTCCTGCAGACGAAAAGGGCAGAAGCTCTTCCGAAACAAGCTGGAGCCGGAGGAGGGAAGGACAGAAAAAGAAGAACGTCAAGAGGAGGAAGAACCGGGTTGGGCAGAACTGGGCCCGGTAGAAGGAGAAGCGCTTGAAGAGGGTGGGATGAAAAGAGAGGTTGCGGCAAGCCGGGCTTGTTCAGGGTGCCAAAAAGGTGAAAGTAAAAGGGAACAACACCCCTTAAGCTCAGGGGATAAACTGGTGGCAGCAGCCTTAGCAGCTATTTGGATACTGATTATCGGTGCTTTGCTTCAAAACACAGGGATAATTTAAAGGACCGCTTCCTACTTTCTGTTCACTCCTCGTGCTATAATCAATGTATAAGCCATAAGCCATGAGCCATGCCTCAAAGGAGGAGTGTGTGTGACAGAGACGATTCGAACCCGTATAGAGAGGGAAGAATGGGAGCGGCTTTCGCCCTATGCCGCCAAAAGCAGTGCAGCCAGAAGAATACGGGAAGAGGAAGAATGCCCTATCCGGACCAAATTCCAAAGGGATCGGGATCGGATTTTGCATAGCAAGCCCTTTCGGCGGCTTAAGCATAAGACTCAGGTTTATATAGCCCCCAGCGGGGATCATTACCGGACGCGGATGACCCATAGTCTGGAGGTTTCTCAGATTTCCCGCACTATTGGCCGGGGGTTAGGCCTGAACGAAGATTTGATCGAAGCCATTTCCCTCGGGCATGATGTGGGGCATACCCCCTTTGGTCATGTGGGAGAAGAAGCCATTGCCAAGCTGATCGGCCGCTTTGAGCATAACGAGCAATCCATCCGTATCCTCACGGTTCTCACCGGGGAGGGCAGAGGGTTGAATTTAACCCAGGAAGTTCTGGATGGGGTGCTCCATCATACAGGGAAAGAGATCCCTTATACCCTCGAAGGACAGATCGTCAAGACAGGGGATCGTATTGCCTACCTTTGCCATGATTATGATGATGCCTTGCGGGCAGAGCTCATTCACCAAGGAGAGCTCCCCGGGAAGGTGGTGTCTACCCTGGGGGATAGTCCCAGCCGCATGATCACTACGATGGTAGTGGATATGATCGAAAGCTCCCAGAACCAAGCCTCGATCCGGCAATCCTCTCAGGTTGCGGAGGCTATGCAGGAGTTCCGGGTGTTTATGTTTGAGCGGGTCTATAACAGCGTGATCCTCCGTGAGGAGCGGCGTAAAGGCGAATATGTTGTCCAGGCTTTATTCCATTATTATATGAAAAACCTGCAGTTTCTCCCTCAGGAATATCTGGTTTGGGCCGAGGGTGATGCGGTCAAAGCTGTAGTGGACTACATCTCCGGGCTTACCGATAACTACGCTATTGATCTCTTTCAAAAATTCCTTGTTCCCAGATATTAAGAGGTGCATATCGAAATAATCTAGGGTCGGTCTGTCGCCAAGACAGACCTTTTTTTGATGTCAAAAGGAGCGCCGCCCACTACCTGAAAAGTAGTTTGGCGGCACTCTCTTAAATACGCTTAACATATTTTTAGTGGATAGATTAAGAACGTTACTTCAGAATTAAGCTTTCATTGGCCGTTACAGGTGTTGATGTATCCAAACCGCCGAGAATCGCCGCCTTCAGTTCCCCTTCTAAAAGGAATTCCACCGAGTTCACATCGGCAAGGGTGGTTAAGGAATTGACAATGCTATAGAGGACCATCTCTTCTCCTGTGGCACCGCCCTCGAAATTCTCTCTGAAGGAATGGGACAGATTAAGGGTGGCGACACCGTCTTTAATCTTAACATCCAAAAGCTTGGTATCCTTTGGGAGGGGAGCCACTAAACCTGAAGGAGGATTTGCGAACTCCTTGAACATTCCGGCGATTACTTCTTCGCTTGCTGCTTTGGTCACGTTTATTGTCCGCTCAGTGGGAGCAAGTCCTGTTGCATCCGACGTAGGGAAATACATCGTAACTTTCACGGTCTCCGCGGGAGCCGGTTCAACCGGGTCGGAATTCTGGGGATCCGTTACATTGGGGGGAGGGGATGGAGGAGTATTCTTCGTGGTGTCATCGGATCCACAGCCTACTAAGCCAAAAGTTAAAAGGAATATGGAAAATGCGATCATTAAACAGCGGAATTTAGTGTTACACATAGGACCGTCCACCTTTCTGAGTCATTTTTTAAAGTTTGGCATCATGGTGCAGCTCGACTCATCTATGTATAAGTTTAAGCATTGATTCCATTTTAGCACGAAAAGCAGAGGAGGAAAAGCAATCTGCCACAGATAGCGATGAGAAGAAAGAAAAAGTCGAAATAAAGGAGGAAATAGTTAAGGAAGGTAGAATAATATTTATAGACTCTAAATATATCTAGACTATATATTGTACACCAAAAAAGTCTGATTTTAAAGAGAGATTTTATAGAAAACTTGGCTGGTGGCAAGCCTCTGGCGCATACAGCTGCCTAGTTGCACTTATGCAGGAGGAAAGTAGGCAACGAAGTTATGCTTTACGAAAGTGAAAAAGAGGATTCTTGAGTTTTTTGGCGAAACAATAAATGTATTATTATCTTGACAATCTGTCAAAAATATGGCATAGGGGTGGCGAATTACAAGCAGTGGACTACAGAATTCCTGAGGAGATCGTTGAAGAAGTCAGATTGCGTTCCGATATCGTGGATACAATTTCCGAATACGTACGGCTTCAACGGAAAGGGAAGAATTACCTGGGCCTCTGTCCGTTTCATGCGGAGAAAACCCCGAGTTTTACGGTGACCCCGGACAAGCAGATTTTTTATTGCTTCGGTTGCCATACGGGCGGTAATGTATTTTCTTTTTTAATGAAAAAAGAAAACTGGAATTTTGTCGAAACGGTGGAGCATTTAGCTCAAAAACACGGTATTGTTCTCCCGGAGAAAGAGCTTTCACCCCGTGAGAAAGAACAACAAACCCGTCGACGTCGTTGGGAAGAGATTCACGATTGGGCAACGGGTTATTTTCATGAGGTCCTGCTGCATAGACCTGAAGGAGAGCCTGGAAGGCAGTACTTTCAGCAGCGAGGGATGGATGAGGAGACCATCAAGCAATTTCGTTTAGGTTATGCCCCCGATCGATGGGACGGACTGCTTGAGGCCCTTAGCGCCCGGGGAGTAAGCCCCCAGGAGTTGGCTCAAGCCGGACTTGCTTTAGAGCGGGACCAGTCGGAGGGAAGGTCCCGTGGCTTTTACGACCGTTTTCGAAAAAGGGTAATATTTGCCATACTTGACTCCCGTCATAAGACCATTGGCTTTGGCGGGCGGGTCTTAGATCATTCTACACCAAAATATCTGAATTCACCAGAGACTGCTTTTTTTAATAAGGGACATCATTTATACGGAATGCACCGAGCTCACCAGGGGATCCGGGAACACGGATTTGCACTTCTGGCGGAAGGCTACATGGATGTTATCGCCTTACAAAGAGCAGGCTTTAAAAATGCAGTAGCCTCTTTAGGAACAGCCTTAACCCGGGATCAGGCAAAACTGATCCATCGCTACACTGGGCGCGTGGTGGTTGTTTATGATTCGGATCAGGCTGGCACTCAAGCAACCCTTCGAGCGGGTGAGCTATTGCAGGACATGGGTTTTCGGGTAGATATATTAAGGTTGTCCGGGGCTAAGGACCCGGATGAATATCTTAAAACCTTCGGAGTGGAAGAATTTAATAAAGCGTTAGCTCAAGCGGAACCCTATATTCAATTTAAATATCAGGTTCATGTCCAAACGAAACCAACCCTATCAGCTCCGGAGAAAGCAGAATTGGTCCGCGAATTAGCACCGGATATCGTCAAAGTGCAAAGTCCTGTCGAGCGGGAAGGGTATGAGCGGTTTTTGAGTTTGGAGCTGGGTCTGACCTTAGATAGGGTTCAAGAGGAAATTGCAGGATTTGACCGAAAACCTTCGAAAAAGGCCTCTGGGGAGGAATTATTTCGTAACAAACAGGATATTTCTGTAAAAAACAGGGATAATATCAATAGGTGTGCAAATCCGACTCCAAGCGGAGCGTCAGTTCCTGATGGAGTGATTCGAGCTGAGCGAGTTTTGTTGCGTCTTTTGCTTGAACAATTAATTCCTGTCTCAGAATTCAAGGATCAATGGGTCGAGGGATTGTGGAAGGTAGCGTATCATCAGCAGATATTTGATTATATTGAAAAAGCGCGCTGTATCGGCAATGGAGCTTTGTCGAGTATGGAATCGGGCCCTTTGCAAAGCAAAGTAGCCCAGATCATGCTGGAAGACATGGAACTAGCCAACCCGCAACGACTTTTTCATGATTGCATGAAACAGATTCATTCGATGAGCGAAGAGGAAACTGTGGAAGAGCTTCAGGCTCGAATGGTTGAATTAGAAAAATCCGGCGATTTGACAGGTGCTTTAGCCCTGTTAAAAGAGATAGGAGAGCGGTTGAGAAGTGGCGAAAAGTAAGGTCATGAGCACACAAAAAACAGAAACCAAGAAGGGAGGGGAATCTATGAATGATGACCAATTGAAGGTCGATGCGGTAAAAGAACTGATCCAAAAAGGCAAGAAAAAGGGTTCTTTAACCTATCGGGAGATCATGGATACCCTCCAAGGAATTGAGCTCACAGCCGAACAGATTGATGAAGTGTATGAACAGATTGGCCGGATGGGGATTGATATCATCCCTGAAGCGGGTGAAGTGGAAGCCTTGGAAAAGGTTACGGACGAAATCCCCGATGATGTGGATGACCCTGATGTTGAGGAAGAGGTGGATGTGGATCTTTCCATTCCTGAAGGGGTGGGAATCGATGATCCTGTCCGCATGTACCTTAAAGAGATTGGCCGCGTCCCTCTTCTTACTGCTGAAGAAGAGATTGAACTGGCCAAACGCATGGAACAAGGGGACGAGAGCGCTAAACGCCGTTTGGCTGAAGCCAATTTGCGCCTCGTTGTCAGCATTGCCAAACGTTATGTAGGCCGGGGGATGCTTTTCCTGGATTTGATTCAGGAAGGCAACCTGGGGCTGATTAAGGCTGTAGAGAAATTTGATTACGTCAAAGGCTTTAAGTTTTCAACTTATGCCACATGGTGGATTCGCCAAGCCATTACCCGGGCTATTGCCGATCAGGCAAGAACCATTCGGATACCTGTGCATATGGTAGAAACCATCAATAAGCTGATTCGGGTATCACGCCAACTTCTGCAGGAATTAGGACGTGAACCAACCCCTGAAGAGATCGCGGTACAAATGGATATTTCTGTAGAGCGGGTCCGGGAGATTATGAAGATTGCCCAGGAGCCGGTATCTTTGGAGACACCGATTGGGGAAGAAGAAGACTCCCATTTAGGAGATTTCATTCCTGATGAAGATGCTCCGGCCCCTTCGGAGGCAGCTTCCTTTATCCTGCTGAAAGAGCAATTGGAAGAGGTCTTAGAGACCCTGACTCCCCGGGAAGAAAAGGTTCTGCGTTTGCGTTTTGGTCTTGATGATGGCCGTACCCGGACTTTAGAGGAAGTAGGCCAGGAATTCGGCGTAACCCGGGAACGGATTCGCCAGATCGAAGCCAAAGCCCTGCGGAAGCTTCGCCATCCCAGCCGCAGCAAGAAGCTCAAGGATTACCTGGAATAAAAACTCAAATATAAAGCTTGACTAGCTAATACGAATCTCGTATAATAAACTCTGCGAAGGGCATTCCTCGATAGCTCAATGGTGGAGCAACCGGCTGTTAACCGGTAGGTTGCAGGTTCGAGTCCTGCTCGGGGAGCCATTTTTTTATTGGGCCTATAGCTCAGCGGTAGAGCGGCCGGCTCATAACCGGTTGGTCCTAGGTTCGAATCCTAGTGGGCCCACCATATACGAAACTTGAGGCACGATCCATGAGGTTCGTATAGAAATCCTGGCCCGTTGGTCAAGCGGCCTAAGACACCGCCCTTTCACGGCGGTAACACGGGTTCGAATCCCGTACGGGTCACCACTTAAGAACGAACGTAGCGAGATGTATGAAGCATCTCGCTATTTTTCTATGAGTGATAACCTCTTGTTGATGAGTGAAAGCGTCTGATTGAAAGGAGTTAATCTATGGCTGTTTCCGTGAATTTAGGACCACGCCTGCAACGTGTGGCTGCATTTGTTCCCGAAGGCTCCCGGCTGGGAGATATCGGAACAGATCATGCCTATTTGCCCATATTCCTCTGGGAGAACCACAAGATTATCAAGGCTGTGGCAGTGGATGTGCACGAGGGGCCTTATCGATCTGCTTGCTCTGCCATCGCAAGCCGGGGATTGCAGCCGGTTATTGATGTTCGGTATGGGGATGGTTTAAAGCCCATTCAGGCGGGGGAAGTGGATACTCTCACCTTAGCCGGGATGGGTGGAAATACGATGCTGGAGATTTTCGCCGCCCGGCCGGCTGTGATGTCTCAGGTTAATGAGCTCATTCTCCAACCCCAGGGGGCTGAGGGGAAAGTACGCCTGACCTTGCTGCAAGGAGGCTGGCGGATGAAGCGAGAAGAGTATGTGGCTGAGGAAGGCCGAATCTATGGCGTGATGCATTTTTCACGCCGGGAAGGATATACCCTGGAGGAGCTGCAGTGCAAAATGCAGAAGTGGCTCGATCAGGTTGGTGCGGTGTCGGGTGATTCACAACTGGGTGAAAGCATCCTCAGCCAATGGATCTGGGAATGGGGTCCCCTTGCTTTGGAAGATCCCGGTGAAGAACTTAAAATGCTGATCCTTGAGCAGATACAAACCTTACGGAGAACCATCCAGGAAATGCAAAAGTCCAGCCGGGAGAAAGTGCAAAAGCGCATTCAGGAGTATACTACGTCCATCAAAGTAGTGGAGGAGTTGGTAAAATGCCTGTTTCCGTCGGTTTAATCGCTCAGATCATTGAAAGGGTTGCCCCCAAAGCCTGGGCTGAGGAATGGGACAATGTGGGGCTCCTGGTAGGGGATTTTGCCGCTCCTGTAGAGCGGATTCTGGTGGCTTTGGATGCCACTCCGGAGGTTCTGCAGGAAGCCCGGGAAAAGGATGTGCAGCTTATCGTAGCTCATCATCCCATCCTGTTCAAAGCGCTGAAAAATCTCCGCTCCGACAACCAAAGCGCAAGACTGCCGATCCAAATGATTCAATCAGGAATTGCCTACTATGCCGCCCATACCAATTTGGATCAATCCCCCCTGTCTTCCAGCTGGAGTCTGGGAAGGGCCTTAGAGTTGGAAAAGATGGAACACCTTAAGGTAACTCATGCAGAAAAACTCGTCAAATTGGTAACCTTTGTTCCTGAAGACCATGCCGAGGCAGTTCGTCAGGCTCTCGTAAACGTTGGAGTCGGGGAAGGCATCACCGGCGGACCTCATGCTTCTGAGTATGCAGAGTGTTTTTTCGCGGTGGCCGGAGCCGGAATGTTCCGCCCTCTGGATAATGCTCATCCCGCTATCGGTGAGGTTGGCGAATTGACGCGGGTAGAGGAGATAAGACTGGAAAGCATTCTGCCAGAGAACCGCATCGACCGTGTAGTGAAAGCTTTGCAGAGAGCACACCCTTATGAGGAGCCGGCCTATGATTTAATCCCTCTCTACAATAGGGGAGCAAGCCGGGGCTATGGTGTCATCGGTTATTTGAAAGAGCCTGAGAATCTGGGCAGCTTTGCGCGTAAACTATCCGCCGGTTTAAGAAAACTTGCTCCGGCCTCCTTGGCAGAAGAGCCTAAGCTGCGCGCTTCTGAAAACCCGGAACAGGTTCTTCGCAAGATAGCCATTGTGAATGGAAGTGGCGGAAGCTTTATCTCCCAAGCCCTCTTTAAAGGAGCCGACCTCTTAATCACCGGCGATGTGGATCATCATGAAGTTCTGGATGCCCTTGAAGCAGGGCTGCCCATCATGGATATGGGGCACTTTTGGGGCGAAGCTCCCATGGTCAAGACCCTGGCAGAGCATTTAAAAGCAGAGAAAGTCCTGGCAGGGGTTGAGGTGATCATCAGTCAAGAGATGAAAAACCCATGGAGGGCACTGAATAGTTAGAGGGTGTAGCGGCATTTCTATTTTGATAGGAGTGCCTTTTTTGTAAGCATGCTTTTAAGGCAACAAGTGCGAAGACAGTGCTTTCGGGGTTTTCTTTACTATGTAGGACACTGTAAAGATTTTCCGGCAATAATAAAATACTGAATATTATGAATATAAATTATTGACACACAAAGTCTTTTGATGTAGAATAATGTCGTGAGAAAGCCGAAATAGTTCTAAATATTATAAAAGAAAAACTGAAAAAAGATTACGGCTTTTTAACAGAGTGATTCGAATCACGGACTTAGATACAAAAATATGTTAGATTTTAATTACTGAAAGTTTCCTCTAATACCAATACATTTTTCGAGTCAATACATTGCTTTCGAGAATTATACGAAATGGAAATATAAAGGAGGACTGCATCATGAGTCGTACAGAATTTTTACGCCAAGAGCGGGACCGCATTTTAAAGCAACTATCGCAAGGTTCGGAGAATAAAGCTAAACTGCTGACATCCCTTATGGATATTGATGCTGAAATGGAGCAATTGCGTCAATCAGGGAAAAGCTTTGCTAAAAGTTAATTGGCTGGTTATTGATCCATTTAAATCTATTTGACCAAAAGGCCGGAATCAAGTAAGATAGTTAAGCAAAGTTAATCGGATGGTCGCGGAAGTAAGAACCGAAAGGTTGCTTCTGAGGAAAGTCCGGGCTCCATAGGGCAAGGTGCTGGGTAACGCCCAGTGGGAGAAATCCTAAGGACAGTGCAACAGAGATATACCGCCAAACAGAGGCCGGTCTGATGACTGACTGATCGTTTGGTAAGGGTGGAAAGGCGAGGTAAGAGCTCACCGGCAGCCTGGTGACAGGCTGGCCCTGCAAACCCCACTTGGAGCAAGACCGAATAGGGAGACTATAAAACGGCCCGTTTTTGTCTCCGGGTAAGGTCGCTTGAGGTCGTTGGTAACAACGGTCCCAGATAGATGATCATCACCTTCTGAAAGGAAGGAACAGAACCCGGCTTATAGATTGGCTTTGCCTGAAAATAGCCTTCTGTGTGAGACTTCACGCTGGAGGGCTATTTTTGTATATCTTGTAGATGAAATGAAGATGCTTAATCTCCGTAAGATGCTTGATTTCCAGGATCTAAATAGTGTAAGGTCAGAAATCTAAGATCTGAATAGTTATACACCGGCGGGAGAAGCTAATTGAAATATCTTTCTGAAAGGTGCAATGACTATGAAGGCAATCGTTTATGAAGGAATTCGCGATGTGAAGGTCAAGAATATCGGGGACCCGTCAATACAAAAATCTGACGACATTATCGTCAAGGTCACATCCACAGCCATATGCGGCTCGGATCTCCATCTCATTCACGGCATGGTTCCCGGTATGCCCGAGGGATTTGTCCTTGGTCATGAGACCATGGGCATCGTAGAAGAGGTAGGCGGGGATGTGTACACTGTTAAAAAAGGAGATCGGGTTATTGTGCCTTTTCCTATTGCCTGCGGACATTGCTGGTATTGTGAGCATGACCTGTGGAGTCAGTGTGATAACGCGAATCCTGAAGCCGAAACGGGAGCGTATTTTGGCTACAGCAACACCTTCGGCGGTTATGACGGGGGACAGGCTGAGTACCTGAGAGTTCCTTATGCCAATGTGGGGCCCAAGGTGGTTCCGGAGGAATTAACCGACGAACAGGTTCTCTTCTTAACAGATATCCTGCCTACCTCATACTGGGGAGTGGAAATCGGTGGGGTAAAAAAGGACGATACAGTGGTGGTCCTGGGCTGTGGGCCGGTAGGCCTGCTGACCATCAAATGGGCCATTTTCCAGGGGGCCAAACGAGTCATTGCCGTGGATCATATTAGCTACCGGCTGGATCATGCCTATAGATACTATGGGGTGGAGGTCATTAACTTTGAAGATCACGACAACACCGGCGAGTATATTAAGGAGATAACTCACGGAGGTGCGGACGTGGTGATCGACTGTGTAGGTATGGATGGCAAAGCATCCACCCTTGAGAAGATCGAGACCTTGCTTAAGCTCCAAGGGGGCTCCAAATCAGCCATTGAGATTGCCACTCAGGCAGTGCGAAAAGGTGGAACCGTAGCTTTGGTAGGTGTCTATGGGTCAAAGTATAATCTGTTTCCTTTGGGGGATTTTTTCTCCCGAAACATTACCTTGAAGATGGGGCAATGCCCGGCCCATTCCTATGTGGAGCCGATCATGGAATTGATCAAAACAGGCCGGTTTGATGCTACGGATATCATTACTCACCGCCTTTCCTTAGATAAAGGGGAGCATGCCTATGAGGTTTTTGACGAGAAAAAGGATAACTGCATTAAAGTTGTCTTGAAGCCATAGAATTCTTTTGCTTCACCACCTAAAAGTCCATGGGCCGCCATCATAGTATAGGAATAAGATAAGTATTATGGTAAAATGCTGACAGAGGAATCGTTAAAGGTGGTGGCAAAGTGGAGAATGAGCGGCTTATTCTAGAATTGCTGCAAAGCATTAACCAGCAAGTTCAAGGAATTGAGCAACACATTCAAGGCATTGACCAGCGTGTTCAAGGAATTGAGCGACACGTTCAACAAATTGACCAGCGTTTAAGAAAAGCAGAAGTATCCATCGATGAAATCCGTAAAGATGTAAGGATTCTTGCTGAAGGCCAGGTGGCTCATCGGGAACAGGATGAAAGAGAGCATAAGCAAATTATTCAGCTTATTAGTGATAAAACGATTGTTCTGGAAAAAGCAATAACTCGTAATTCTATGGACATTAGTGAAGTCAAGGAAGAACGGGATGAGGTGTTTGAGGTTCTTTTAAAGCGACGGACTCAATCCGTAAGTTGATAAGTGGATGTATTAAAATTGATATAGTGTTAAAATTGGTATAAAAAGGGACGGACCAAAGCGTGTTTTTGCTTTGAACCGTCCCTTTATTTTTACTCGACCTCGATCTTCTCCACATCCACAGCATGGTCAGCAACCACGATTAAGCCCGCATTGCCTTTCAGGCTGGGGTCATTGACCACGGTATAAGGTTTGCTGTGTTTACGGGCGATTTTTATATATTTATCACGATATCGATAAGCTAAATCCCCGTTGAGAAGAAGGCGGGAGGCTCGGGGATCTTTAAGCGCTTCTTCGATTTCAGGATAGACATGGCTATCATCTACCTGGTCTTTGGTTAGCAGCCTGATGATGCGTTCGCGGAATTGACCAAGATGCTGCACTTTCTCACTGTGTTTGAGCTCGGGCGTTCCGTGCAGGCCGACCATAAGGCGTTGTTCCAGTTCGTTTTGGTTCTCACTCATTGCGATTCCCCCTTGTCAAGGAAACTTCCGTAGTAATAGGCTTTCTATTGAGGAGCCTAATTATCCTTCTATGAAGGAAATCTAAATAATGGGTTGAGAAATCTTACGATGAACTTTGGCCAGACGACTATTACGAAGATAGAGGAGAAAATCTACCGAGACCATGAGCAGGTTCAATATATAAAGGTAGATTACCGGATCGTACTGGTAAAAGAGCTTGTGCAGAATGCCGGCAATATAGCCGAAGATCAGAATAATAAGAAAGAAAGGGCTTTTTCCTTCTATAGACCGGGATACATAAGATTTGTGAATGGAGAAAGGCCAGGCAGCTCCAAAACTAAGGAGCATAAGAGCTTCAAAGATACTCACATAGATGCCTCCTAGGTATATAATGTGCAGTTCAGTCTTGTTTTTTACAGAACGTATGCTTGAATTATACACCTGGCTTGGGAAACTGTCTCAGGTATTTTGATATTCGTAAAATTCCGAAATTTCCCAAAAGTTTGCTTTACTATTGTCAAAGTGAGAAGAATAGGTTTACACTTAAAAAGATAGTGCACACATATTGCATAAAATGAGACAAGAGCATGCAATACTTAAGAGGTGTAAGGAGGAATTTCTATGAAGATCAGCACTACGGCAAAGGCGGGGGCATTAGAATCCAATGATGTACTGGTGACTGTGATGCCCAATGATCAAGGCGGGGTTCAAATTCAATTGGAAACCAAACGAGTCATCCTCAAGCAATTCGGTAAGCAAATCGAGGAAGTTGTGCGGGACAAGGTGGCTGAAATGGGTGTAGATAATGTCATCGTTAAAGTCCAGGACAAAGGTGCCTTGGACTATACCATACGAGCACGTGTTCAGACGGCTTTGGAGAGGGCCCTCGCTTCAGAAATGTGTTGAAGTTTGATAATCGAATTTCGAAACGGTGTTTTATTTTTTGTGTTTTTCTTATGAAAGGAGACGTTTTTAATGATAAAGAGAAGAAGAAGTCTTTTAATACTATCCGGAAACAGTCCAAAAAGCATGCAAGATGCACCTGTGTTTGATCCTGATGTGGTTCTTTTTGATTTGGAGGAAAGAGTCGTTCCCCAAGAAAAAGACAGTGCTCGTCATCTGGTCAAAGAAGCACTCAGTTTCTTGGATTACTCTAAGACAGAAGTCATGGTTCGAATCAATCCGCTGGACACCGAAGACGGGCAAAAGGATATGGATAGTATCTCACGGGTAAAGCCGGGGGCCCTCGTTATCCCTAAAGCCAATCATGAAGTCATCAAACAGGTGGATAGTATACTTACAACCATAGAAAATGAAGAGGGGTTTCCTCAAGGCGGTATTGAGTTGATTCCTGTTCTGGAAACGGCTCTGGGTATAGAGACCATCAACACTTTGATCGAGACTTCTCCACGGGTTACCGGCGTATGGCTGAATGCCGAAGGTCTCATGGACGAGTTCGGCTCGAAGCGTACCAAAGAAGGGGATGAACTTCGCTATGTTCGTGGCCGGGTAGGCATCGCCTGCCGGGCAGCTGGTATCCATGCCATCGACACCTGCTTTGCTGACAGCAATGATAACGAGGGTTTGGAAAAGGATGCCTTAACCGCGAAAAGAATGGGCTTTACAGGAAAACTAGCCTTGGATGGACGTCAGATTGATACCCTGAATGCCATCTTTTAAATAATCGTGTAATCGTGAATTCAGAGGGAAGAATCAGCGAAAGATCTTAATCTTATTAAGAACGATATTAGAGAAGAAGGGATGAAAAAAGCCATGAAGAATATCCTTGGAAGAGAGATACTGGATTACATAGAAGGCTACGGAGAAGTCAGGCCATTCATGGGGGCCTTTGCCAACTATGGTGAACGGGCTAAAGCTTCAGTGACACTGCGCTCGGTTAAACCCGGGGAGAAGAAACTGATGGCCAATATTGAAGAGGCTTTAGATAAAGTGGGAATCAAAGATGGAATGACATTATCCTTTCATCATCATTTAAGAAATGGGGATTATGTCCTTAATCAGGTGATGGCTTCTGTCGCCAAGCGTGGGGTCAAAGATATTCATGTGGCGGCAACAGGAATTTTCCCCATTCATGAGCCCCTTGTGGAGTATATTAAAAAGGGTATCGTCACCAAAATTTCCGTCAACTATATTTCCCCTGGACCTGTGGCTAAAGCCATTTCCCAGGGTCTCCTGCAAAAGCCTGCTGTGTTGATGAGCCACGGAGGGCGCCCCCGGGCGATTGAAAGTGGGGACCTCCATATTGATGTGGCCTTTATTGCCGCTCCTACAGCCGACGCTTATGGTAATCTCAACGGAGTGGGCGGCCCTACTGCCTGTGGCACTTTATCCTATGCAGTGGCCGATGCCTTCTTCGCAGATAAAGTTGTGGCAGTAACCGATCATTTAGCCCCTTATCCCGCCTGTCCCATTGAGATTACCCAAGACTTTGTCGATTATGTGGTTCAGGTGGATTCCATCGGTGATGCCAATGGAATTGTCTCGGGAACTCTTACTGTGACCAAAGACCCTGTGGGTCTGCGGATTGCCAAAATGGCCGCCCAACTCATCAATGAAGCAGGGTATATCCAAAATGAAATGTCCTTCCAAACCGGAGCCGGCGGAACATCCTTAGCTGTAGCTGCTGAAGTACGGCAATTCATGAAGGAAAAGAAGGTGGTCGGGTCTTTTGCTGCCGGTGGGATTACAGGCTATATTGTAGATATGCTCAATGAAGGGTTGTTTCGAAACCTTTTTGATGTGCAATGCTTTGATTTGCAAGCCGTGGCATCCTACCGGGAAAACCCACGGCATCAGGCCATGTCCGGTTCTCTCTATGGAAACCCTCATGATAAAGGAGCTATCGTCAATAACCTGGATGTCATGATCTTAGGAGCTACGGAGATCGACACGGACTTTAATGTCAACGTGGTCACTGGTTCCGATGGGATCATCATGGGAGCTTCTGGGGGCCATAACGACACCGCAGCCGGCGCTAAGATCGCCATTATCGTGACCAACCTGACCAAAGGGCGGCTGCCGGTGGTTAAGGATAGAGTCACCACAGTGACCACTCCCGGAGAAACCATCGACGTTTTAGTGACTGAACGCGGTATTGCCATCAATCCCCGCCGCACCGATCTCCTGGAAAAGCTTAAAGACAGCGAACTGCCCATCATGGCCATTGAGGAACTCAAAAAACTATCCGAAAATCTGACTGGGGTTCCCGAAACCATAGAGTTCACCGATCGGGTGGTGGCTGTGGTGGAGTACCGGGATGGAACCGTCATTGATGTGGTAAGGCAACCCAAGGATTAAAGGAGAAAAAATCAACAACTCTGGATGGAAATGCAAGTTGCAACATGCCGGTGAATAGGATATCATTATCTTAATGAAAACTGAATACGTACTCCAAACTCCCGAGATTTACCTAAAAGAGAGAAAAAACGGTATAAGGGGCGTGTGCATTATGAAATTTCAAGACCTGGGACGAAGCGCGCGTATTGAACTGGCGAAGATGGCGAAGCAGTTGGGGATGAAGTATATCGGCTATAACCCCACAGCTCAGCAAGTCTCGCTGGAGTACAAAGGTAAAGGAGTTACTTATCATGTGGATGAGCTGGTAGCAGCCTACCAACAATCCAATCAGCCGACTTAAGAGGTTATATTGAGCTAAAATTAAATAATGACACAAAAAAGGGACTGCAAAAGTCCCTTTTTCGTGCAAATCAAAAGGCGCATACGCTATCCAGCTCTTTTTCGCAATTTAGCCATGAGCAAGCATGGGCTGTTGCATTAAGTAAGCTGATTTGCGCTTGCGCCTCAAATGCATATTGATGGGCGTGCGTTGAACGCTGCAGGTGGTGGAGAAGGTGACAGGAAGTGGACGATAGGAGTCTCCCTCCTCCAGGGCACGTGCTTCCTCAAAGGCACGATACTCCTGCCAATGGGCATAGAAATCCTCCTTGCTGACAGGGCATACCTCCCCTCCTGTCAGCTGAAAAAGATAACGATTGTTATCAGGGTCTTGGACATAACAGATGATAAGATTACCGTGGAAATACAATAGAAATCCCACCTTCCTCTTAGTTTTAGTTAGCCTCTGACCAATATCCTTTACTTGGTTTTAATATTAGTTTAACAAACTATTGATAAAATGAAAAGTGAAATATCCGACAAAATGAGCTCTTACACCACCTCTGCCTCGGGTAAAGCTGGGCTTTTTAGCATAAAAACCTCAAATAAACCAATTAAAAATCGATTATTGACGAACGATTCTTTTAAAAATCCCCTGTGTTATTCCGAAAAGAAATCTTCCTTTTCCGATGACACAGGGGTACATGACAAAAATATGGACAAAGCTTTAGGCCTTGATTTGCTTTTCATAGAAGAATGAGGAGATCAGCTTAAAGCCCAGATGGTTCATGCCAAAGAGATGTTCCGTGCTTCCGGTAAAGAGAATCCCTCCTGGATTTAAGGAGTTGGCGAATTTACGATAGAGCATGTCTTTGGCCTCCTCGGTGAAGTAAATGACCACATTGCGGCAGGCCAGCAGATCGAAACCTGAATCGAAGCGGTCGGTGAGAAGGTTTTGCCGTTGGAAGGTGACAGCGCGTTTGACCTGATCCTTGATTTGATAGCCGCCATCCACGGGAGTAAAGTATTTCTTGATAATCTCCGGGGCTGTGCTGGCGAAATCAGCTTCTTTATAAATCCCCTTTTTTGCCTGTTCCAGAACATTGACATCAATATCCGTAGCCAGGATACTGAAACGGGCCTGGGGGAAATATTCCATCAAAGTGATGGCCATGGTATAGGGCTCCTGTCCGCTTGAACACCCCGCACTCCAGATCTTTAAGGGAGTTTTCTTTTCAAGCAGCTTGGGAAGAATCACTTCTCTTAAAGTTTTCCATTGGTTGGTATCCCGGAAGAACTGAGTGACATTAATGGTTAAATGCTTGAAAAAGGCATCGAACAATATCTTATCCTGCTCCAATGCCTTGATGAAGTCTGGGAAGGTTTTATGATTATGTGAAGCCATAAAGCTTCGGATACGCCGCTCCATTTGATTTTGCTTATAAAAATTAAGATCGAGCCCGCTTTTCGGATGGAAAGCTTTGATAAACCACTCATAAGTATTGGTATCTAAATTCGCCAAGAAAGCACCTCTTTTCATCTTTTTCGCTTTTTTATTGCTAACTTTAAGCATAAAGAAGGAATTTGGCCTGGTCAAGATGAAATCATCCAAATAAGTCAATGATCAGTCCGCGAATCTCATCGATTTGGCTGAGGATCTCTAAAGGCTTGGCCTGGGTATCCAGTACTTTTTGCCCAAGCTCCTCAAGAGCTTTATCAATATCGTTGATTCGTGAGAGCACCTTAGGCCGTCCTTGAAAATCCCAGAAGGATTCTTCAGAGACCCGACGGCTTTGCCCGAAGGTGGAGCGTAAAAAGGACTTGACCATATCTTTGAAATCGGACAAATCCCGCAGTGAGAAACTTTCAGCCAGCTGTTGGCCCTTTTTTTCCAAACGGGTCAAAAATTCCTGAAGTTCCTGCCCCTGCAGTTTCCGGGTCTGACTCATAATCTGATTGAAATCAAGCTCCCCCTTTTGGGATGAGGAATTGGTGCGGGTCAGGGACTCGGGCTGTTGAGCTCCGTTAATTCGTAGTGGCATTGGTATTCCCCCTGTAAAAGACTTGAAAGGACGCTGTACATGCAAACACGACGGATTTTTTTGAAAATGCTATTTGGTCTGGGAGCCTTCACTTTACCGTGGATCGGCTTTGACAACAAGTTAAAAGCGGCGATTGAGCCTTTAATGAAGCAACCCAAGGTCAAGCTCTACGTGGTCCCGCCGGAAGCCCAAACGATTTATGAGTATTTCCAATCGGCAAGCCTCAACAGAACAGCTATGGATGATATTCTGGCTCTGAGCTCTCCGGAAATGGAAGGGAGACGAACCGGTCAGGCGGGAGAGGGAAGAGCTTCCCAGTATCTGTCCCGGGAGCTGAGCATGCTGGGACTCAAGCCCATGGGGGATAATGATAAGAGTTATGCCCATGCCTTTACAATTCATGAAGTCAAAGAAACTTTTGTAGGTAACCGCTTAACCTTTACTGTAGGTAACCCTGACCATCTTCGGGCCCCCAGCCTGAATATTCTCGGCGGCCTTAAGGGTGACACGGAGGAGATTATCCTGGTTTCAGCCCATTATGATCATCTGGGGATCTTTGAAGGGCAGCTGTACCCGGGGGCAAATGACAACGCTTCCGGAGTAGGCTGTGTCCTTGATGTGATTAGGCGGCTGGTTCGGGAGAATACGGTTCCCAAGAAGACTCTGGTCTTTGCCTTTTGGAGTGGGGAAGAGATGGGCTTTTTGGGCTCGAAAGCCTTTGTCAGGAATCCCAGTTTCCCCCTAGACAGAATAAAGGCCGTTATCAACGTAGATACCATCGGTAACGGCATGATTGGCAATTTTGGCCTTTGGGCGGACGATAAGGCCGGGATAGCAGTTGAGGCTGTGCAAAAGGCTGCCGCTGAAGTGAGCGCCAGCGCTATGGTGGTTTCCGGCAATGGTCATAACAGCGACCAGCTTACCTTTGCTAAAGCGGGCATCCCGGCGGTAACCCTCCTGGCTCGGGAATGGCTGGAAAATAACCACACCACTCAGGATACGATGGGGATCGTGAAGAGAGAGCAGGTTGAGCTGGCCACGGAAATCATTTACCGGGCGGTCAAGAACCTCGCTTTTTAGGTGTATTTTAATAAGGAAAAGGAATTTTAGATGTAGTAAACCATTCGCTAAGTTAACGGAGTGCGGAAGTTCCTGAAGTCGGATCGGCTTCCAGGGACTGTCCGGGCTCCGTTAAGTCATATTTGGAGCGGAGGATAACCAGGTCAACCCGGCGGTTTCTTGCTCGTCCGGCCTCAGTGTCGTTGGAAGTAAGGGGACGGTATTCTCCATAACCGGTAGCGGAGAGCTGTTCAGCGGGGATGATCTCCTGCATGATGTGTACCACATTGGTGGCCCGCAGGACGGAAAGCTCCCAGTTGCTGGGGAACCGGTTGGTGTTAATGGGGAGATTATCCGTATGCCCTTCCACTTTAATGTAGTTCGGCGCTGAAGCAAGAACATTGTTGATTTTATCGAGGATTTCCCGGGCCTTGGGGGTGATGACTGCAGCTCCGCTCTCGAAGAGGAGGGTATCCTGAATGCTGATGACCAGTCCCCGTTCTTCAATAGAGGAGACCAGCTTGGTTTCGATGCCATTATCTGCAGCAAATTTATCCAGCTTTTGCTTGATGGTTTCAATCGTCATATTCTCCATATCGGCACCGGTGCCGTCACCATTTCCTTCGCCATCCTCAGGCTCTTTTCCTTCTTGCGGTTTATTAGTGGGATAAGTTTCAATTAAGCTCGGTCCCGAAGGTGAGGCGCCGATTTCCACCCGGGTGCCTCCCCCTAAAGCGACGCTGAGGGACTCCGCTATGGATTGAAATTTCTCCGCATCCACCTTGCTCATGGAGTACATCACGACAAAGAAAATCATGAGCAGGGTGATCAGGTCCGAATAGGTCAGAAGCCAACGCTCGGAATTGTCTTTTTCTGGTTCTTCAATTCGTTTTCTAGCCATGTGTTCACCTTAATTCTATACTATGTTTATTTGGTGGAAAGAGTATCGTTCACTTTATTCGTTCCGTGAGTTTGCCGGTTCCATGATATTGCCAAGATGAGTTTTTAATTTTTCTTTGAGGATGGAGGGGTTTTCCCCGGCTTGAATGGATAGAATCCCATCCATAATCATTTCCATGGAGGCGACTTCAATTTTATCTTTTTGCTTAAGTTTCGTGGCGATGGGCAGATAGAGAAGATTAGCAAAAGCCACACCATACAAGGTAGCCAAAAAGGCTCCGGCGATGGATTTAGAAAGGGAGTCCGGGTCCGTGAGATTGCCCAAGACGTGGACCAGTCCCATGACCGTACCGATAATCCCTAAGGTGGGGCTATAACCCCCTGCGGCTTCGAAGACGGAAATGCCGACTTTGTGGCGTTTCTCCATCACGGCAATATTGGATTCAAGGATCTCCCGGGTGATATCCGGATCCGTACCGTCAATGACCAGCTGCATTCCCTGACGTGTAAAACGATCTTCCACTTCTTCCAGCTCTTGTTCAAGACTGAGCAGACCTTCCCGGCGAGCTTTCTCCGCAAAGCGAATGAGGGTCTCGTATGCTTCCAGTGTACCATAACTTTTATCAGTAAAAGCAATCTTCAGCCAGGTGGATAATTTTTTCATCTCCTTTAAAGGAAAGCTGGCAAAGACTGCTCCGAAGGTGCCGCCAAAAACAATAATGGCGGGGGGAAGCAGAAACAAAGAGCTCACATGCCCCCCTTCGAGGATAAACCCGACAATCAATGCTCCAAAACCGATAAGAATTCCTAATAATGTTGAAATATCCATTATGCTTGGCCGGTAAACCGGCTACCCCCTTTATTAAGATTTTTTGTTAGAAATGTCGCTTATTGAGGAAAAAAGACATCATAAAGAATATCGGCAGAAAAGGCATAAAACTTTATAGGTCTAAAGGCCCATAATGAAACTTGTGCGGGAAGGGAGCAGCCCCGACTTAGTGATTGAATGGGTGTTGGCGAAATGGTATTATTAGTAATAATAGTATAAGGGGGATTATTGATGAGCCAAGAGGTTAAAGAAAGTTCACCAAAGGATAACTATGGGCTGAGGAGTTACTCCTATGCTGATTACCTTACTTGGCCGGAGGACACCCCTGTAGAATTGATTGAGGGAATACCTTATACCATGACCACGCCAATGAGAATTCATCAGGAAGTTGTGGGGGAAGTCCTCCGTCAAATTGCCAATTACTTGGTAGACAAGCCCTGCAAGGTCTATGTAGCCCCCTTTGATGTAAGGCTGGCAGATGTCAAAGCCAAAGCCGATGCTATAACGAATGTGGTGCAACCGGATATAGCCATCATATGTGACAAGGAAAAGCTGGACGATAAGGGATGTCTGGGCAGCCCCGACTTGATCGCGGAAGTAGTCTCTCCCTCCAGCGCCGCCAAGGATTATATAGAAAAGCTCAATCTCTATGAAAAATACTCCGTCCGGGAATACTGGATCATTCATCCTATGGATAAGATAGCTATGGTTTATCAGCTGGAGCAAACAGGAAAGTTTTCCAGATCTACGATTTATTCTTTTGAGGAAACCATTCCTGTGGGGATTTTCGAAGATCTGACGATTTCTTTGGCCAAGATAAGCCAGGAGCTGTCAGCAGAGCAATATATCCCTTAATGAAAGACGCTCTAGTCTCACTTTTATAGTGAGATTAGGGCGTTTCTTGGGGTGAAACTAAATCCGAAACTGGTTTCGAATCTGGTACATCCTTAACTTGCATTTCACGATGCTGTGCTATAGGATATGCTCCTCACCGGCTAAGTGTGACGGATAGTTGCCCTGATTCGGATTTGCAACCGGTCTTAATCCGGCAAAGGGATAATATTTGCCCCAAATTACCAACCGGTTGATAATTTGGGGCAAATTCGATATGGTCAGGTGTCACCTGATAAATGGAATACAAAATTATTTCGACAAAGAGATGGTTATGATATCTGGAGAGAAACAGAGAAATCCTAACATCTGATGACTTAATCATGCTAAATAACCCCTCATCTTCTTAAAGAGAATGCCGATAATAAAGATAAGATAGTGTGTACGGGAGTGGATTCAATATGAAAATAGATGGAACATCAATGTCCTCGATCGGCAGCATCCAGGCAACCAACCGAGTGGCATCCATCACCCCAAAAGCTGCAATACCCGGTCAGGAACAGGATGGGATTAAAGTCTCCGGCAGGGGACAGATCTATCAAAGCCTCTTGCAGAAAGTCAGAGAGATTCCTGAAGTTCGTGAAGAACGGATTCGTGAAATTACAGAGCAGATCAATAAAGGTGAGTTCAAGATTGATGCCCAAGTCATTGCTGGTAAGCTGCTCGATCAGGAATGAGCGAACGATCAGAAGGAGGTTCTACGGTGCCTGAGATTAAGCAATTAAATGAAAATTTACAGCAACAAGCGGCTCTCTACCAAGAACTCAAACAATATGCCCAAATGAAGCAAGAGGCACTGCTCAGAAACGATCTTCAAGAAATTGAAGCCACGACTATCCGGGAAGAGCAGCTTCTTCTCGAAGCCACCCGTTTGGAAAAGGAGCGGCTTCTCTGGACTGAGCGGGCAGCCCGGTACCTGGGGAAAGCACCTGAAACCATTACCTTAAAAGAATTAGCTGAGCGTTTTCCGGAGTTAACCGATGTGAGAGCTGAACTGGAAAACGTAGTGATGAATTTAAAAGAAGTCAATGAACTCAATAACCAGCTTCTTAAGCAGGCCATGAAAGTGACGAACTTAACCGTTAGTATTATGACCGCACAACCCAACGGCAGCACCTATAACCGCCCTGGGGAAAAAGAAAGTGAATCCAAAACGGTTCGTTTTCTCGATCGAAGTATTTAGAGGAGGATTCGTATGCGCTCCACATTTTCCGGCTTAGAGTTAGCCAGACGGGCCTTGGAATCCCAGCAGATTGCTTTGGATACCACAGGGCATAATATTGCCAACGCCAACACCATAGGTTATACACGCCAAGTGGTTAATTTGCAGGCGACATTACCCGATAGCATCCCCGGCATGGGGCATTACTTAAGCATCGGTACAGGGGTCACCGTTCAGAGCATCGACCGGGCCCGGGATATTTTTATCGATCGGCAATTCCGCTGGGAGAATTCCAAACATGACTACTGGGCAACCCGTGAAAATACCCTGGCGCAGATCGAAGGGCTCCTCAATGAACCTTCGGATAACAGCTTGAGTAATGATTTGACCCAATTTTGGAGTGCCTGGAGTGTACTGGCCAATAATCCGGAAAATTTAGGCGCCCGTTCCGTCATTTTGGAGAGAGCGGCCACTCTCGCCGATACTCTCCATCATATCGATCAGCAGATTACTGAGGCACAAAAGAGCCTCGACTCCAGCGTGCGGGTTCAGATCGACCAGATTAATAGCTATGCCAACCAGATCCAGGAGCTGAATTTTCAGATTAAGAAGGTGCAAATCACCGGAGACAATCCCAATGACCTGTTGGATAAACGGGATGCCCTGATCGATGACCTTTCCAAGCTGGTCAATGTCCGGGTCGTGGAAAGCCGGGATCCTAACTTTACAGATCGGGAAGTCAATATCTTTAAATTGTACATCGGCAATGAAAAAGCCACCAACCAGATCCTGGTCGATGATACCAAGGCTTATCAGCTGGCGACACCCGAGACAACCGACGCAGACGGGTTACCCTTTGCCGAAGTGAAATGGGCTGCGGGGCATCCTCAAGCCGGTGCTTCCGTGGACTTGGGTGAAGGTCAAGGAGAGCTTCAGTCCAGCATCCTGATGCGGGGTTCCGGATTCGAGTATTCTGCAGGTGATACCAAAGCCACTGCTCATCTGGCCTATCTGCGGGATCAGTTTAATCAATTGGCCAGAGGTATCGCCGAAGCGTTGAATGCCATTCATAGGACAGGGATAGATAAGGAAGGCAATTTGGGGGAAGATTTCTTTACCTCTGCCGATGGAAACCCGATTAGCGCCGGTAATATTAAAGTGAATCAAGATCTCATCGATGACCCATGGAAAATTGCTACCGGAAAAGATAACTTCGGCGATGGAGAAATCGCCAAAGCTCTTAGTTCTCTTGCTACAGGATGGACAGGGCTTACGGATCTATACCTGAAGAACCCTGCAGGAAATACTGTTCTTATCGATCCGGCCACTGGAGCGATAACCACGGATACGGCCGCTGGACGGCCTATGGCTTGGGCAACGAGTGCGGATACTCCATTGGAGTACCCTGTAGGACACCCTTTAGAAGGAGACCCCATTCTTATCGATCCGGCCACTGGGACCATAACCACGGATACGGCCGTCGGGAGACCTGTTGTCCTGGCTCAGACTCCGCCTTTATCGGCATCTTCCATCGGTGATTATTATGGGGCAGCTCTCGCCGAACTGGGGGTCGATGCCCAGCAAGCCACCCGGATGAAGGAAAGTCAGGCCGTCCTTGTCACCCATATGTATAATCAGCGGCAATCCGTGGTCGGAGTAAACATGGATGAAGAAATTACGAACCTGATCAAATTCCAGAAGAGTTATACTGCGGCAGCGCGGATCGTGACCATGCTGGACAGTATGCTGGATACTATCGTCAATGGCATGGGTGTTACCCGTTAGAACAATGGAAGGATGGTGAACCGCTTTGCGAATTTCCAATAATATGCTTTCCCGCAATCTACTTCTTAATCTCTGGGCGGCTCAAGGCCGCATGGATAAACTGCAGAATCAAATGTCCACTGGACAAAAAATTAACCGTCCCTCTGACGATCCCGTGGGGGCGGAGAATTCTCTGCGTTTTAAAAGCAACATATCCTACCTGAACCAACTGAAGGCCAATGCCAAGGAGGGCATAGCTTACATGGATACTACAGATGACACCATGGCTGAGATGACGGAGATGATCCAGCGGGCCAAGGAATTGGCTTTGCGGGCCTCCAATACGGGTACCGTGAGCGATGAGGATCGTAAAAAGATCGCCATTGAAATCGATCAAATCCGGGAGCATGTCATTGAGTTAGCCAATACCAAAGTAGGTACCAAATATATTTTTGGCGGGACAGCCAATGTAGAACCCTTTCCCAAAGGAGCTACCGGCTGGCAAGGTTCCGATGATACGAAGAAATTCCAGGTGGGCGGCGATTTAAGTATCGAAGTCTCAGTCAACGGGCATGATTTGTTTGGAGCAGGCTGGGAATATGTCGAAAAGACCCCTTCCACCGATCCTCCCACCTACGAGTACCAGGAGACCGGTGCTTCAGGGATTGCCATGTTTGATACCCTGGCTCAATTGAGCAAAGCCCTGAACGAGTCGAACATCAATGGAGTGGATGATGGCACGGGGACAGAGGAAGACGGCGTGCAGGTCTTGCTCAGCAAGCTGGAGCTGCAAGCGGATCACATCTCCGATGTGCGCGCTCAACTGGGTGCACGGCAAAATCGCATGGATTCAGTCTATACTCAGCTCGATTCCACCGCTGCCAATCTTGGTGATTCACTTGCTACGGTTCTTTACGCTGATATCGCGGAGACTCTGGTGAACTTTAAGACTCAGGAAAGCATTTATGAGGCTGCCCTTGCCGTGGGAACGAAGATCATTCAGCCTTCCTTGGCAGATTTTATGAGATAAATGGGAACTTAGGTAAATGGCGTTAAAATGAATAAAGGATAGAGCTGATAAAACATTGATCGCCAAAGGGGGGTGTCGTGTTTGCTCCAACTCAGCATGAGGAGTTACCCCATTCGCCTGGAGTATACGATCCAGAATGCCCGGTTAGCTATGAAGAAACATCTTCCCATGGTTGAGATGGAGAACATCCCTCCCCAGCTGCAGATCAGCCAACCGGCCGGGAAATTGACCATTGACAGTACCGACTATTACCATTCCATAGGCCTTAAAACCTGGGCCGCTCTTTCCCGGGAGAACTATGATCGCGGCAGACAGGCCGCCTTGGAAGGGATCGCCGCTATCGTGGAAAAGGGCAACCGCTTGGCGCAGATTAGTAATCCGGCCACTAATGCCATTGCCGACATGGCTTTTGAATCCTGTTTCGCGGCAAAAGGCGAGCTCAGCTTTGAACCCATCATTGCTCCCTCTGTCCGCTATGAAGCCAGCCCGGCTCAGATCGAAGTTATTCCGGGCAAAATTAATTACAACTTGGTAAGGGGCAGAGTCGATGCCGATTACCAACCTGGAAAAGTGGGCATCCAGGTGACTCAGTATCCCCGGCTCGATATTTCCGTAGTCGATGTTAGAGTATAGCTTTTCAAGGAGGAAACGCAATGAAGATAGAATCCACACGATTTGGCACCCTTGAAGTGACTTCCGAGCAGATCATTCATTTTCCCCATGGAATTCCAGGCTTTCTCGTCGAGAAAGCCTTTGTTCATTTGCCCCATGATGAAGACAGTCCTTTTTCCTTCCTGCAATCCACGGCAGAAGCGGATTTGTCCTTTCTGCTGGTGGATCCTTTCCCCTTCATTCCGAAGTATGAGTTTGTCCTTGATGATGAATTGGTTAGGGAATTGGAGCTTTCCGAAGAGAACCCTCCTCAGATTTTTTTGATTGGCACCGTAAAAGAAAAAATCACTGATATGACCGTCAACCTCCTGGCACCCATCGTCGTCAATAGAGGTAAGGGTATCGGCAGACAGATTATCTTGGACAAAACGGAGTACTCTATCCGCCACAAGCTTTTTCCTGAGGACCAAGCTCAGGGAACTCCTGAAGGAGGCGAGTAAGATGCTGGCACTCACCCGCAAAGCAGGAGGGCGCATCGTCATCGGCGATAACATCGTCATCACCGTCGTCGCTATTAAAGGAGACAGTATCCGCCTCACCATCGATGCCCCGAAAGAGATCAAAATCTACCGTGGGGAAATCTATGATGCCATTGCTGCGGAGAATAAAGAGGCGGCTATCCCTGCGGATTTATCAGAGTTGACTGTTTTAAAGGAGCTTCATATCAAAAAATAGACTAAAAGAGAGGAAATCAGGCAATTACCTGATTTCCTCTCTTAAGTATTGTTCTTGTTTTGCCGATAATCTAAATAAGATAGCGTAAAAAGGGAGAAGGGGTGGTCATATGGATGTGGTTGCAGCAAAACAAGTGCCGGCACAAGTGAATATGAACAATTATCTATCCAATCCGGAGGTGGCAAAGCCTGATGAACTGTCAATGAATAAACCTGCAGCGCCCAATAAATCGGAAGCAGGGAAAAATCAATCCCAATCTGAAGACAAGGGAAAAGAAGAGCTGACCCGTGAGGATGTTTACGACTTGACCGAACATCTCAATAAATTTATGGTCAAGGTCAATGCGGATCTGCGATTTGAAATGCATGAGGGAACCCAGCGGCTTATGGTCAAATTTATCGATATAAAAAATAATCAGGTGATCAAGGAATTCCCGCCCCATGAGTTGCTGGATACGCTGGCGGCCATAAGGGATTACGTTGGTATACTGTTGGACAAGAGAGTTTGATTTGCCTGTAGGAATGAGTGTTTGTATTAAACCTTATAATTGCCAGATACAGAGTGAAATATTAAGAAAAGAAGAGAAAAATTCAGAGAAATAGCGTTTTGAGACACTATTTGAAGTACTAAGAGCTAAAGAAAGCCAAAGATTTTACGATACTAATAGTAAGCGGGATAGATGTTTCCCCTGCCGGCCGGAGGACGGAAACCTATCATCTGCAGAATACATGCATGGGCAAGGATGCCCGGCATCAAAATCAAGGAGGAAAAAACTATGATTATTAATCACAATATGTCGGCTATTAATACCTATCGCCAACTGACCGTCAACAATGGTCAAACCAGCAAGTCCCTGGAAAAGCTTTCTTCAGGTCTGCGTATCAACCGCGCCGGTGACGACGCTGCCGGTTTGGCCATCAGTGAGAAGATGCGCGGTCAGATCCGAGGACTTGATCAAGCTTCCCGTAATGCCCAGGACGCTATCTCTCTCATTAATACGGCCGAAGGTTCCTTAAACGAGACCCACAGCATTCTCCAGCGGATGCGGGAGCTGGCTGTTCAAGCTTCCAATGATACCAACACAGAAGATGACCGCATGGAAATCCAAAAGGAAATCAACCAGCTTACCTCTGAAATCAACCGGATTGGCAATACCACTGAGTTCAACACCATGAAGCTTCTGGACGGCACCAAGGCCATTACAACGGAAACTACTGCTGCCACGACAAAAGATATTGCTACGATTGTGGCTGGAAAAGGCGGAGATGTTACCGTAAATAAAGCCGTAGGAGTAACCGCGGGTACCGGATGGGATGAAGCAACTACTCAAGTTACTATCGGGGTAGATAGTAATGCCGATGAAAAGGTACAGTGGGATAAGATTGATTTAACAGCAGCCGGAGGCGCAAAGGTAACCCTAACAAAGGCGGCCGGCGGTGACCTGAAAATTGCAATAGCTGCAACGGATAAGGACGGAAATGAAGTTGCCCATGAGATGACCGTCACGGCCAAGAATCTGGAAGCCGCGGCAAAGAATGGGGTGTACAAGGCCGAATTCCACGGAGTATCCTTCGATTTAGATGTGGATAAGTTTAAGGAAATTGCCGACGGTCAAACGACTGAGATTGATTTGACTACGAGATTTGGCACTACCGATGATGAGAAAGACGTTAAGGGTACCTATGGCTTGAAAAGCGATTATAAGAGTGGGTATGCAGATTTTACCAACTTTAAAATTGATGGAGCCAACGCTGCCTTAGCTGGAGTAGCTAAACTGGAAGTTGAACTTGGTGGCGCTGGAACTGAAGTTACTGTAAAAGGATATGCTGCGGACGGCACCACCGTGTTATTAAATGATAAAATAACACTTCCGACTGCTCTTGACTCTGGCGACAGCTTTTCCTATGAGGAAAATGGCATTAAATTCACTTTTGACATAAGTGATGATGCAGCCGGAGATCCTGTTTTGGCCTTTAAGACCAATCAAATTGATATTTCCGATCTGGCTGCTACCTTTGGCTCGAAGAAGGTTGTGGATCAGGAAGCAACAACTACAGTAACAGCCGATAATTCCCTGAAGATGCAGACCGGTGCTAACGCCGGGCAGGCGATGGCTATTGACATCTCGGATATGAGATCCGTTGCTTTGGCCGTATCCTCCACTACAGCTTCTGCTACTAAAGAAGTAATTGACAGCATGGGAGAAAAGGTAACAGCCCATTATACCGCAGTATCTAATGTTACTAAAGGAACCGACAATGAGGCTATCGAATATGCTCTTGATGTCTCCACAGCAGCTAAGGCTTCCGCTGCCGTTAAGGTGATTAACGACAGCATTACGGCTGTATCCGCTGAACGTTCCAAGCTGGGTGCGTTCACGAATCGTTTGGAGCACACCATCAACAACCTGGGAACCTCCAGTGAGAACCTGACAGCTGCTGAGTCCCGCATTCGTGACGTGGACATGGCGAAAGAAATGATGAACTTCCAAAAGAACAACATCCTTTCTCAAGCAGCTCAGGCTATGCTGGCTCAAGCTAACCAACAGCCCCAGGGCGTTCTTCAATTACTCCGTTAATTCGGCAGGGAGATTTCTTAAGGTAAATTCACATAGGAAAATCATGTTTAAGGAGTCAGGGACGCTTGTCTCTGACTCCTTTTATATATAGTAGTATACAAATCCGCAGTTTAACCGGTGAGGAGAGCTAGACTATGTCAGATAATATCCGCAAATTACTCCAGCCCCAGTATCTCAGCACATTCCAATGCATCGGCCCTGCCTGTGAGGACAGCTGTTGTATTGGCTGGCGGGTTCAGATAGACAAAGAGACGTATCAGCGGTATCGGGAATGCCTGGATACGGATCTCCGGCCCCAAATGGATGCTAAAGTCAAACGCCACCGCACCAATGCCGGAGAAAGTAATTACGCCAAAATCAAGCTCAATAAAGATGGCAGATGTCCCTTTATCGATGCCGACAAGCTGTGCTCCATACAGCGTAAACTAGGGGAAGACTATTTGTCTGTGACCTGCTCCACCTATCCCCGTATGGTCAATACGGTCAATCATGTGCTGGAGAAATCCCTTACCATGTCCTGCCCGGAGGCTGCTCGCTTAGCCCTTTTGGATCCCCGGCTGATGTCCTTTGATGAGACGGTGGAAGAAGGAAGCAGGCGCCGGCACGGCGGCAGGGTTATCGATACTGCTGATTATAAGACCATCTATACTCCTTTGAAGTATTTCTGGGAGCTCCGGGTCTTTATCATTGCTTTGATTCAGAATCGCGCTTATCCCCTCTGGCAACGCTTGATTATTTTGGGTTTGTTCTGCCGTCAGTTGGAGGCATTTATTGATGAAGGGAAAGTGCAGGAGATACCGCTTTTGATCGGACGCTATATCAATTATCTTGAGCAAGGTGATTTTAGGGAGGAATTGAATGCTGTCCCCCATGAGCTGACCATTCAAATGGAGCTGATGAAGGAGATCGCCGATGAGCGTGTGGCCTCCGGTGTGACGAGTAAGCGTTTCATGGAGTGCTTTGCGGAATTTCTCTTGGGTATCCAATATACTGCCGGGTCTGCCAAGGAAGAAATCGGTCAGCGTTATGCTCAGGCTGCTCAGGACTATTATCACCCTTTGATGGAACAGCATGAGTACATTTTAGAAAATTATTTGGTGAACTATGTCTTTAAGAACCTCTTTCCCTTTGATGGAGAGAAGCGTGTCTTTGATAATTACGTAAAGTTAATTGTTCACTATGCGATGATAAAACTGTTCCTCATCGGGATGGCCGGGTGCCATAAGGAGAATTTTAACACCGATCATGTAGTGAAACTCATCCAATCCTTTTCGAAAACAGTGGAACATAATGCTGCTTATCTTAAGAACATTCTAACTTTACTCAGGGCCAACGGCTTTAACACTATGCCCTATATGGCTATTTTGATTAAGAATTGAGCTGGTGGATATGAATCAGGGGACCAGTCAAAGGGCTCAAATTATCCATTATAGCTTGGAGCTTCTGCCGACGATTGAAGAAGCGCTGTTACATATGCAGAAGCAGCTCGAGGAGCTTCGCCTGGAGGAATCAGCGGTATTATTGACGGATGTCTCTCAGGCTATTGGGAAGATCGTCCATTATTCCCTGCCCATGCTCAATGAGAGCCGTGATCAGTTCATGATGGATGCCATCATAGGCCTTCGTGAGAGCATGGAGTTAATTGCGGATGCCTATGAGGACAGCAATCTGGCGGGGATACAGGACGCTTTAAGGGGAAGGCTCATACCGGCCTTTGTTCATTGGCGGTATGAGCTGCTTAAAAGCCTTGGGCCGGCGATAGCAGAATGTTGCAATTAAGATGGCAACACCTGTCCCAAATACGAAAGTGCTTTCGTATTTGGGACAGGTGTTGATGGCTGCGTAGAATCTGGGCTGGTTAACCTTAATCTACATTAAAATATCTTCAAACCCTTCAGAAAAAATGATTTTGATCCGATACTATAAATGGAAGTAAGCATTTCCGCTCTGAGAGGAGTGGGGGAATAAGCGGGAGGGTGACTTTATGCGTACATATGGCTTAAGCGGTTCCGGTATGGATATAGATCAAATGGTCAAAGACATCATGAAGGCCCAGCGTGTTAAATACGATAATTTATATAAAACGAAAACTCAGCTTGAGTGGCAGAAAACCGACTATAATGCCATCTATAAGACCTTGAACCAGTTTCGGAACACTATTTTTGATTCAAGAATGCAAAGCAATCTGGCCATGAGAAAAGTAACCTCCAATAATACGGCGGTGACAGCCACAGCCACGGCAGGTGCGGCTAAGATCAGCCATACTATTGCGGTGAATCAATTAGCGGCAGGAGTGCAGCGGGCCAGCAGCGCTGCGATTACTACCGGAGAAAGCAAAGAAAACCTGGTGAAGCAGCTGGGTATTCAGCCTAATGCTTTCACGGTGAAGCTCAAGAATGGAGAGGCCTCCGCTGATATCGTGGTTGATCCCAGCGCCAGTATTTATGAACTGGTTAATAGTATCAATAAAGCCAATATTGGGGTAACGGCCAGCTATGATGCTACCATTGACCGTTTCTTTCTGGCCACTACCCAGACAGGAGCCCAGGCAGGCTTGGATTTCTCCGGTAATAGTTCCCTTGGGTTGGATTTTCTCCAGAATAAATTAAAAATAAATACTGGGTCCTCAGTGACAGCAGCAGGAATAAGCAGCTCGGCGGCGATTGAGGCTGATGGCGGCGTTCCTATAGGCAATGCGTTTTCCGGGCTGACAGGGTCGTTCCAGCTGAGTATCAAGAATGCCAGTCAAGGGACTGAAGCCAATATTCAGATTGACTTGACCACAGATACCTTGAATACTATTGCCCAAAAGATTTCCAGTGCGACGGGAGTCGAGGCTGAGGCCGTCTACGATCCTGCGGAGAGACGGTTTACGATCAAGGCAAAAATAGAGGGCGAGGTATTGGATCTTTCTGCGAATACGGGGCTTGCCGCTCAATTTCTTACTGCAGATCTAAAACTCGGCGATGATGTAAGCGGACTTGGCAATATAAGCGGTGAAGGAGTGAAAAGCACTGCTCCTATCGTTGAAGCGACGGATAATATTGTTTTAGCCGAGCTTTTTGAAGGATTATCAGGAAGCTTTGACTTGAAGCTAAGGAATGGAGAAAATACGGAGACCATTACCATCGATACAGCCACGGATACCCTGGCTACGCTAAAGGCGAAAATTGAGGGCGCAGCAGGGATCAATGCTCAGGTGAGCTTTGACAGCACCTCCGGCAAGCTGACGATTGGTGTGACAGATGAGGGGACTTTGAGCTTTGCGGGCAGCTCCGAGGCAGGGCTGGGATTCCTGACGAAGAACTTGCGCTTGGTGAACACCGTTCAAATTACTAAGGAAAATCAAGCTGAAAGCACTTCCGCAATGTTTGCCGATTTGGGGGATCGGGAGATTTCCGGTCAGTTTGATGATATGTCCGGCGGCAGTTTCGTTATCAGGGTAAAGAATGGTGCGGGGGAAGTGGAGGAAATAGGGGTTGATACCTCTGTAAATACTCTTGACGAGCTTTTGGGAATGTTCAATGCAAAGTTCGGAGCGGGTACCGCCGAATACCTTGATGGAAAAGTGACTCTTAAAGCCCCGGACAACGACACCTTTGACTTCAGCGGCAGTGATCCTGCGGCTATTGACTTCCTGACCAATAAACTAAACCTGAATATCATATCCCAGAAAGGGCAGGATGCGGAGGTTACCCTTGATGGAGCCAGTTTTGCCCAATCCAGTAATGTTTTCACTGTGTCAGGGGTGACCTATACCTTAAACAACACCACTGAAGCTGGAAAATCAGCGAGCATAGTTGTTACACCGGATAACGATAAAACAGTTGAAGCGGTAAAGAAGATAGTGGATGAGTACAACAAGGTTCTTGAATTGTTGAATTCGGAAGTGAATGAGGCGAAATACAGAGATTATCTTCCTTTAACAGATGAAGAAAAGGGAGCCCTGACAGATGATCAGATCAAGGCGTGGGAGGAGAAGGCCAAAAGCGGTCTTTTAAGGCGGGATCCCATTCTCACCGATCTTATCTATAAGATGAGAAATAGCTTCACCGATAATATCAGCGGTATGACCGGCGAATACCGGAATGCCTCTTCCATAGGGATCAGCACCTATTTGGGGGATGTCAGTGAAGGCGGTAAACTTTATCTGGATGAAGAAGAACTGCGCAAAGCATTGAGCGCCGATTCGGATATCGTCTATAAGCTTTTCAGTGTCGACGGTGATTCTTCCGCTCAGGATGGGGTGTTGACCCGCATCTATGATCAACTGAAATCTGCCACAGATAAACTTGTGGATAAAGCAGGCACCACAGCCTCGGCTCTTTATGATACGAAAAGTTATCTTGGTAAGCAGCTTGATGATATGGAAGATCGAATGGAAGCGATGAGCAAACGGTTGAGTGCTATGGAAACTCGTTATTATAAACAATTTGACGCCATGGAGGTAGCGCTTAACCAATTAAGTCAGCAGAGTTCTTGGCTGTTACAGCAGTTTTCCAACGGATAGAAAGGATTAGGCTGAACATATCAGTAATGCCGACAGATCGAGTCTTAAATGAATAGTATAAAATGTAAGGTTTGGAGGGTTTCATATGCTTAATTCCCAAGCAGCTATGGCCAACGCTTACAAAAATCAGCAGATCATGACTGCTTCACCAGAGCAACTGACCTTACTCCTCTATAACGGAGCCTTGCGCTTCTTAAATGAAAGCATCCAGGCTATGGAGGAGGGAGAACTTCAAAAATCCCATAACGCCAATATGCGCGTACAGGCTATTATCAGTGAGTTTGTAGTTACTTTGGATATGAATTATGAGATCTCCCAAAATTGGGCGGCACTTTATGAATATATCGAGCACTGCCTGATCGAGGGCAATGTGAAAAAGGATGTCCAACAGTTGAATAACGCTAAAGCAATCCTGGAGGATATGCGCAATACCTGGCAGGAAGCTATGAAGCTGGCTCAGCAGGCTAAGGTGGCCGGGGTATGATAGAGAAAACTCCGGAATCCCTATGGCGGGACTACCTTTTCCTCACCAAAGAGATGTTGAAATTTCTGGATAAACAGGATATGGAGCTGTTCCATGAGCTGATGAATCAACGGGAACGGATGCAGGTTCTTGTTGAAGAGACTCCGGATAATGGCTTTAAAAGTTCCCCTGAAGGAAGAAAGCTTTTAGCACAAATCCAGGAGGAAAACTGGTTGCTTATGAACCATTTTCAAGCGACTCATAGTAAAGCCAAGCACCATCATCAAGTAGCGGAAGCCTACTCCGGCGGGAACCAACAGCCTGTGAACCACCGAAACTGGGTGCGCTAACCCTAACTACTCAGTTCAATGCTGAAGGGAGGAATTCTCATGATGGTCATTGAGCCAATTCAGCCTAATCATCAGAAGACCATGATGCCTGTGGATGCCTATCCTGGCCAAAAACTGGAACGATCTCAGGAAATACCCCGGCCGGTTGTCGAGCGCAAAAATGAAATTCCCAATGCCCGGGAAGAGATTCCCCGTGAAGAAGTTGAGAAGGCTGTGGATAAATTGAACCGCTTTATGGGCTTGATCAATAAGGGGATGCGGTTCGAGGTTCATGAAGAGGACGAGGAGGAGATCCTGGTGCGGATCGTGGACCAGGACTCGGAGCAGGTTCTTAAAGAGTCCACACCGAAATGGGTGATGGAGCTGCTCCATAATCTAACCGATGTCGCCGGATTATTCGTTGACCAAAGAGTTTAAAGGATCCATTGATGATAACTGCCTCAATCCTTGGTTGACCAAAGGATTGAGGCAGTGCTTTTGTACAAGCTTTTTGAAAGGAGCAACTCAGAATGCGGAAAAGAATATTGGGATTAATTTCAAGTTTCGTTCTTGCGCCTTCAATTGCTTTCCCAGTCTATGCTTCAAACTCACCAGCAATAATCCGATTAGCAGGAGATGATAGATATGCTGTATCGTCGGCAATTGCTCAACAGTGGGGTCAGTCCGATTATGCAGTTTTAGCTTGCGGCAATGATTTTCCCGATGCCTTAAGTGCCGCTCCTCTTGCGAAGAAATATAAGGCGCCCATTTTGTTAACTGACACGAATAATTTGCCGGATACAACAAAACAAACCTTAATAAGTTTAAATGTTAAAAATGTTTTTATCATTGGTGGAACAGGGATTATTTCTGTGAATGTTGAAAATCAACTGAATTCAATGCAGATCCAAACAGTGAGGATATATGGGACAGACCGATATGACACTTCTGTCAAGATAGCGAAGCAATTGGATACTCCGACACAATTGGTTGTCTGCACCGGTAACAATTTTTCAGATGCGCTGTCAATGGCCCCAATTGCCGCTATAAAACAGCTCCCTGTATTATTAGTACCTAAAAATTCTCTGCCAGATTCAACGAGGGAATATATTTCTTCATTAAATGGTGTAATAAAGACCTATGTGATTGGTGACTCCAGCATAATTTCAGATAGTATTGTTGACCAGCTTCCCAATGCGGAAAGAATTACCGGTTCGAATAAGTATAGCCGTAATGTAGCTATTAATCAAAAATTTGATAGTACATTAGGGAAAGATAAAGTATGCTTAGCCACTGGAGAAGATTTTGCAGATGCTTTGACAGGGACTGTATTTGCTGCTGAAATGTCAGCGCCTATTATTCTGGTTAGAGGGGTTAATCCTAGTGAGACAAAAAGTTATTACTGGGCCGGATTAAGCGACATTAATACTGTTTATGTTTTGGGGAGCCCCGACAATATTTCGGACAATTTTATTAGTAATTTAGGGAATAGACAAGAAGAGGTCCGTCTATCAGAAACCTATTTATATCTATTTATTGACAGCAATAGTTTGGAATATGAATGGAAATCGCCGGCGGAAATCGAAGAAAAGAATCAATATTTCTCTTGGTTTTATCTGTTTGAGGATATTTATTATTTTAAAATGGGTGGAAGGCTTGAAGAATTTTTTGAAACAAAGCCGGGTGGATGGGTCGTTGTTCCAATCTCTACTATCCAAAAAACACTTTCCCAATATTTTGACGGTATCACTAGAAAAATGATTATTGATTCTTCACAATCATGGTACGATAAAGAACTTGACGCAGTCGTATATGGCGGTGGACGAGGCTCCAGACCTTACAGCCCATCAGTCATATCATATGAAGTAAAGGATCAAATTCTGACCATTGATTACATTCTTCTATATGATTACGACGATGGGACTATAGCAAATGATGCTGAGAAATATCGCCTGACCATTGAATTAAAGCCCGATGGGTCATATCGATACCTTTCCAACAAACAAATGCAATAACGAGGTAAAGTGTTATAAAACCTGCTCAATAAAGACTGTTCGCTCCTTGGCTAAATCCATATCCACAGGGACGCGCAGGGGCATATTAACCCTATTGTAGTAGATTCTTACAATAGGCCGGGGGCCTAGGTTCTGGCGGACATTGATCACGACGCCTACCTGCCCGGTAGACAAGCGGACAAGGGAGCCCAGAGGATAGACGGCCAAATTATTCGTGAAGGCTTGGACAACATGGGGATCGAAATAAAATCCCCCACCGCCATAAAGGTATTCAATGGCCAGATAATGAGGGATTTTTTCTTGACGGAGCTTCCGGTTATATTGTTCGCACACGGCTATAATCCGGGAACCAAAAGGGATAGCTTCCCCGGACAGATTTTTCGGGTAGCCCTCTCCGTTCCAGCTTTCATGATGGTGGAGAATATATTTGCAGACCTCTTGGGGCAGACCGGATTCTTTGGCGAGGTAATAGCCGTAAAGAGAGTGCTCTTTCCAGAGATTTTCCTGATGAAGTTGCATTTCAGCCATGTTGATCAGCTGAGGCATCTCACATAGCCCTATATCGTGAAGAAGAGCTGCCATACCGATATGATACAGTTCCCTTTCATCGACACCGAAAGAACCGGCGACAAGCAGACTGAGGACGCATGTTTCCACGCTGTGAGGCAATAAGAAATCATCATCGACAAGTTTGATGCGCATTAAGGAATCTAAAACGACGGAGTTGTCCAATAGTTTAAGAGCTGTTTGACAGGCGACTTGAGAAACCGTGAGCATAAAATCGGAGGTGTTTGCTTCCTCTTTCTCGGGGGCAAGGCGTGTTATCTCTGTTATAAGCCCTTTTTTGAGTTCTTTAACAAGTGAAGAGGTTGGTTCTATCAGTAAAGTATAACGCTCCGTAACGGTAACCGAGCGTATACCCCATTTCTTTATGGCAGCAATATGGGATTCGGTAAGTACTGTTCCATAATTCAACAAAAGATTATTGGTTGTTCCGTCGAATAAGGGTTCGGCCAAAACCATGCCTTCGGAAAGCTCAAAACTGTATAATCTAATCACCTTGCCGCTCCTTTTCAAGGGTTGAATACATTATTATCTATATGATAAAGCGGCAATGTAAATGCCGTATTATTTCTTCGTAAATTCTGTGTATGACCTTTAGGGTGTCTAGCTCAACTATTTTAACCGTTCGTCTATTGGGACTTGTTGTTGGTTTGATGTGTGGGTTATAATGGAAGTATAGCAAAGCAATGCAAGGGAGGTACTGTCGTGACCACCGAAGAGTTTCAAAAGCTGGTGCTGGAAAAGCTGGCGGGTCTCGAACAAGGGCAATCCAAGCTGGGAGAGGGCCAGGTCAAACTGGAGCAAAGGCAGGTCAAGCTGGAAGAAGGCCAGGTCAAACTGGAGCAAAGGCAGGTCAAGCTGGAAGAAGGCCAGGTCAAGCTGGAGCAAAGGCAGGCTAAGCTGGAGGAAGGCCAGGTCAAGCTGGAGCAAAGGCAGGCTAAGCTGGAGGAAGGCCAGGTCAAGCTGGAGCAAAGGCAGGCTAAGCTGGAGGAAGGCCAGGTCAAGCTGGAGCAAAGGCAGGCTAAGCTGGAGGAAGGCCAGGTCAAGCTGGAGCAAAGGCAGGCTAAGCTGGAAGAAGGCCAGGTCAAGCTGGAAGAAAGACAAGTCAAACTGGAGAAGAGAATTGACGAGGTCGAATCCACACTCACTGCCAAGATTGATGCACTGGATGCTAAGGTCGAACGGTACGGTCAAAGCCAGCAGGATGATGTGAAGGGTCTCTTGGAAGTGATGAATAAAAAACTGGACCATATTAGTGCGGTTCAAACCATTCAAGGCGAATCTATCAATATTTTGGCTCTTCGCCAACTGCAGACTGAATCCGAGCTGGCCGCCTTGAAAAAGGCTCTTTAAAAGAGCAAAGGAAAGTGAACCATAGGGAGCTTAGGTATATAGCCGGAGGTCTCTTATTTTTTGCTATTTTACATGGAAGATCGAGCCTCTTGAGTCAAAAAACACTTCGCTTATCGGAGTGTTTTATTTTTCCTGGGAGAAATTAGGATGAAGGTCCTATATAAACAGGACACGTTTATGAGTAAAATAGAATTTGTATCTGAGGAAAATGTAGTAATGTTTTATTTACACTTGAATTAAAGAAGTGTTAGTATTATTAACGTAAAAAAAAACATATATTGGTGAAATGCAAAGATTAGTTGATAGACTCCTTGCTTGGAGGAATTACAAAAAGCATGGCGAATAAAGAACAATGGGCGATTCTGCCCATAAGGCTTACACCGATTACATAATGGATTGGGTATATCATATTGGTTTAGTTCGGGTCATTTTTTCATGTAAAAGAGGAAGCAAAAGTTAGGGGTGGATCTGCATATGAGCCAGGAAGATAATCAAAACTTGGGAGTCGATTTGGGAGAATTTCTGGATTTTTATCTTCTCGATTCACAGGAGCAAATCGAAAAACTGGCAGCAGGGTTGCTGCAACTTGAAAAAGAAGGCAATAATGTCGGATTGATTAATGATCTCTTTCGTTCTGCACACAGCTTAAAAGGAGCCTCCGGAACCATGGGGTTTACTTCGATAGTGGCTTTGACACACTCAGCTGAGGATTTACTGGATCGGCTGCGCCAAGGCAAGATGGAAGTTTCGCTCCCCATGGTTGATGTTCTTCTGGCGGTTACTGATCGCGTCAAGGAGATGTTAAGCCAGGTGGAAAAGCGGGTGGAAATCACCGCAGAGTATCAGGATTTGGTGGATGAGATGCGGGCACTTATGAATGGCGAAACACCTGCTCCGGTTAAAGAGGCGGATAGTAACGATATGAAGGAGAATTTAACCTCAAATTATACGCGGGTAGATTTTCAACTGTCTCTTGAAGTGGCGGAACAGGTCAAAAGTTCACAGGATATGGGGCATGGAGTGTATCAAGTCGATATTAAATTTGCTCCCAATACCTTGATGAGGGCAGTTCGTGCCGTCATGGCCGTACAGCGGATGGAGAATCTGGGTAAAGTGGTTAAGCTCCGCCCCAGCGTGGAAGAGCTGGAAGTGGGCAGCGAAGAAGGCTTTGCCATGCTGATTTTATCTGATGATCCCCCTGAAGAAATTCGTGGGGAGATTCTCCTTGTTTCTGAGCTGGCAGAGGTTGAGGTTCATCCTTACCGCATAGGTGATGCTGTTGACGGTTATGGCAGCGAAGAAGTGGCGGCGGCTCAAGCTGCTGAGTTGCTCCCGGTTGTGGAAGCGGCTCCTTCCTTACCTGTGCGGCCTGAGGCGAAACCTGTACAAGCAGCACCGGTCATTCCGGCAGCGCCGGCTGCCCCTAAGCCCGCCGCCGGCAACGGCAACAATGCTGCCACAGACGGGAATAACCAGGTCCATACCATTCGGGTGGATACTGTACGTATGGATAATTTAATTAATTTAGTAGGCGAGATGGTAATTACCCGTACCCGCCTGGTTCAAATCGGTCATGAGCTCAAGGAACAGTATCGCATGGATGCCTTGGTGAATAACTTGAATGAGACTACTGTGTATCTGGGACGATTGATGAGTGACCTGCAGGAAAGTGCTATGCGTTTGCGCATGGTTCCTATCGGCACCGTATTCAGCCGCTTTCCCCGCTTGGTTCGGGACCTGGCCCGTAAGACCCAAAAGGAAATGGAGCTGGTCCTCCGGGGGGAAGACACGGAACTGGATAAGACAGTGGTGGAAGTTATCGGCGATCCCTTGATGCATTTAATCCGCAACTCTGTGGACCATGGCATTGAGACTCCGGAGGAACGCCGGGCGGCCGGTAAACCGGAACTGGGTACCATCACCTTGGATGCTTATCATGAAGGAAATCATATTGCTATCTTGATTTCCGATGATGGCAAAGGCTTGGACCTGAACAGGATCTACGAAAAGGCGCTGAGCCGTGGGCTGGTTGGCGAGCGGGAAGGCCTCTCTGAGCGGGATATTGCCAACTTGATTTTCTTGCCGGGGTTTAGTACGGCTGATAAAGTGACAGATATTTCCGGTCGGGGCGTAGGCATGGATGTAGTTAAAAAGGCCCTGAACAATTTGGGCGGAATGATCGACATCACCACCCGCCAGGGGCAGGGCACTACGTTTACTATTCGCCTCCCTTTAACCTTAGCCATTATTCAAGCGTTATTGGTTGAAGTCAGTACAGAGATTTATGCTGTTCCACTATCTTCGGTCTTAGAGACCTTGCTGGTAGAACGCAAGGATATTAAAAATGTGGGCGGATTGCCCATGGTTCAGCTGCGCGGTAATACACTTCCCCTGATCTCCCTCCGGGACAAATTCGAGCTTCCTGCTCCTGAAGCAGAGGCAGAAGAGGTCTTTGTCGTGGTCGTAGGGTTGGGAGATAAAGCGCTGGGTTTGATTGTGGACGGATTGCGCGGTCAACAGGAAGTGGTGATTAAATCCTTAGGTGACTTCCTTAATAACTTACCGGGTATTGCCGGAGCAACCATCTTAGGGGATGGCAAAGTTACCCTGATTCTCGATATCGGCAGTTTGATTCAGGATATCCTTGTAACAAGGAAGGGCTAAATATGTCAAGGCAGCTTGTTATGGAATAATAAGGTGCGAGCTGATTTATGAAGGAGGAGACTAAGATGGCAGAAGAACAATTGGTAACCTTCGGTCTGGGTTCCGAGGAATTTGGTGTGGATATTATGTGTGTACAGGAAATTATTCGTATACCGCCTATTACCCGGGTGCCTAAGGCCCCCGAATATGTAGAGGGAGTTATTAATCTGCGGGGCAATGTCATCCCCGTGGTGAGCCTGCGGACTCGTTTTGGGATGGAACGGGTGGAAGAAAGCGATTTAAGCCGGATTATCGTGTTGCAAGTCCAGAATAAAGTCTTTGGCATCCGGGTGGATGCGGTGACGGAAGTTCTGCGTTTGGATACCGAGTCCATCGAACCACCGCCGCCTGTTGCGTTAGGAATGGATTCCCATTTTATTCGTGGAGTAGGCAAGATAGGAGAACGCTTGCTGATTCTTCTCAACCTTGATCACATTATGGGTGGAGAGATGAATCATGAATCAGCCTAAATCCCCAATCACCGTTTTGATTGTGGATGATTCACCTTTTATGCGGTTAACTTTGCAAAAAATATTAAGTCAGGATCCGGAGATTAAGGTACTGGATACGGCCCGGGATGGCAAGGAAGGCATAGAAAAGCTTCAAGCCCTCCGCCCCCAAGTGGTGACCATGGATATTGAGATGCCCCAGATTGACGGGCTCCAAGCCCTGGGTGAAATCATGCGCTGGCAGCCTACTCCCATCATTATCCTTAGTGCTTTGACCACAGAAGGAGCACAGGCTAGTGTTAAAGCCTTGGAGGCAGGAGCTTTCGATGTGGTTGCCAAACCTTCCGGGGGACCGGGGGCGGATATTCAGGCTTTAGCCCGGGATTTAATCGATAAAGTGAAAGCAGCTGCACAGGTGAATCTAGGACGATTGGGCAAAAAGGGGGCCGTAAGCCGAATTTCGCCTGCTTCAGGAAGCCGGCCCCCCTGGACTGCCGGGGCTGCCAGTGAAAATACTAATCGTGCCGGTACAGGTATATATCAGAATCCGCCGCAAGGGGTATCCTCTCTGGGCAGTACGAGCTCAACCTTAGGAAGTGCGAAAGGACGTTCTTTGGATAGTGGAGAAGCCTTGCCCAAGTATCCTGTCGAGATTGTAGCGATTGGTACTTCTACCGGGGGACCGTCGGCTTTGCAAGCGGTCTTAACCCAGCTGCCGGGAAATCTCCCTGTGCCGGTATTGGTGGCGCAGCATATGCCGCCGGGGTTTACGGCCCCCTTGGCTCAGCGCCTTAATGGGATGTCCCCCCTCACTATCCGGGAAGGAGTTCATGGCGAGGCTCTGAAAGCAGGCACCATTTATTTTGCGCCTGCCGGTAAACAAATGCAGGTGCAGAGCCGTGGCTCCCAGCTCATTCTGCATATTGGCGATGAATCCCCGATTACCACCCTCTATCATCCGTCGGTGGATGTCATGTTCATGTCCCTGGCGAAGGAAGTCGGTAAAGGCACGTTAGGTGTGGTGATGACCGGAATGGGCAATGACGGACTTAGGGGAATGCGGGAGATCAAGGAACGGGGAGGCTATGCTATCGCAGAGGCTGAAGAGACCTGTGTGGTTTATGGTATGCCCCGGGCCATTGTGGATGCGGGGTTAGCCAATCGGGTGGCTCCTCTGGGAGAGATCGCCCGGCATATCGTTGAATGTGTGCAAAGGAGATAGGGACTATGGGTATATTTGGGTCAATGGATATCAGTGCGTCGGGATTAACTGCTCAGCGGCTGCGGCTGGACGTTATATCCAATAATATTGCCAATATCAATACGACACGAACGGGACAGCTGACCGAAGCGGGCAATCAAATCCCCTATCAGCGTCAGGTGGTCGTGTTTAAAGCCAGAGGTACAGAGTCCAGCTTCGCCGAGACCTTGAATCAGGCCCTGCAAGGCAGGTCGGTGAGCACCACGGCCTTGCTTCAGGGACAAACCACTTCAGGTGCCACCGGCAACGGTGTGGAAGTCCAGGCAATTGCCGAAGATACTCTGCCCTTTCGCTTAGAATATAATCCGGATTCCCCGGATGCGGCACAAACGACCGAGGATGGGATTCCTGCCGGTTATGTACGGATGCCCAATGTGAATATCGTGACCGAAATGGTGGATATGATTTCGGCTTCCCGGGCTTATGAAGCCAATGTGACCGCCTTGAACGCTTCCAAAGCCATGATGAGTAAAGCACTTGAGATTGGGAAGGGGTGATTAAGCCATGGCTTTTAATCCGATTGCACCTGTCCATCCTTTAATGCTTCAACAAAACCTGAATCCTATTCAGGAAAATAACCCTGTTGAAGGGAGCGGACCGCAAACTCCTGCCGGAGCGGCCAAAGTAGGCGCTGATTTCGGGCAGTTTTTACAGGAAGCCCTGCAAAAAGTAGACAACCTTCAAAAGGAAGCCGATGTAGCCAGTCTCGGCTTAGCCACCGGGCAGATTCAGGATCTTCATACCGCAGTAATTGCCATGGAAAAGGCCGGACTTTCTTTATCCTTAACTGTGGACGTCCGCAATCGAGCCTTGGATGCCTACCATGAAATCATGAGGATGCAAATATAAGGATGTACAAACATAAAGGTCTACATTAATAGTGTACGGTTTTTCACGAAGGAAATTAGGGGGTTAATGTAAATAGTATCTAATATATAATCAGATGATTAATGTTTGAGGAAAGGAGGAGCGATATTGAATTTTTCGTGGGCTGAAATTAAACAATCAATTCTTGGATTTTGGGGCAAACTCTCCCGCCCACAGAAGATCATTACCGTTGCCGCTCCTCTGGCTGTAGCAATTGCGCTGATCTCATTGCTTTACTGGGCAAGCAACCCCAGTTATGTAGCCATTTTTACGGAATTGACGGACATTCAAGCCGGAGAGATTACTTCGGAATTAGATGAATTAAAAGTTAAATATAAATTGGGAAGTAATGGTTCGGCTATTTTAGTTCCTGAGAAAGAGGCAGCGGGAGTTCGCTTGAAACTGGCCAACTCAGGTCTGCCTAAAGGGAGCGAATTCAGCTGGAGTGAGAGCCTAAATAAGACGCGCGTTGGGGAGACGGAATCTGACCGGCGGCTGCGTTACAACCTCGGTTTACAAACTGAGCTGGAGGCCACCCTGAAGACCTTAAGCAATGTCAAAGACGCCCGGGTCCATTTGAACATACCTGAAGAGACCTTGTTTATCGAGCAGCAGGAAGCCACAACGGCTGCAGTAACTCTGACTCTTAAAGAAGGCAGCTCCATTACGGAAGATCAGATCCGGGGGATCGCCAATTTATTGGCCGCCTCGGTAAAAGGACTGAAACTTGAAGATGTGACTATCCTGGACTCCAATGGCAATACTCTTTCCGATGTTCTGAACGAAGACAATCAGCCGGGAAAAATGACCGCTACCCAAATTCAGCTTAAGCAGCTCACCGAAGAAAATACCCGTAAATCTGTGCAAAGCATGCTGGACAAAGCATTTGGAGCAGGGAAAACTATCGTCAGGACGAATGCCACCTTGAATTTTGATCAAGTGACGACTGACACCGTAACCCATGGTCCCGGCTCAGTGCTCAGTGAATCCCATACCACAGAAAATACGACCAACACCTCACCTGGGGGAACCGCTCCGGGAGTCGACACCAATGTGCCGGGCTATTTGGCGCCGGACGGGACCTGGATTACTTCATCCTCTGAAAAAACTTCGGACACGCTCAATCATCAAGTGGATACGACCCAGGAACAACGGATTAAGAGCCCAGGCGATATTGCCCGACTCTCAGTTTCCGTGCTCCTGGATGCCGACAGCATCAGTGCCGATCAGATAGACGAACAGATAGAAAAGATCGAAGCCATCGTCGCTTCCGCTGCCGGAATTGATCGCGACCGCGGGGATGTGATTCAAGTTGCTGCTTTGCCTTTTGATAAGACAGGCGCTCTGGAACAAGAGCAGGCCTTGGCTGAAGCGGCTCGCAAGGAACGGCTGCGCACCTATATCGAATGGGGTGTGGGAGCACTTTTAGCCTTAGTATTCTTATTCGTTCTTTTCCGTATGCGCTCCAAACGCAAGCAAGATGCAGAGTCCCTGGAGCTTGGTCAAGCACTTCAGCCTGTTCCCCTGGCAGCGACGGAAGAGCTTCTGCTTGCTCAGCAGGAAGCTGAAAGGGAAGCTGAGCTTAAACTTGCCCAACAAAAGCAGAAATCTGCTGAAGAAATCCAGCGCCAGAAGATCAAGGAATCTGTGGATATCTATGTGCAGAACAATCCTGATGAAGTGGCACGTCTTGTTAAAACTTGGTTAGCGGAGGAAAAGTAAGATGAGCCAGCAGCTTACTGGGATTCAGAAAACAGCCATCCTGATGATTGCCTTAGGGCCGGATAAATCAGCCAAGGTGGTACAGCATTTAGCAGAGAATGAAATTGAACAGTTGACGCTGGAGATGGCCAATGTGCGTAAGATTTCAGCGGAACAGCGTGATAAGGTCGTCGATGAGTTTTACCAGATGTGTGTGGCCAATGATTATATCGCCCAGGGCGGTATAGATTATGCCCGGGAGGTTTTGGAGAGAGCCCTGGGTGAACAGCGGGCCTTTGAGATCATTACCCGCCTTTCTTCTTCCTTGAAGATGCGCCCCTTTGATCTGGTGCGGCGCACAGACCCTAAGCAGTTATTATCTTTTATTCAAGGAGAACATCCCCAAACCATCGCCTTGATCATGACCCATTTGCCACCGGATAAAGCGGCCATTCTCTTATCCAGCTTACCCCAGGAAAGACAGGCCGATGTGACCAAACGGATTGCTTTAATGGGCAGAACAAGTCCTGAAGTTCTTAAAGAGATCGAGAAGATACTTGAGCGTAAGATATCCAGTCTCGCTCCTACGGATTATACAACATCTGGTGGAATTCAAAGTGTCGTGGATATTCTGAACCGCAGCGACCCGGGCACCTTAAAGGTGGTCATGGATTCTCTGGAAGTGGATGACCCTGAACTGGCCGAGCAGGTTAAACGTCAGATGTTTGTCTTTGAAGACATCGTTATGCTTGATGACCGGGGAATTCAGCTGGTGCTGCGTGAAGTGGATATGAAAGATCTGGCCCTGGCCCTTAAGGGCTCTAATCCGGAAGTGGGGCAAAAGATTATGGCCAATATGTCATCACGGGCATCCCAAAACCTGCGGGAGGATATGGAATTTATGGGCCCGGTCCGTTTGAGGGATGTGGAGGAAGCGCAGCAGCGTATCGTCAAAGTAATTCGCCGCCTGGAAGAAACAGGTGCAATCGTCATTTCAAGAGGTGGCAGTGATGAGATTATATACTAGGACGAGAGTGGTTAAAAGCAATGCAGTAGAGGTCAGCGTGCCCTGTATTGTGGAATGTCGGACGGAAGAATTTCAACTCTTGGGCAAGCATCTTTCTGTAGTCCATGAGCGGAGTGGAAGCCTGTCTCAAGAAGATGAATTTCCCCGGCTTGAGGGTGAGGAAAAGTGGGAGCCTTTAACTGTCACAGCCGATGAAGCAGAGGATGAGAAAGCAAAGGAAATCATGGCCGAGGCCGAAGCCATCCGTACTCAGGCGCAGACAGAGCTTGAAAAGGCTCGGGAAGAAGCTGCGGAGATTTTGGAAAAAGCACGGGTGCAGGGGGAAGAAGCCGCCCTTAGGCTTCGCGAAGAGGTCTCTCACCAGGCTTATGAGGAAGGGTATGCCCGAGGCTTGGCCCAAGGGCTTCAGGAAGGCACAGCTCAGGGAGAACGGGAAGCTGAACGTATGAAAGCAGAAGCCCGGGATATCCTGTCCTTAGCCCAAAGGGCTGCCCATGAGGAATGGAGTAAAGTGGACGAGACATTGCTCCGATTGGCTTTGAAGGTTGCTGAGAGAATTCTTCGTGTCCGTATATTGGAACATCCTGAGCACTTGCTGCAACGTATTCGCGCTTTGTCCCTGCTCCCTGAAGAGCGGGAAGGCTGGAAACTTCATGTATCCACTGCGGATTATCGATGGCTTTCTCAATGTTCGGATGAGATTAATATCCCCTTGTTGGAAGATCAAACCTTAACCTCTGGAGATTGTTTCCTCGAATGCACCGAAGGTATTTTTGATGCTCGCGTAGAGGTACAGCTGGAACGCTGTGAACAACTCCTGAGAGAGGAGCTAAGGCATGACCGATTGGAATAATATGCTTCATAAAATGAGTGATTTGAATTTGATCGTTTCCCATGGCCGGGTGGCCAAAATCGTCGGACTGATGATTGAGTCCGATGGCCCGCGGGTCAGCGTAGGGGAATATTGCCGGATCCATACCCAGCAAGGGAAAGAGATTCCGGCTGAGGTGGTGGGCTTTCGCAACTCCACTACCTTACTGATGCCTTTAGCGGAATTGGAAGGAATCGCTCCGGGGGATCGGGTGGTCCCTCAGCAGCATAAACTGGAGGTCGGAGTCGGTCAGGCCCTTCTGGGCAGAATTCTCGACGGGCTGGGCAGACCTTTGGATGGACGCCCTATGGTTACCCAGAGGGATTACCCATTGCAAAATGCTCCCCCCAGTGCTTTTCTAAGGCCAAGGATCAGGGACCCCCTCAGTGTGGGAGTGCGCACAGTGGATGGGATACTGACCATTGGCAGAGGACAGAGAATTGGCATCTTCGCCGGTTCCGGAGTGGGCAAGAGCACCTTGCTGGGCATGATGGCCAGAAATACCACAGCCGGTGTGAATGTGATCGCTTTAGTGGGGGAACGGGGAAGAGAACTGCGGGACTTCATCGAGAAAGATCTGGGCGAAGAAGGCTTAGAGCGCTCCGTACTGGTGGTGGCGACCTCCGACCAACCCGCCTTGGTTCGCCTTAAGGCTGCTTTCACAGCCACGGCCATTGCCGAATACTTCCGGGACCAGGGACAGGATGTGCTCTTAATGATGGATTCCGTGACCCGTTTTGCTATGGCTCAACGGGAAGTGGGCTTGACCGCTGGGGAACCCCCGGCAACCCGCGGCTATCCGCCTTCAGTATTTGCAATGCTGCCCAAGCTTCTTGAACGCTCCGGGATGAGCGAGATTGGAAGCATTACGGGTATTTACACTGTCCTTGTGGATGGAGACGACCATAATGAACCCATCGCTGACACAGTCCGGGGTATCCTGGACGGACATATCGTCTTGACCCGGGAACTGGCCATGCAGAACCACTACCCCGCCATTGACACCCTTCAATCCGTGAGCCGGGTTATGAATGACATCATTGCTCCGGAACACAAGGAGCTGGCCGGAAAACTCCGGGAACATCTGGCAGTCTACCATGATGCCAAAGACTTAATCGACATCGGAGCCTATGTGACAGGCAGCAATCCCCGCATCGATGCCGCCATCCGGCATATCGAAGGAATCAATGGCTTCCTTCGTCAGGATGTGGAAGAGAAAGTTTCCTTCGACCAAATGCTTCAGCAGCTTCAGCAGGCCCTTAGGTAAGATAAGGAGGCGATTCGATTGGCCAAATTCAGATTCCGCCTCGAGGCAGCTTTAAGGCTGGCCGAACGCAGCCTTGAAGAGCAGCAGCGGCTTCTTGCTCAGGAAATCCAAAAGCATTTGTCTCTCCAAAAGGTCTGCCAGGATCAGGAAAATGTTTGGCAATTTGCTCTGCAGGGTCAAGAGGAGGCCTGCCGAACCTCACCCCAGGATCTGGGTCTATGGCAAAGTTTTACCCAAAAGCAGATCGAGCTTCTACGTTATATAGCGGAGGAAGTATCCCAACAGGAAAAAGTGGTTACACAGCAGCGGCAAAGGCTTCTTGAAGCCCACCAGGATACTGAGAAGCTGAAAAAGTTGAAGGAGAAACAAAGGGCGGTATTCAACCTTAAAGAACAGCGGCGTGAACAAGCTGTCCTGGATGAAGCAGGCCAAATAATGTTTGGACGGAGGAGTAGCTTATGATCGAAGTCACCCGCATCAATGGTAAAAAGCTGGTTCTTAATTCGGACCTGATCGAAAGCATGGAAGCAACCCCGGATACGGTCATCACCTTAACGGGAGGAAATAAATACGTTGTCACAGAAACGACGGAAGAGCTCATTCGCAGAGTGACGGAATATAAAAGGCATTGTCATCCGTTATTTCGAGAAGAAGGGGAGATGTCAGAGTAATGGACCGTAAGTTAATTATTGCAATTTTTCTTGCCGGATTTTTAGGATCGACGATTGGTGTCGTCGGCACCTTGGGTGCCCAAAAGCTGTTCTTCTCAGATAGCCCTACAGGACAGGCCGCCGTGATCAAGAAGGAAGAGGGTCCCGTTATATCCGTTGGAGAATTTACTGTCAATCTTCAGGGCGGAGCTTTTCTTAAGACCTCAATAGCTCTTGAAGGAATGAACGAAAAATCAGAAGCTGTGCTTACAGCTAAGGATGCCTTTATTAAGGATCGGATTAATACCGTTCTTTCCAGCAAGACCTTAAAGGATATGCAACCCGAGGTCCGTGAAGATCTGAAACACGAACTGATTACCCAACTTAATGAAGTCACAAGCAATCAGATTCAGGGGATTTTCTTCTTATCCTTTGTTTATCAGTAAGGATTCCAACTGGAAAATACTGCTTAACCGTGAAAAATACTGTTATTTTTGACATACCTGCTTTACTATAATACGTAAACAAGAATGTTTGAGAGGGGGGATCTTATGGGAGAGGTATTGTCACAAGACGAAATTGATGCCCTACTAAACGCGCTTTCTGATGGTCAAGTCGATGCTGAGGAAATTAAAACCACGAAAGTACAGAAGAAAGTCCGAGTTTACGATTTTAGACGACCGAACAAATTTTCCAAAGATCAGATTCACTCCCTCCAGAATATTTATGAGAATTATTGCCGGTCCTTGACCACCTACTTGTCGGGGCATCTTCATTCGGTTATTGAGACTAAAGTGAGTTCCATTGAGCAGATAACCTATGATGAGTTCATCCGCTCTTTGCCCAATCCGACGATCCTCAGTTTATATACTTTGAATCCCCTGGAGGGAACACTGCTGATGGAGATGAGTCCGGCCTTGGCCTTCGCGATCATTGACCGATTGCTGGGGGGGCAGGGACAAGGCTCGGAGAAGAATCGGGATCTGACGGAGATTGAGCGGACGATTATTTCCCATCGGGCGCAGCAGATGATTAATCTGATTGGCGAGGCCTGGTCTGAGGTTATTCCCAATGAGCCGGAGTACATAGTTCTGGAAACCAACCCTCAGTTTACCCAAATTGTTGCCCCCAACGAAATGATCATCCTCGTCACTTTAGAGGTTCAGGTGGGAGAAATGGTGGGAATGGTCAATATGTGTCTGCCTTATCTGGTACTGGAACCTGTCTTAGACAAACTCAGTACCTTGTTCCTCTTTTCTACTCAGGCCAAAGTGACCTCCAAGGAACAAGTTAACGCCATTCGTAGGAAGATCGAATGGGCAAAAGTGGATATGACCACCTTGCTGGGACATTCGGAGATTTTAGTTCGTGACCTTTTGGAATTGGCACCAGGGGATGTGATCCCGCTGATGCAAAACGTTAAAGAAGCGCTCCCTGTTTATGTTGGGAATTTTAGAAAGTTTAAAGGAATTCCTGGTCTGCATGGGGAACATCTCGCTGTTCAAATAACAGAAATCGTTGAGGAAGGAAGGGATCAGGATGGGTAACGGGATGCTTTCCCAGGAAGAAATCGATGCCCTGCTGGGAGGGAATCAGCAAACGGATCCCCCAGCGCAAAAGGAACCGGCGGTAGAGTTCAGTGATATGGAAAGGGATGCTATAGGAGAAATTGCCAATATCTCCATGGGAACAGCAGCCACAACCTTATCCCAGCTCTTAGGAAAGAAAGTTGAAATTACCACCCCTAAAGTAGATATGGCCAGTGCAGAACAAATTCGCAAGGATTACCCCATTCCCTCGGTGATCGTCGATGTCCGGTATAAAGCGGGAATTGAAGGGTCTAATCTTCTCATCCTTTCCCAACGGGATGGAGCGGTTATCGTGGATCTCATGATGGGGGGAACAGGGGAAAATCCCCCGACAGAACTCTCAGAGCTTAGCATCAGCGGCATCTCGGAAGCCATGAACCAGATGATGGGTTCGGCGGCTACCTCCATGTCCACCATGTTTAATTCTGTCGTGGATATTACGCCACCCCAGCTCGTCTTGAATGATATGTCTCCTCAAGATGACGACATTATTACTAATGTGCTTCAATCCCACGAAGAACTCGTGCGGATTTCTTTCCGGATGGTGGTGGAGGATGTCATTGACAGCATTTTAGTTCAAGTGATTCCCATTCAGGTAGCAAAAGGGATGGTTGGCAAGCTTCTGGGTTCGATGGGAGGAAGCGGTTCGAAACCGGAGCCCAAACCCGCCCCTACCCCTACTCCGGCTCCTTCCCTCCAGATGGAACAACCTCAGGCACCCGTCAGCGGCTATGGGCAGCCCGCGGCACCGGCCCCCGGTCACTTCATGCCTCAGGCTCAGCCGGAATATCCTCCTCAGCAGCAGCAAGGATATGGCGGGCCTGCTTATGGACATAATCAAGGCGGTTATTATACTCCGGGCTATGGGGTTCCCCCGACACCGGTACAACCGGCCCAATTTGTTCCTTTAAAGCCTGGTGATCCCCTTCATGGGCAGGAGAACCTCGAACTTATCCTGGATGTTCCTTTACAGGTCAGCGTGGAGTTAGGCAAAGCCAAGAAAACCATTAAAGAAATCCTTGAGTTGGGACCCGGCTCAGTCATTGAGCTGGATCGCCTGGCTGGAGAACCGGTGGATATGATTGTTAACGGTAAACTTATCGCCAAATGTGAAGTCGTTGTCATCAATGAAACCTTTGGGATACGCATTACCGATATTGTGCAGCCCAGCGAACGCATGACAAAGGCCATAGGGCTTCAATAAAACCCTAATAAAGATTTAAGATTTATTCCGTTTTTAATAAGGAGGAAAAATTGTGGGTGCTAATGTTTTAATTGTTGATGATGCTGCATTTATGCGGATGATGGTCAAGGATATCTTAACCAAGAACGGCTTCACAGTGGTTGGTGAGGCTGAAAATGGGGCTGTGGCCGTGGACAAATTTGTTGAGCTGACCCCGGATTTGGTGATCATGGACATTACCATGCCTGAAATGGATGGACTGCAGGCCGTTCGCGAGATTCGCAAGAAGGACCCTCAAGCCAAGATCATTATGTGTAGTGCCATGGGTCAGCAAGCGATGGTTATCGATGCTATTCAATCCGGGGCCAAGGACTTTATTGTCAAACCCTTCCAAGCAGATCGGGTGGTTGAGGCTGTAAAAAAGGCGCTGAAGTAAAATGCAATATACCGATGAAACACCCATTCAACCTCAGGTAACGGATGGAGTGAGTAATAGTGTATCCGATCCCTCCTACTGGGGGGGGATCATCGGGACGATTCTCGTCTTTCTCCTTATTCTGGTGGTTGCTTTATGGGTCATCCGCAAAATGAACCAAGCTTCTTTCCGGGGCATGCAGGCGCCTTGGGCGAGAGTTCTGGATCGGCAAATGCTCAATGCCAGCCAATCCCTTTATTTGGTGGAAATTGCCGGAAAGCTCCAGATCCTGGGGGGGACGGATCATCATTTGACGAAGATCGATGAGATCAATGACCCTGAGCTGGCGGCCGAGATCCTGGATGAGCTGGCCCACCGGCCCACTGAGCGTGTGGAGGGCATTCTATCCGGAATTGCCCAGCGCACCTTTGGCGGTAAACGTCGCCGGGGGAAAGAACCCTTCGCCGATGAGCTTGAACGTTTGCTTGAGGAGGTGGACCAATGACAGCCACCGTGAAGGCATTGGGTTCAGCAAAGAAGCGAAACGTGAAAGCTTTGCTGCTGTTCTTCTTGATTTTGGGCGGAATACTGGTCAATACAGATGCAGTTTTGGCCGCAGGCTTAACCCTTGATTTCGGGACGACAACGGCTGAGCAAACCAGTTCAACCCTGCAAATCCTGCTTTTATTGACCGTACTCTCCATCGCTCCGGCCATTCTTGTGCTGATGACCTCTTTTACCCGGACGATTATCGTCCTCTCCTTTGTGCGCAATGCCCTTGGTACACAGCAGCTGCCGCCCAATCAGGTACTTATCGGTCTTTCTTTATTCTTAACCTTTTTCGTCATGGCGCCCACTTGGAACGAGATCAATACCCAGGCGCTTCAGCCCTATATGCAAAATCAAATAACACAGGCAGAGGCTCTGCAGCAAGCGGAAGCCCCTTTAAGGCAATTTATGTTCGAGCAGACCCGGGAAAAAGATCTTACTCTGTTTGTCGGTCTGGCCAGAATGGAGCAACCGCAAACTTACGGGGATATCCCTACCTATGTCCTCATTCCTGCCTTTGTAATCAGTGAGCTGAAGACAGCCTTTCAGATGGGCTTTGCTATCTTTATCCCCTTTATGGTGATCGATATGCTGGTGGCTTCTGTGCTGATGTCCATGGGTATGATGATGCTTCCCCCCATGATGGTTTCCTTGCCCTTTAAGATTCTTCTGTTTGTCCTGGTGGACGGTTGGCACCTTGTCGTCCAGTCACTTGTCACAAGCTTCTACTAACCTAAGGATGTGTATGAATGAATCAGAGTGACGTACTTTATCTGGCCAAAGAAGCCTTGATGACTGCTTTGATGATCGGAGGTCCTGTATTGGGTGTGAGCTTGCTTGTGGGTTTAATGGTCAGTATTTTTCAGGCCATGACTCAGATTCAAGAGCAGACCCTGACCTTTATTCCCAAAATCCTGGCCATTGCTCTTGTCATGCTTTTATTGGGTCCGTGGATGCTTAATGTGATTACAGGGTTTACTACCAATCTTTTTAATGACTTAGCCATTTTTGGTAAATATTAATCATCGCGGAGGAGAGACATGGGCTTAGCAGAATTTTTGCAATGGAATCTCACGCTGTTCCTCCTTATTCTCTCACGTTGGGCAGGCATGATTATGCTGGCTCCGGTGTTTGGAGCCCGCGGGGTTCCTGCCATGGTCAAACTGGGCTTAGCGGTAAGCATTTCGATCATCCTCTATCCGCTCATCATGGCCGCCGGCCCCCAGATTCCCAGCGAAACACTGCCCTATGCAGCACTATTAATCAAAGAAATTGTGGTTGGCCTTGTGATCGGCTTTGTCATTTATGCCATTACTGCCGTATTAGAAGGGGCAGGCCAATTGATTGACATGCAGATGGGCTTTAATATGAGCGGAGCCATCGATCCGATCTTTGGTGTGCAAAGCGCGATGATGGGTAATTTTCAAATGATTTTGGCCATTATGCTCCTCCTGGCTACCAACTCCCACCATTATCTTATTGCGGCTATGGTCAAGAGCTATACTTATGTCCCGATTAATCCGGGGGCTCTCCCCCAAGGACTTAATTATTATATCTTTCTCATTCGGGAAATCTTCACCTTATCCGTACAACTGGCCCTCCCTGTCATCGGTGCGTTGGTTCTGACGGATATCGGCGTAGGGCTCTTGATGCGCACTGTACCCCAGATGAATATTTTTACGGTCATCTTTCCCGTTAAGATCATCTTTGGCTTTACTATTCTTTTTTTGGGAATCGGCTTTTTTGGCGAAACAGTCAACATGCTCTTTGAGCGGGCCATGACCTGGCTTTTAGAGCTGTATAAAGGGTGGCAGGGAACATGAGTGAAAAAACGTTTCAGGCCACGCCCAGGCGCAGGCAGGAAGCACGCAAGAAAGGCCAGGTCTTTAAGAGCACGGAAATGGTTTCCGCACTTATGCTGGTCAGCTTTATTGGGTTGTTAAAGTTCTATGTGCCCACCATGCTGGAAAAGGTTAGCCAGGTCTTTCCTTATGTCTATGGGCTATCGGCGGAATGGACCACCCGCTCTGTCGCCAGTCTGATGGTGGATCTTCTCTGGCTGGGCATTCAAATTGTCGCTCCTTTGTTTGTGGTGGGGGCAGTTATCGCCACCGGTGCCAATTACCTTCAGGTGCGCTCTCTTTTCACGGTGGAGCCTTTAAAGCCCCAACTGAGCCGGATTAGTATGATTAGCGGTGCTAAACGGATGTTCGGCATGAAAGCCTGGGTGGAGCTGATCAAATCCCTGCTTAAGGTCACCTTTATCGGCTATTTTGTTTACGCCACCATCCGGGATAATTTTGAAATCTTTCCGGTCATGGCCCGTCTCACGGTTGGCCAGGGGGCGATGTTCATCGGCGGTTTGATCATCGAGATGGGTTGGAAAATTGCTCTGTCTTTTTTCATCATTGCGGCCATCGATTTTCTCTACCAGTGGTGGGATTATGAGAAAAATCTCAAGATGTCCCACGAAGAGTTAAAGCAGGAATATAAGCAAACGGAAGGGAATCCTCAGCTTAAAGGGGAAATTAAAAGAAAACAAAGGGCCATGTCCATGCGCCGCATGATGCAGGATTTAAAAACTGCCGATGTGGTGGTGACCAATCCCACCCACTATGCTGTCGCCCTGCGCTATGATCCCAAGGAAAATTCGGCTCCGGTGGTGGTGGCTAAAGGCGCCGATGAAATTGCCCAACGGATTAAGCAACTTGCCAAAGACTATGGCATCATAACCATGGAAAATAAACCGCTGGCCCGTGCCCTTTTCGCTCAGGCGGAAATCGGACAGGCCGTACCTGCGGATCTCTATAAAGCCGTGGCAGAGGTTCTCGCCTTCGTGTACCGGCTTAAGCGAAAAAAATATACCGGTTAATTCTGTATAATACCAAGCAAGGAAGGAGGAATCATCCATGGCCGCAAATGCGCCCCGCCGCCTGCACATCAGTATTGATGTGCTCGCCGCTATTTTTATTGTCTCGATCGTTGTCATGATGGTTGTACCGATTCCTTCTCTGTTGTTAGATATTCTATTGACCATAAGTATTTCTGCTGCAGTTCTTACTTTAATGATTGCGGTATTCACCAAAGACCCTTTGCATTTTTCGGTGCTTCCCTCTTTGATTCTGATCTTAACCTTGTTTCGTCTCTCCCTTAATGTGTCGACGACCCGCTTAATTCTCGCCGATGGTCATGCCGGTGATGTTATCCAGCAGTTTGGCGAGTTTGTTGTCAAAGGCAGTGCGGTGGTCGGTTTTATCATCTTCGCCATCCTGGTTGTCGTAAACTTTATCGTCATTACCAAGGGTTCGGAACGGGTATCTGAAGTAGGGGCCCGCTTCACCTTGGATGCTATGCCGGGAAAACAAATGAGCATTGATGCCGACCTGAATGCCGGAATGATTACAGAAACCCAGGCCCGGGATCGCCGGCAAAAGATTCAGGCAGAGGCCGATTTTTATGGGGCCATGGATGGAGCCAGCAAATTCGTCAAAGGGGACGCCATCGCCGCTATTATCATTCTCTTTATTAACATTATTGGGGGATTTGTTACCGGAGTCGTTATGCGGGGTATGGACATCACGGAAGCTTTGCATACCTATACTCTATTGACTATTGGGGATGGACTTGTGACACAAATTCCAGCCCTTTTGATGTCTACGGCTACAGGTCTGGTGGTCACCCGGGCCGCCTCGGAAACCAACCTGGCTGAGGACCTCTCCAGCCAGCTTTTCCACACGCCGAAGGCTCTTTACATAACCGCAGGGGTAGCCATGGTCCTGGCCATGTTCGGGCTCCCTCTTTTGCCTTTGTTGATCGTTGCGATTGTCCTTGTGGCGCTGGGCAGAGTTATGGATAAAGGCAGTCAGAAAGCAGTGGTTGAAGAGAGCGCGGCGGCACGGGAAACAGCCCTTGAAGAAAGTAAAAAACCGGAGAATGTCCTTAATCTTTTAAATGTGGATAACATGGAGTTGGAGTTGGGGTATGCCCTGATCGCTTTAGTCGATGTCCAGCAGGGGGGCGATCTCTTAGACCGTATCGTCTTAATCCGGCGGCAGGTGGCCAGTGAATTGGGCTTTATCGTGCCGGTGATTCGCGTCAGGGATAATATGAATCTGCAACCCAATCAGTATTCGATTAAAATCCGCAGTGCTGAGGTGGCCGGGGGAGAAATCCTGGCCGATCACTATCTGGCCATGAGCAGTGGTCTGGGGGATGATAATATTCCGGGCATACCTACCAAAGAGCCAGCTTTTGGGCTGGACGCCAAGTGGATTAATGCTGTTTACAGAGAAGAAGTCGAGATGAACGGCGGGACGGTGGTGGATGCGCCCACCGTCTTAGCGACCCATTTAACCGAAGTGATTAAGAGCAATGCCTGGGAAATCTTAAGCCGTCAGGATGTGAAGACTCTTCTGGATCATGCTCGGGAGCAGGCACCGGCGGCAGTGGATGATGCCATGGAGCATTTGGATTTGGGGCAACTGCAAAAAATCCTTTCGAACCTGCTGAGAGAACGGGTTTCCATTCGGGATATGGTGACCATTTTGGAAACATTAGCCGATTATGCCTCAACCACAAAGGATTTGGACCGCCTTACGGAGTATGTTCGTCAGTCCTTAGCCCGGCAGATTGTTCAGCCTCTTCTGGGCATGGACAAACAGTTGCCGGTGCTTACTTTAGATCCGAAGCTGGAGCAGCTGATTCTGGACAGCATCCAGCCTTCGGATTTTGGGAGCTATATGACTCTGGATCCCCGTGTATTGCAGGAACTTATGCAATCCTTAGCCCGGGAGATGGAGAAAATGGTCTTAAAAGGGTATAACCCTGTTCTGGTCTGCGCTCCGGTAGTAAGGATTAATCTAAAACGGGTAACTGAGCGTCAGTTGCCTCAGCTTATGGTTCTATCTTATAACGAACTTGTGCATGGTGTGCAGGTTCAGGCAGTAGGGATGGTGACGACTGGAAATGCGAGTTAAGCGTTTTGTTGGCGATACAGTAGCCGAGACCATGGGCAAAGTGAAGAAGGAATTGGGCGCCGATGCCGTCATCCTTCAGACACGGCAATTTAAGGAAGGCGGAGTATTGGGGCTTTTTGGCAAACATAAAGTGGAAGTGATGGCGGCTATTGAAGAAGAGCCTGTGAGGAAAGAACAAGCTCCTGTCAAATCTTTATACCCAGCGAACCCTTATGGGGTTCGGAAGGAAAGCCCTTTGCCTATGGAACGACCCGCTTTTGATTCAAGAAAGGGAGCGGAGCCCCCTGCGCTGGAAAAGACTCCCCGGGTTGAGGTGAGTGCTCCAAAGGGGGCGGAACTCAATGCTTTAGAGGCAGAACTGCAATCCATGCGCAAATTGCTGGAAAGTATGAACCGCCAAATTGAAGGTTTGGATGGAGAGCAAAGCGTATGGCCTGTGCCTTTGCAGAAATGGGCCGATCTGCTCAAAGAGCGGGGCATAAATCCCAAGCTGATCAAGAGAATACTTCGCTCAGTTCAGCAAAATGTCCGTGAAGAGGACTGGGGAGAGGACCATCGGGTCAGGGCCTGCCTCAAGGAAACCATACGCCGGATCTGCAACAATACAGCGGCTATTCAGCCAGGAGTCCGCAAACCTAGGATAGTGGCGTTAGTCGGGCCCACAGGGGTAGGAAAAACCACCACCATCGGTAAATTAGCGGCAGGCTTCAGCATCGTCGATAAACGGCGGGTTGCTTTGATCACTGCAGACACTTACCGGGTCGCTGCCGTGGAGCAGTTGAAAACCTTTGGGGAGATTATTGGCGTGCCTGTGGATGTGGTCATGACTCCCTCCGGTCTTCGGGAGGCGATTCAGCGCCATGAGGATAAGGAGCTTATTTTTATTGATACGGCCGGACGCAGTCCTCACCATGATCTTCATATGTCGGAATTAAAGGCGTTTCTGGAGAAGGCTCAGCCGGAGCTGACCATGCTCGTTATGAGTGCCGCCACTCAGGCCGCGGATTTGGCCAGGATCTATGAGCGCTTCGAGCCTTTGACGACCCATCTGATTTTTACCAAACTGGATGAAACAATCGGCGGGGGCACTATTCTTAATCTTTTGGAAAGAACCGACCTGCCTGTTGCATATATTACCAATGGGCAAAATGTTCCCGATGATATAGAAGTAGCAACCCCAGAGCGTTTGACTCGTTATATTCTGGGGGAGGGGGATCGGCGTGAATGACCAGGCAAAAGTATTAAGGCGTATCGCCTCCCGACATAAACCTGACCTTACTGCCAATTCTGATTCCCAACACGATCTGCGTGTATTTGCTGTGACCAGCGGGAAGGGCGGCGTGGGCAAGACCAATTTCAGTGTGAATTTGGGCTTGGCATTGATTGATTTGGGCTATCGGGTCATTCTTCTGGATGGGGATCTGGGACTTGCGAACCTGGATATAGCCTGCGGCGTTACACCCCGTTATACTTTTGAGCATCTTCTCAATGGTGAAAAAGATATCGAAGAAATCCTGATCTATGGCCCGAAAGGGATAGGGATATTACCGGGGGGGTCAGGTGTCCAGGATTTAGCCAACATCGAGAGGGAGCGGCTGGAAGAGGTCGTCAGAAATCTGGGACGCCTAGAGTCCCTGGCAGATATTATTATCATTGATACAGGTGCAGGTTTAGGGCATACGGTGCTCAATTTCTTAAGGGCGGCAGATGATATCATCCTGGTTACCACCCCGGAGCCAACCGCCTTAACCGATGCTTATGGCCTGCTCAAGGCTTTACAAAAGGTTAAGGATGGCGTTACGGTCAATGTAGTGGTGAATCGGGTGCAAAGGGAAGCGGATGCCAAAGACACCTATGAACGCCTGGAGAGCGCCGCGAAGCGGTTCCTGAATGCTCCCGTCAATTTATTGGGGTGGGTCTATGAGGATATATCCGTGGGCAGAGCCATTATGAAACAAGAACCCATCGGAGTATCCTATCCGCAAAGTTCAGCTTATCAATGTATTCAATGGATTGCCGGTTCGGTGTCCGGACTTTATCTTAGTCCGCCGAGACAAGCAGGAGGAATTCGTGGCTTTTTAAAAAATCTTTTGCGAGCCTTTTAACTTTTCAATAGTTTTTCTTTTTTAATTCGGCTTAGGGGGTGAGGGCAGTGCAATATCTTGATAAATTAGTTTCCGGATTAGCTGTTGAGTTGCATGTTCCGGAAGGGGACTATGAAGGAAATTACAAGACACATGTCGATGAGATCGGCAAAACACGACTATCTGTATATGCACCCCATTACCAAGGGATGATCATTCCCCTGCAGGAGGGTACTCTTGTGGAGGTTACTTTTTGGGATGACGTGGCTTCCTACTCTTTTATGTCATCGGTTCTTCAGCGTGTCGCAACACCCATACCAATGTTTGTCCTGAAGATGCCGGATAGTATTAGAAGGGTCCAAAGGAGGAACTATGTGCGGGTTTCCGCCTCCTTCCCGATAACCTATCAAGTGGTGGAGAGGGAAGGATTAGGGGACCTGCTGAAGGGGAATATGTTGGATCTGAGCGGCGGCGGAATGCGTTTTCAAGCCAAAGTCAAGTTGGACAAAGGCTCCATCCTCTATGCCAATCTTGAATTACCCTGCGGTATCATCGGAACTCCGGGCCGGGTATGTCGGGTAGAGCCTATTGAAGACACCAAGTACTTTTCCGTGTCCGTAGATTTCTATCAAATTTCCGAACGTGATCGCGATCGCATCATCCGATGTGTTTTTGATATTCAAAGAGACTTGCGTAAGAAAGGATTGATCTAAGCATGGAAATTAATCAAATGCAATTGGATGCGTTGCGAGAGATCGGAAATATTGGCTCAGGACACGCCGCGACAGCATTATCCACTATGCTCAGCCGCCGCATTGAAATGTCCATTCCCGAGGTTAAAGCAATAGAATTTGAGAAGGCTCCTATGGTGATCGGTCATCTGGAGGTCCCCCAGGCCGTTATCTATGTTAAAGTCGAAGGGGATGCTTCGGGTAAAGCGGTGTTCTTCTTTCCTCTGGAAAGTGCGGAAATACTGGTACAAGCCTTATTTGGTTCCAATGAATCCTTTAACCTCTTTGATAATGAGATGGCTCAATCGGCCCTCAAAGAAGTGGGCAATATCATGGTGAGTTCATTCCTCATCGCTTTAACTGAGTTTTCAGGAATCCCTCTGCAACCTTCTGTGCCTGCTTTAGCCGTGGATATGGTGGGGGCAATTTTTGATGCGATTCTCCTGGAAGATGGCATACTTGAGGATACGGTTCTCTTTATTAATACTCAGCTTACCGGGATACCGCAAATTGAAGGAAAGTTCGTATTCTTGCCTGATGAGGGATCATTGATAAAACTGCTGGGAGCTTTGGGACTATGAGCAATGTAATTAGTGTTGGTATGGCTGATTTGAAAACGGCAAAAGCGCCTAATATTTTAATGACGGCAGGATTAGGCTCTTGTATTGGTATATGTGTTCATGACCCGATTCAGAAGGTCGGGGGTATGGCTCATATTATGCTGCCCACGGCGGGGAGTGCCCCTGGCGGAAACCCCGCTAAATATGCCGATACAGCGATGGATCTTCTGGTGACGGAAATCCTTCGTTTAGGTGCCTCCAAATCCCGCCTGCGCGCCAAAATGGCCGGAGGCGCCCAAATGTTTTCCTTTCCGGGAAAACCGCCGGTGTTAAAGATAGGGGATCGCAATGCGGAACAAGTGATTGTGGAGTTAAAGCGTCTGGGGATTCCCCTCCTCGTCTCCGACGTCGGGGGAAGTTTTGGGCGAACCATCCATTTTGATGTGGGCACAGGTGATCTTAAGGTTCGAACCATTAACCATGGCGAAAAGGTGATTTAATAGATGATGGATAAATTACGGCTTTGGGCATGGTATTTTGCACTTGTCGTTTCAGCTGTCTTAGCATTAATTAGCTTTTATAGCGGGGAAAACTTTATTTTCATTGTCCTTAGTGCCATTATCGGTTTTACCCTTATCTATGGTATATGCATGGCCAGTATCACCATTTTTGAAAAGACCGGCATAGAAATGGAGCTGATTGAGCCGGGTAACCTTTTAGACATTGCCGTGGGGCAGGAAGATAACCTGAATTTCGGTGGCGAAAAGCCAGAAGAAAGACAAATTCCAGCTAGTAGGGCAGGGCAATTGAATCAGGAGTTTGCCGAAGGGGAACCCAGTGTTGAGAAACAAGCGGAAATAGTGAGAAGAATGGGTTGGGGTGACTAGGATTGTAAGGAAGGGGGGCCAACAAGATGTCGAATCCTTATGAAGCAGCCAATCGAGGTTCATGGAGAGTCGAGCAAATTGAAAAGTATTTGCCGTTAGTCAAGCGTATCTCCGGTCGGTTGCTTATTTCCTTACCTCAACATGTGGATGAAGACGATTTGATCGGCTACGGTGTGTTTGGATTGTTGGATGCCTTAGAGCGTTTTGACCCTGTTCGGGGAGTGAAATTTGAAACTTATGCTACGCTGAGAATCCGGGGAGCGATTATCGATGGCTTGCGGACGATGGATTGGGTACCTCATTCGGCAAGGCAGAAAATCAAGCGCATCCAGGATGCCTTTGCCGAAGTGGAGGCACGGCATGGCCGGCCTGCCAGCAATGAAGAGGTAGCTGTTTTGCTGCAGATGGAGCTGCGGGACTTGGATGCTGCCCTGCATCAAGGACAAATGCTGACCTTGACTTCGCTTGATGAGGTGGCTGTAGGTGAGGAAGGGGAAGCCTATACCCCCAGGACACAATTGACGGACCCCATAGCTCAGGAAGCCTTTCAGGAGGTTGAACTTGATGAGCAAAAAAAGATCCTGGCCGACGCTATCGAAAAGCTTCCTGAGAAGGAGAAACTGGTCGTGGCCCTATATTATCAGGAAGATCTTACCCTGAAAGAAATCGCTGTGATTATGAAACTTTCGGAATCAAGAATCTCACAGCTTCATTCCCAAGCCATCCTGCGCCTAAGAGGCCGCCTCAGCCGCCAAAAGAAGAATTTATTCTAATAAGAAATGGATGAAAAATGGGAACAGGTACCGTTTTTCATATTATGCTTATTGGCTAAAAAAAATTAAAGTTTTACCAAGTTTTTGCCGATAAGCTATATAGATTCAGTATTGGTGGAGGTGATGCCATGACAGGAATTAATGCCCTATCCACGCGGGGAGCCATCACAAGCACTGAAGATGGATCTTCCTTCACAAGTGGTTCACAGTCAGGTGCAGATTCAGCTGCGATGATGTTTGCAGCAATCTTTGGCGGTTGGCTGAACCAAGTCGGTGGACAGGGACAGGACTCTGGCAACCAGAGTCAGGAACCGGCAGGCAAGGATGCCAATTCCGGACGTCACGCCTTATTGGGTTTGGATGGGTTACAAGGACTTATGGGGATACTTCAGGGAAACGAAGGTTTTCAAGAGGTTTTAGCGCAAGGTTTACAACGAGAAGGGGAACAGGGAATCAACTCCGAACGACTGGAGATGTTCATGACCCAACTGGATGGAATGCGAAGCAAGACTCTCTTGGATACAATGCAAGTTCAGATCCTCCCATCAAGCTCTCCAGGCATATTAGAGGATGTACAGCTGTCAGGGATGACAGAACAGCCTCAGGGGAAGACTTCCCCCCAGTCGGAGTTGGATTTATATAAGAACGTGATATCCAATTTACTTAAAGAAATGTCAGGGGAAATCAAGCTTAAGCAGCAAAATCAAGCTGAGGCTAATCCTTTAGCTCAGCAAAAATCAGAACTTGCTGCTCAGCGCTATAACAGTGGTTTATTTATCGCCATGGATGGCGAAGGGCAAGAGCCCAGTGTAATGGCGACTCAGGCCAAGACAGATACGGCACTTATGAATACAGTACCGACTGACATGACTCTGACAGACACAGCGAAAACAGCAGCGAATACTTTTGTCCAGAATAATCAGGGGACATTGCTGGCAGCCTTATCAGGTAAGTCGAAGTCTGATCCCGATGGAACAGGAGCAGATGAGACCGGATTAGATGAGAACCAGGTTAAACCTGGAGCTGGGAATGGGCCTGAAGGAAGACCGGCTAAGAACCCGGAGATTCTCAGCTTGAATCAGGAGAACTCTGAGGATACCATACTCATGAAACAGGAAATAGCAAAAAGCATCGCATCACCCCATGGTGTAATGGGAGAAAAGTTGGCAGAAGGCGGCTTGGTTCCTGCAAAAGGGACAGCTGTCAAAGGGCTTCAGGATGATGAACAGCCTATAGAAACAAATAAGGGGAATAAATCTATTTTACCGGATGTTGCAGCAGGCAATCTAACCCATCAAGCCAAAGATATCGCTCAAGTCCAAGGGAAAGTTGCCGATAAAGGTGATCAGCCCATATGGACCCAAGTAGCCCGGGACATCTTTGACAAGGCTTATCTGGCCCGCCCCCAACTTCGCGAATTGACCATTCAACTACACCCCGCCCATTTAGGAGCAATTAATATCGCCATGAATTGGGATGAGGGACAAGTTCATATGCGCATCGTGGCTTCGGATGGGGGAACAGGACAGCTCCTCCAACAGAACCTGTCTGAACTGAGAGACAGTCTGACTCAGTTGGGCATCCAATGCGGACAGATGGAGATGGGCTTAGGAGAGCAAAAAGAAGGTGCACAGGAACATCAGGGCCGGGAAGGCTCAGGCCACTCCCAGGAGAGTGGCGATGATGTTCTAGAGTCGCTTAATAGTGAAGAGCTTGAGAGAATACTGAGCAATGATGAAGTGATCCCAGGCGCTAGTCGGATTAATATCAAGGCTTAGGAGGAAACTATGGGGAATACAGTTGATACAAATTATAGTAAATACTCTTCCACCTCAGAATCCAAACAAAGCAGCGCAGTCTCTGACGCTACAAAAGAGGTTCTGGGTAAGGATGATTTTCTGAAGCTGTTGGTTGCTGAACTGACCAATCAGGATCCGCTTTCACCCATGGATAACAAGGATATGATTACCCAGATGGCTCAGTTCAGTTCCCTGGAGCAAATGAATAACATGTCTAAAAGCATGGAAAACCTGGTCGGTGCCTTTGGGGCCCTATTCCAGAATTCTCTGCTCAGTCAGGGAGCTGCTCTGATCGGCAAGCATGTAGAAGGAGCGAATATCGATGGCAGTGGCTTTGTGAATGGGATCGTCGAATCTGTTCAATGGCTGAATGGCAATCCCCAGTTGGTATTGGTCCTGGAGGACGGAAGTAAGGCTGCTGTAGATATGAGTGACATCACCTATGTCGCCGACCCTAAGGAGCCGGATCCCGACCCCGATCCTGTACCTGAAGATGATACGTCTGAGGATGACATTCCTAAGGATGATATTCCCGAGGATTAACGAGGATATCAGTGGAACGAAAAAGTTTAAATAAAGGAAATGGGGGAATATCCCGATGCTACGTTCTTTGTATTCAGCTATCTCAGGTTTAAAAAACCACCAGATAAAAATGGACGTTGTGGGCAATAACATCGCCAATGTCAACACCACAGGCTTTAAGCGCAGCCGTGTCACCTTCTCCACCATGCTGAGCCAAACTATGAAAGGGGCCGGATCGCCCTCAGCGAATCAAGGGGGAACCAACCCCGCACAGGTCGGCCTGGGTTCCATGGTGAGCTCCATCGATCAGATCATGACTACTGGAAGCTCACAGAACACAGGCAAAAGTACGGATGCCATGATTAATGGAAGAGGTTTCTTTGTCTTTAGGAATGCAGGACAGATCGTTTACGGCCGGGCCGGTGCCTTCTCTCAGGATCAAAATGGCTACCTCACTGATCCGGGGACAGGGGCTTTCGTTCTGGGGCAAATGTGGGGAGCTAATGACAGGGAGATTCTCGAATGGGGAAGCGCACCGCTGACACCCTTACGGTTCAATATAGGCTCATACCCGCCTGAACCTGAGGGGGGAATAATTAAGATTAATCTCGGAGATTTTGTGCAGAACGGGAGCAACTATGAGTATGTCAATCCGGCATTAATCGGTGCTTCAGCGACAGTTCCCGATGGTGGAACGCTTGACTCAACGACGGGTAAAATAACCTTTACTAAGGATCCGGCGGATGAAGCTAGTGGGGACCCTCCTGCCATTGAGATTACCGATATTGACTACGATAAGCTTACGATTCCGGCGGGGGATTTTGTGCAAAAGGGAAGCGTTTATGTCTATGAGAATCCGGACTTAGTCGGTGCTGATCTAGAGGACATAACCGATGGCTCCTTTGATCCAAAAACGGGAACAATAACCTTGAATGCGGCTCCGCCATCTGCCGGTGTTGAGATTGAGGGTGTAGATGGGAGACTCCGGGCAAAATTAGATGAAGTCACTATCGATGGCAACGGTATTATTAGCGGGATATACAGCAATGGCAAAGGATCTGCGTCCCGTCGCATCGGTCAGCTGGCCATTGCTAACTTTGCTAATGATGCAGGCTTGCAGAATGTTGGTAACAATTTTTATGCGGCAACCAACAACTCCGGTATAGCAGACATCGGTGCTGCTGGAACAGCGGGACGGGGAAATATCATTCCCAATTCCGTAGAGATGTCCAATGTGGATCTTTCTCAGGAGTTTACGGATATGATCGTCACCCAGCGTGGATTCCAGGCGAATTCAAGGGTAATCACCGTATCGGACTCCCTGCTTCAGGAGCTGATCGACCTTAAACGCGGATAATAGGCTAAGGACTTGGGTATAAGGATAAAACCTTATGCCAAAGTCCTTTTCGGCATTTCTTTTCTGAGAGGAGGCACAGGATTTGCGCATTCTGAATACAGCAGCTACTGGGGTCCGGGCTCAGCAGACAGCTTTGGATGTACTGGGCAATAATATGTCCAATGTCAATACACCGGGATATAAGGCTCAGCGGGTGAATTTTGCCGAAGCTTTGGCTGCAGAAATGCGGCCGGCTGAACGTGAATTTAATGGACAGCCTGTGGGAGAGCGGATTGATGTGGGAGCCGGTGTGATTTATCCGACCATAGACACGGATTACCGGCAGGGAATCATCCGGGAGACAGAGAACCCCTTTGATCTGGCTATTGACGGGGAAGGCTTCTTCCCTGTGCGGACAGCCAATGGGGAGAGCCGCTATACCCGGGTGGGAAACTTTGAGTTGGATAGTCAAGGCAAGTTGGTTAATTCCGACGGTTATATTCTGGAAGTAAAGATTCCAGCCGATGCCATGGATTTGTATGTGGATGAGACAGGCAATATAACGGGATTTATCGATGACGAGGAAAGAGTTTTGGGCCGGGTTGTGGTCAATGATCCGGAGGGAGAAGGGTACCCGGTAGGACCAATTGATATGGATGAATTGGGCCGTCCCTTGGATTGGAATGGAGATATTTTACCCACAGCCTTTGCCGTTCCGGAAGGGGCTGAAGATGTCCAGATCAGCACGGAAGGAATTCTTAGTGCCACTATTGACGGAAGCCGCCAGACTTTGGGGCAGATCAATATAATTACCTTTGCTAACCCGGAAGGGTTAGTCAGGGACGGAGATAATCTCTATTTTGCTCCCGACGCGGCCGGAGTGACCGGGGACGAATTGGTTGGCACGCCGGGCAGCCAGGTGGAAGAACGGACCTTGGGTAAGCTCAAGACCCAGTCTTTGGAACAATCCAATGTGAACCTTGCTTCAGCCATGACGGAGATGATCCAGGTGCAGAGGGCCTATCAGCTCAATGCCCGTATGATTACCAACGGGGACCAAATGTGGAGCATGGCTAACTCCTTAAGGAGGTAAATTAGATGTCGGATTGGTTGAATACACCGGTTATTAATATTCTGGAAAAAAGTCTTGATGCGTCCAGTCTGAGGTATAAAGTCCTGGCGAATAATGTTGCCAATGTGGATACTCCGGATTTTAAACGTTCTGATGTGGATTTTGACCTGCTCCTTGGTGAAGCTATGGGTCAGACCGGAGGGGAGCTCCCCCTTAAAGTAACATCAGAGCGTCATCTCCAAAAAACTGGATTTAATTCCAGTGGGGTTGTGCAAGATCAAGGAACGACCTATCGAAACGACGGCAATAATGTGGATATCGATAAGGAAATGGTCAATGTGGCTGAAAACGGGATTTATTATAATTCCGTCACCCGGGCAATTTCCGCGCAATTGTCCCATTTGCGTACCGTGATCACCCAAAAGTAAAACTTTGTGCGATAGAAAGATGATGAAGGTGACGATCCATGATTAAAGGATTATATACAGGGGCGGCGGGAATGCTTGCTGCTCAGACCCAAAGCGAGATTATCGCGGATAACGTCGCAAATATCAGGACTCCGGGTTATAAAGGGGAGGAGTCCAGCAATAAAGCCTTTCCCGAAATGCTCATGATGAGAACAAACACGGAAAACGAAATCCCCGGCAATACATTAATCGGCGGTATAGGTACCGGGGTTGTCGTCGATCAGATTACGCGGATGAATGTTCAGGGAGTTCTGCAAACCACGGACATTCCTACGGATCTGGCCCTCACTGCTGAGGAAGTTTTCTTGGTGGTGGATACCCCCAACGGTGAGCGCTACACCCGTAATGGACAGCTGCAACTGAATTCTGAAGGAATGCTGCAAACAGCCGATGGCTATCCTGTTCTTGGTGAAGAGGGGCCCATTGGACCGTTAAGCAAGAATTTCCAGGTGGATGCTCAGGGGGGAATCACCGATCAGGGGGTCACTATGGACCGCTTGCGATTGGTGCAAATCCCGGCGGTCGGCCTTCTTCGCGAAGGACAGTCTCTGTATGCCTCTAATCAGCCGGTACAGGACTTTGCCGGTAATGAGGCCGTGCTTCAGGGGACGCTGGAGGGATCCAATGTGAATTTGCCAGGCCAGATGGTTAAGATGATCACAGTGATGAGAGCCTATGAAGCGAATCAAAAGGTGATCCAAACCCATGATGCAACTTTAGAAAAGGCTGTTAACGAAATTGGTAGAATTGTATAAAGTGAGGAAGTGGCTGTCATGGGAAATCAAGTGGTTATATTTGGACTAGGCCAGGAAGAGTATGGAATGCCCATTGAAATCGTCAGAGAAATTACCCGGTTAGGGGATATTCGCCCGATTCCCAAGGCCCCTGACTCGGTCAAGGGATTAATCAATCTGCGGGGGTCGGCGATTCCATTGATTGATTTACATGTTCGTTTTGGTGTGGAAAAGAATCGGACCATTGCCAAGGACGTGGAAGCCGCCAAGGAAGACTTTGCCTTGATTACGGAAGTCAATGGCGATCTGGTAGGATTTGCGGTTGACCAGGTGAGAGAGGTTCGCATCCTGGACAATATAGCACCGCCGCCTCCCTTAGTTACAGCTCCATTTATTGGCGGTATCGTGAATCTTCCCGACCGTATTATCATGGTGTTGATTCCTGACCGGATCTTAGCTAAAGATGAGCTTGAGGGAATTGCTAAGCTCGTCTGATATCAGGAGGGGATAATCGGTGAATACGGCAGAACTAGTGCTGCTTTACCAGCTTCAAAGTATGAATCAGGCCTGGCAGGATACTTCAAGGAGTGAGTCCGGAAACAAGGGTGGCTCCCAAGCTCTCCTCTTTGCCACCTTGCTCCAGTCCGCCCTTTCAGGAAATGATGGCTCCAGCTCAGGATTAGCTTTGGAAGCTTTTGCCGGACAAGAATTAGGGTCCGGTTCTGAGCAAGAATCGCAGTCAACTGAGAATTCACAACTTCTTGCCGCAATGTTACTGGGAAGTCTTTTTTCCGGAAAGGATTCTCTCTTATCTGAAAATCTTCTCTCATCCATGAGCCTTACCGGAATGGGGCAAAATTCATGGACCTCTTTGACCTCGGCATATAATCCTTACTCCGGTATAGTAAACTCTCTCCAAGCAAACTCCTTAAGTTCTCAGCGGAGTTCAGATTACCGTTCCGATCAGCCGGCTATAGAACAGCTTATCGCGGAAGTAGGGCAGCGCCATGGGATAGACACGAATCTGATCCGGCAAGTGGTGATGGCTGAATCCAGTTTTAACCCCCATGCGGTATCATCAGCGGGAGCTATGGGTTTGATGCAGTTGATGCCTGGTACGGCAAAGACTTATGGTGTGACCGATCCTTTTGATCCGGCTCAGAATCTTGATGGGGGAACCCGTTTTTTAAAGGATTTGTTGGTGCGGTTTAAAGGAAATGTCGCGTTTGCCTTAGCTGGCTATAATGCAGGCCCAGGGGCTGTAGATAAATACAATGGGATTCCACCTTACAAGGAAACGCAAAATTACGTAAAAAAGATACTTTCTGCATTAGGAAAAGTAGATACACAAGCATAAAAAATCAGGCGCATGAGGATCATGCGACCTGATTTTTTTTATATTGATCACTGCTGCTGTCAGCGGTTTAAAGAGATAACACCCGTCACAAAAAAATGGTGAGGGGATTTTTGTATTTTTATAATCAAGTAAACAGATAGAAATTGTTATATTTTTTCAAAAACCTATTGACTTGGTTGAAAGTCCCTATTAAAATTTAACAAAACCTATAGGATTACTATATATTAATGAAATCTAAGGGGGAAGTGAAAGTGAAGAAATTTGAGAACCTGAAAGTAAAATCTGCAACCGGGAAAAAATTCGGGACAGCCGTTCTGATTGCGGCGTTGATTGTTGCTCTGACCGGATGCGGTGGCAAGGCGACGCCTGCCGATACAGCCGCCGGCGGCAAACCGCCGGTATCTCTGCTCAATGTCTCCTATGATCCCACCCGTGAGCTTTATCAGGAGTACAATACAGCTTTCAGCAAGTACTGGAAAGAAAAAACCGGCCAGGATGTGACCATCCAACAGTCCCATGGCGGCTCGGGCAGCCAGGCCAGAACGGTTATTGACGGCAATGAAGCGGATGTGATCACATTGGCATTGGCCTATGATATCGACTCCATCAACTCTCAAAAGAGCCTGCTCAATCCGGAATGGCAGAAACGTCTGCCCAACAATTCCACGCCCTACACCTCCACCATCGTCTTTCTGGTGAAGAAGGGCAACTCTAAAAATATTAAGGATTGGAACGATCTGGTGCAGCCGGGAGTATCGGTGATCACTCCCAACCCGAAAACCTCCGGGGGTGCCCGTTGGAACTACCTGGCAGCCTGGGCCTATGCCCTGGAACACAATAATAATGATGCTCAAAAAGCCAAAGAATTTGTTGAAGCTCTCTATAAAAACGTACCGGTACTGGATTCAGGGGCTCGGGGCTCCACCACAACCTTTGTGGAGCGGGGGATCGGTGATGTGCTGCTGGCCTGGGAAAATGAGGCCTTCCTCTCCTTAAGGGAATTTGGGGAAGATAAATTTGAAATTGTGGTTCCTTCCCTCAGCATCCTGGCCGAGCCGCCGGTAACGGTAGTGGATTCCGTGGTGGACAAGAAAGGCACCCGGGAAGTGGCGGAAGCTTATCTGGACTATCTCTACAGTGATGAAGGCCAGGAAATTGCCGCCAAGAACTTCTACCGGCCCAGAAATGAGGCTGTGGCCCAAAAATATGCCGCTCAGTTCCCCCAAATCAATCTCTTCACGATTGATGATGTGTTCGGCGGCTGGGCCAAAGCCCAGCAGGAGCATTTCGCCGACGGCGGCGTCTTTGATCAAATTTATGTAGAGAAATAAGCTTAAGGCGGTTCCAGGCCAGGAGTCCGGAACCAGCCCATCCTGTTTGATGAGGTGAAACCATGCAGACATTATCCTCCCGCTTCAGTCTGAAACAATACAGCGTTCTGCCGGGATTCGGGATCACCATGGGTTTATCTTTGATGTATCTCAGCCTCCTGGTTTTCATCCCCATCGCTATGGTGTTCCTGAACAGCTCTCAGCTGGGTTGGGGGAAATTCATGGAGATTGTCCTATCACCCAGAGTCCTGGCCTCCCTGAAGATATCCTTTGGCGCCTCCTTCTTGGCGGCCACTGTCAACGCGGTCTTCGGGCTGCTGTTGGCCTGGGTTCTGGAGCGATATACCTTTCCGGGCAAGAGAATCGTTGATGGCTTGATCGATCTGCCTTTTGCTCTGCCTACGGCTGTAGCTGGTATTTCCCTGACTACTCTTTATGCCCCTAACGGCTGGATCGGCCGGCTTTTTGAGCCCCTGGGGTTAAAGATTGCCTATACCCCTTTGGGAATTACCATCGCCCTGATTTTTATCAGCCTGCCTTTTGTGGTGCGGACAGTTCAGCCGGTTCTGCAGGGCATGGACCGGGAAGTGGAAGAAGCGGCGGCTTGTTTGGGGGCTACCCGGTTTCAAACCTTTCGTAAAGTGATTTTACCGGTTCTACTGCCGGCGGTCATCACCGGCTTTGCCCTGGCTTTTGCCCGCTCTCTGGGGGAATACGGCTCAGTTGTCTTTATTTCCGGCAATATGCCCATGTACACGGAAATCACCCCTCTGCTGATTCGGACCAAGCTGGAACAATACGATTATGCCGGTGGTACGGCCATTGCCGCTGTGATGCTGGTGATCTCCTTTATCATGCTGCTGGTGATCAATCTCATTCAGTGGTGGTCAGGCAACCGGGATAAGGGCTGATAAGGAGAGAGAAGATGAAGAGTAAGAAAAACAGTAAGAAAAACAGAACTCCCGGGTCCCACGCTCAAGGGATTCAATGGCTGCTGACCGGCATTGCTTTGCTGTTTTTTATCACCATGCTGATCTTACCCCTGATCCTGGTGTTCACCAAAGCCTTTGAAAAGGGGGCGGGAGTCTATCTGGCCGCCATTCAGGACCCGATGGCCCTGAAAGCTATTCAGCTGACCCTTCTCACCGTAGGGATCGCGGTGCCTGTCAATACAATTTTTGGCTTGGGAGCCGCCTGGGCAGTGGCCAAGTTTCAGTTTAAAGGCAAAAATCTGCTTCTGACCCTGATTGATCTGCCTTTTGCCATTTCCCCCGTGGTTGCAGGATTAATTTTCGTGCTGCTGTTCAGTACCACCCATGGCCTGCTGGCTCCGTTTTTGACGGCCTGGGGACTGAAGATCATTTTTGCCCCTCCCGGGATTATTTTGGCCACTTTATTCGTCACTCTGCCCTTTGTGGCTCGGGAGTTGATCCCGTTGATGGAGGCCCAGGGAACGGCAGAAGAGGAAGCGGCTTTGACCCTGGGGGCCAGCGGCTGGCAGACCTTTCTGCGCATTACCCTGCCCAATATCAAATGGGCTCTGCTTTATGGGATCATTCTGACGGCAGCCAGAGCGGCCGGGGAATTCGGGGCGGTCTCCGTGGTCTCCGGTCATATCCGGGGGCTGACCAATACCATGTCCCTCCACGTGGAGATCCTGTACAACGAATATCAGTTTTCCGCTGCCTTTGCGGTGGCCACCCTGTTGACGGTAATCGCCATCATCAATCTTTTTGTCAAAAACATTGCCGGTTGGAAAATCAAACGGATGGAGGAAAAATCATGAGTATCGAAGTTAGCCAGGTCAGCAAGACCTTTGACACCTTTACGGCTTTGCATGAACTCAATCTCAAGATCCATACCGGTGAACTGGTGGCTCTGCTCGGTCCTTCCGGTTCCGGCAAAACCACTTTGCTCCGGATTATCGCCGGTCTGGAACCCCCGGATACCGGCAGTATTATTTTCGACGGGGAAGACAATACGGAAAAAAGTACCCAGGACCGCAAAGTGGGCTTTGTGTTTCAGCATTATGCCCTTTTTAAAAACATGACGGTCTTTGAAAATATCGCCTTTGGTTTAAAGGTCCGGCCGGCCAAGCTCCGCCCTAGCAAAGAAGTGATTCGCCAAAAGGTTCAGGAACTGCTGGCCCTGGTGAAGATGGAAGAGCTGGCTAACCGCTATCCGGCTCAACTTTCCGGTGGTCAGCGCCAAAGAATCGCTTTGGCCCGGGCTCTGGCGGTGGGGCCCAAGGTTTTATTGCTGGATGAGCCCTTTGGAGCCCTGGATGCCAAAGTCCGTAAAGATCTGCGGCGCTGGTTGAGAAAGCTTCATAACGAATACCCGATTACCAGTGTTTTCGTGACTCATGATCAGGAAGAAGCTCTGGATGTGGCCGATCGCATCGTTATTCTCAATGAGGGAAAGATCGAGCAGATTGGGACTCCGGAAGAGGTTTATGACAATCCGGCCAATCCCTTTGTCTACAACTTCCTGGGCAATGTCAATTTGTTTCACGGCCGGATGCACGACGGCAAAGTGGAGCTGGGCTCCCTGCAACTGGAGGCGCCGGAGCATGCCGGAATCGGCAACGCAGACATTGTCAGCTATATCCGACCCCATGACATTGAAATTTGTCTGGAGGATGAAGGCAAAGGCTTTATTGCCGCGGAGATTTTCTTTATCCGGGCGGTGGGACCCATCGTCAATCTGGAATTAAAGCGTTTGGATAACGATGAGTATATCGAAGTGGAAATCAGCAAAGAGGTCTATAGAAGTCTGCAGCTGAAGGCCAAGCAGAATGTCTATCTCCGGCCCCGGGATTTCAAGGTGTATGTTCCTGAAGATTATGTTATTTGATATATTTTTTTACGGACTTGTTGCTAATTCGGTTAAAAGTTCTGGAGAAAAGAGATGAGGACAGGAGTGCTGATTTATAAAGATGTTTTAAGCAGCTTGAGTCCGGAAGCTAAAAAGATATTGGGCCTGATCCTGCATAAGGGAGCGATGACCAAAAGTCAACTGGCCAAAGTGGCGGGATTAAAGCCTACCACCTTGAACCGGATGATGCTCCCTTTGGAGAAGGCGGATCTCATCCTTCCCACGGAAACCGGTGAGTCCACCGGCGGTCGGAAGCCGGTCATTTATGATGTAAATCCCCGCCGCTATTATGTGATCGGGATTGATATTTCCCGCCTCTACTCCCAAGTTGTTTTGACCAACCTGAAAATGGAGCTGATCGAGAAAGACCGCTTTGATATGGACCGGAATTCTTCGCCGCAAGCCACTCTGAACCGGATTCTGGACTGGATAGGAAGGGTTATGGAAAAGCGGGGGCACGGATATGTGATCGGCGTTGGGATCGGTACGGTGGGGCCTTTGGACCGTCAAAGCGGCATCATCCTCAACCCGGAAAACTTTGAGGCCCAGGGTTGGGAAAATATTCCCCTCAAAGCTATCGTGGAAGAACGAACGGGCTTGCCGGTCATCATCGATAACGGTGCCAATGGGGCGGTTCTGGCAGAAACCCGTTACGGGAGCGGCAAAGGGATGAAAAGCGTGATCTATTTGAATTGCGGGGTGGGAATCCGAACCGGCGTCATCTCCTCAGGAACTCTGGTCAGGACAATCAATGATGCAGATGATACCTTTGCCCATATGGTGATCGATGTCAACGGTAAACCATGTCATTGTGGCAATCAGGGCTGCGTTGAGCGCTACTCCTCGATTTACGCTATTATGGAAGCCCTTGCTGAGGAAATGACCCCTGAGGAAATGCCCCAAGGGAAGGACCGCCGAAATCACAAGGCCGATCGCCCGGTCTCCTATCTGGAGCTCTGCCGGGAGGCTGAGGAGAATGACACCACCGCCCGGCAAGTGCTGCAAAATGCCGCTGTACGGATGGGTACGGGGTTGGCTAATTTCATCCAGCTGCTCAATCCGGGGCTTGTGGTTCTGAGCGGACCGCTTATTTTGCATTCTCAGCTCTTCTATGAGGTCTGTGTAGAGGCCGCCAAGCGAAGAAGACCTTGGGATAAAGGGGGGCACCTGGTGTTCAGCCGGGGCGGAGCCTTTGAAGAGAATGCCATCTCCATCGGTGCGGGCGCTCTGGTGGTGGAGCATTATTTGGAACCGGAGACTTTTGGGTGAAGAACCGGACAGCTTTATGACTGGGTGGGGAATATAGAAAGGGAGAAGGAGAAATGAAATGGACAGATCGGATCTCAATTTGGATCTTGATAAGATAAACCGAGCCTTTGCCGGGGAAGACCCCCGCAAGCTTTTGGCCCATGTGGTGGAAAAAATCGGTCCGGCGCGGATTGCTCTGGCTTCCAGCCTTTCCATTGAGGATCAAGTGCTGACCCAGATGCTATTAAAGATCGATGCCCGGGCCCGGATCTTCTTTATCGATACAGGCCGGAATTTTCAGCAGACTTATGATCTGATGGAAGAGACCATGGGTCGCTATGAGTTTCATTATGAGGTATACGCGCCGGAGAATTCGGAGCTGGAGCCATTTCTGGCGGAATATGGCCCCAATGCTTTTTATGATAAGGTCGAACTGCGCCAAAAATGTTGTGAGCTGAGAAAAGTCAGGTCCTTGCAGCGGGTCTTATCTACCGTAGACGGCTGGATTTGCGGACTGCGCAGGGAGCAGAGCCCTACCCGCCAGGAAATCGGTTTGCTGGAATGGGATTCCCGCCACGCTATCTATAAAGTGAATCCTCTGGCGGCCTGGAGCGAAGAGCAGGTTTGGGCTTATATCCGCCGGGAAAACATTCCCTACAGTTCCCTATACAACAAAGGTTTCCGCAGCATTGGCTGTCAGCCCTGCACCCGGGCGGTGGCCCCCGGGGCGGATGTACGCAGCGGCAGGTGGTGGTGGGAAGACCCCTCTAAAAAAGAATGCGGGCTGCATCCATCCCTGAACCCGCCTGCAAAGGAGGAAGAAAAGCGATGAACCATCTGGATAAGCTGGAAGCGCAAAGCGTCTATATCCTGAGAGAGGCTTACCGTGAATTTAAAAATATCTGCATGCTCTGGTCCATCGGCAAGGACAGCACCGTTCTGCTATGGCTGGCCCGCAAGGCTTTTTTCGGGCATGTACCCATTCCCCTGGTGCATATTGACACCCACTATAAAATACCGGAAATGATTCACTACCGGGACCAACTGGCCCGGCAATGGCAGCTGACCATGATTTACGGGGAGAACAAGGAGGCCTTGGACGGGGGCAGAACCTTTCCGGACGGGAAAACGGACCGGATCAGCTGCTGTCAGGCGTTGAAAACGGAAGCCTTGAAAAATACCCTTTCCGGGGAATGGCCCCGCTATATTCTGGATCTGGAAACCGGCCAATATCGACCGGATGGCAGCCGGGAAAAGTACACCGGGGTGATTGTGGGGGTACGGGCGGATGAGGAAGGAAGCCGTTCCAAAGAGCGGTATTTCTCCCCCCGGGATCAGGAAAATGATTGGGATGTGGGGGATCAGCCCCCGGAATTCTGGAATCAGTTCAAAACCGATTTTGCCCCCGGCACCCATATCCGAATTCATCCCCTTCTGGACTGGACGGAGCTGAATGTCTGGGAATATATCGAGCGGGAGAAGATCCCGGTGACATCCCTTTATTTTGATCAGGGGGAGGGCAAACGCTACCGTTCCCTGGGCTGTTATCCCTGCACCTTACCGGTGGAATCACCGGCCCGCAATGTGGAAGAAATTATTGAGGAGCTGCGCAGCGGCAAGTTTGCCAAGATCGCCGAACGGTCGGGACGGGCCCAGGATAAGGATGACGGGGGCGGACTGGAAACCCTGCGGAGAGGCGGGTATATGTAAGATGGACAACAGAGAACAGATGAACATCGTGATTGTGGGCCATGTGGACCACGGTAAAAGTACGGTGATCGGCAGGCTGCTGGCGGATACCGGTTCCCTGCCCGAGGGCAAGCTGGAAGCGGTACAGGAATACTGCCGCAAGAATGCCCGGCCTTTTGAGTATGCCTTTCTGCTGGATGCGTTAAAAGACGAACAAGCTCAGGGGATTACCATCGATACGGCCCGCAGTTTTTTTAAAACCGGCAAAAGGGACTATATCATCATCGACGCCCCCGGTCATATCGAATTCCTGAAAAATATGGTGACGGGAGCTTCCCGGGCGGAGGCCGCTCTGTTGGTCATCGACGCTAAGGAAGGAATCCGGGAGAACTCCAAACGTCACGGCCATATCGCGGCCATGCTGGGCATCCGCCAGGTGGTGGTGCTGGTCAACAAAATGGATCTGGTGGATTTTGACCGGCAGACGTTTGAGACTATCCGCCGGGAATTCGGTGAATTTTTGCATAAGCTCAACATCCAGCCGGTTAATTTTATTCCTCTCAGCGCCTTTAACGGAGACAATATCGCAGTCCGTTCCCAGCGCACTGCGTGGTATGAAGGGCCGACCGTCCTGGAACAGCTGGACAGCCTGAGCAACCGCAAAGGCAACCAGGAACTTCCTTTGCGGATGCCGGTTCAGGATATATATAAATTTACGGCGGCCGGAGATGATCGGCGCATTGTGGCCGGAACGATCCTCAGCGGCACCATCCGCAGTGGGGATGAAGTGGTTTTTCTCCCCTCCCGGAAAAGAAGCGTGATCCAGAGCATCGAAGGATTTAATGTCTCTCAGCGGAATATGGCCTATGCCGATGAGGCTGTGGGGCTGACTCTCAAGACCCAGATTTATATCAAACCCGGGGAATTGATGGTCAAAGCCCAGGATAAACAGCCCCAGATGGGGTCCCGTTTCAAGGCCAACATCTTTTGGGTGGGCAAAGCGCCTCTGATTAAAAACAAAACTTATAAGCTAAAAATCGGCACCCTGAAAATTGGGGTGAAGATGGTGGAAATCCTTAACATCATTGACGCGGCGGAGCTGAATATCGACACCTTCAAAGACCAGGCGGAAAAGCATGATGTGGCGGAATGCATTTTTGAGACCGCCAAGCCCATTGCTTTTGATCCGGTGACAGAAATGGAGCAGACCGGGCGCTTCGTGATTGTGGATAATTACGAAATCTCCGGCGGGGGAATTATCCTGGAGCAGGTCGATGATGACCGCAGCAGCCTGCAGGAGCATGTGCGGCAGCGGGAAACTCAGTGGGAAAAGGGACTGATTCAGCCGGCACAGCGGGCGGGGATCTATGGACATAAAGCCAAGTTCATCGTCCTGACCTCCGGCAGTGCCGACCATGGCCCGGTGATCGAAACCATCGCCCGGGAACTGGAACAAACCCTCTTCCGGCTCAATTACAAAGCCTATTATCTGGGGGTCAGAAACCTTCTGCACGGTTTGGCAGCGGAAGAGACAATAAAAGACTGGAGCAGGGACCGGGAGATCAGGCAGGTCGGTGAATTAGCCAGAATCCTCACCGACTCCGGGCAGATCTTTATCACCACGGTCTTTAATCTGGAGGATGATGAAGCGGAAAACTTAAAACTGCTTAACCAGCCCAGTGAGATACTGGTCATCACTATTGGGGAATCGCCATTCTATTCTTTTCAGCCGGATGCCAGCCTTGAGGTTGAGGGGGCTGTGGCGGCTGTGGGCGGCCTTTTGCAGAAGCAGGAGATTATTTTGGATTATTATTTGTAGGGTTTTCATAAATAGAGGAGGTTTCATGATGAAAATTACGGTAAATGGGCAGGATGTGCTTCTGGAGAAAGAGCTGACGGTGCAGGAGCTTCTGGTCGCCCAAAGGGCGGAGATGCCGGAATATGTAACCGTGGGAATCAATGAGGAGCTGATCGAGCGGGAGGATTTTGCCGACCGGAAGGTCAGGGCGGGAGATAGTGTGGAGTTCCTTTATTTTATGGGAGGGGGAAGCTTTGGGAAAGTTAAGGCCGCCAAGGCAGCAACCGGGAAAGAGGGTGCCGCCTGATGGGTTTCAGTGACGAACAGCTGGAGCGGTATTCCCGGCATATCATCCTTAAAGAGGTTGGGGTTAAAGGTCAGAAAAAATTGCTCCAGTCCAGGGTCCTGATTATCGGTACGGGCGGGCTGGGAGCGCCGGCAGCTATGTTCTTGGCGGCCGCGGGTGTCGGTACCATCGGGCTGGTGGACTTTGACGGAGTGGAGCTTTCCAACCTGCAGCGGCAGATCATTCACCTGACCAAGGATGTGGGCAAGCCTAAAGTGATATCGGGCCGGGAGACCATTGGGGAAATGAACCCGGATGTGGAAGTGGTGCCTTATCAGGAATGGGTCAGCTCCGGCAATATCCAGGATATTATCTGGGACCGGGATTATGATTTTATCATCGACGGCACGGATAATTTTCCGGCTAAGTTTCTGATCAACGACGCCTGTGTTCTCAGCGGGAAGCCTTTTTCCCATGCCGGGATCATCCGCTTCCAGGGACAGACCATGACTTATGTGCCCGGGCAGGGGCCATGCTACCGCTGCATTTTCAAGAATCCCCCGCCGACCGACAGCGTACCAACCTGCAAACAGGCAGGGGTGCTGGGGGTTATGGGAGGGATCATCGGCACCATTCAGGCCACGGAAGCCATCAAATATATTCTGGGCCTCGGGGACTTGCTGACCGGCGCCCTGCTGACCTATGACGCCCTTAAAATGGAGTTTCGGAGAGTTAAGCTGCCTCATAATAAAAAATGCCAGGTATGCGGGGAAGAACCCTCGATCACAGAACTGATCGATTACGAGCAGGCTGCCTGCGATCTGAATTGAGGAGGTCCGGCTATGATCACCCTGACTAAAAAGCAAATGGAAGAGATGCTGGCGCATGCCCGCCAAGCTCTGCCCAATGAGGCCTGCGGACTGCTGGGAGGCCGTAGGGATGGAGATGATCGGTGGGTAGAGCGGGTTTACCCCCTGAACAATCTGGATCAGAGTCCGGAGCATTTCAGCATGGACCCCCGGGAACAATTAACGGCGGTCAAAGATATGCGGAAAAACGGCTGGGTAATGCTGGGCAATTTCCACAGTCATCCGGCAACCCCAGCGCGGCCCTCGGCGGAAGATAAAAGGCTGGCCTTCGATCCATCCCTGAGTTACCTGATCATTTCCCTGGCCGAGCCCCAAAAGCCAGTCTGCAAAAGTTTTTTGATCAAAAAGGATGGGGTAGACGAAGAAGAGATTATTCTGAAGGAGGAGTAAACTGTGGCAGAGGTTGATTACAAGGCTTTAAAAAAAGGCGGCTTTATGCAACAGGTGCAAAAGGATCATTTTGCCCTGCGGCTGCGCGTCGCCGGCGGCCAGATCCAAGCCGACCAGCTGCAGAAAGTAACGGAGCTGGCCCGGACCTATGGGCAGGGTTATATTCATATGACCTCAAGGCAGGGTATCGAAATTCCTTTTATCCGGCTGGAGGACGTGGAGGCCGTTTTAAACGAACTGAAAGAGGTCGGGCTGGAGCCCGGTGCCTGCGGCCCCCGGGTCAGAACGATTACAGCCTGCCAGGGGGCGGCGATCTGCCCCAGTGGCCTGATCGACACCACCCGCTTGGCTGGGGAACTGGATAAACGCTATTTTGCCAGGGAGCTTCCCCATAAATTTAAACTGGGCGTTACGGGCTGCGGCAATAATTGCCTGAAAGCGGAAGAAAACGATCTGGGTATCAAAGGGGGCGTCAGGCCCAGCTGGCAGCAGGACCAGTGCATTTATTGCGGTTTATGCCAGGCGGTTTGCCCGGCCAAAGCCATCGAGGTTCACAGACAAGAGGAAACCCTCAGCCTGGACAGTCAGCTGTGCACTTATTGCGGCAAATGCGTTAAATCCTGCCCGACTTCGGCCTGGGAAGGAGAAAGAGGGTTTTTGCTCTCCTTTGGGGGGCTGTTCGGCAACCGGATTGCCATCGGTAAGCGCATCCTGCCTCTGGTCATTACTGAGGCTCACCTTTATCAGGTGATCGATAAAACTTTGGAGTTTTTCCAGAATCACGGCAAACCAAGCGAACGGTTCAGGAACACCCTGGATAGAGTTGGCTGGGAAACCCTTGCTAAAGAATTGGAGGGATTAGATCTTGAACGCTAAAAAAGCGGATCGGGTGGTGGATATCACCAGTGTTGTCTGCCCCATCACCTTCGTGAAAGTTAAAGTTGCTCTGGAGGAACTGGAACCGGGGCAGTTGCTGGAGATTCTGATGAAGGATGGGGAACCCATTCAAAACGTTCCCCGAAGCTTGAAAGACGAAGGCCATAAGCTGGTTCAGGTAGAAAACAATGGGAACGGAACCTATACCGTTTTCGTAGAAAAAGGAAATTAAGATAAATACTGGCTTTGATCCAGAGCTGGCGTATTTTCCAAGGAAGATGCGCCCTTTTTGTGTCCCTTCGGTTACCCATTACCCATGGAGGTGCTGCCGGTTGAAGATAATAGTTCTAATTTCGAAATTAATTTTTTGGATTGTATAAGTCGTTTCTATCACATATAATAATAGTGAAAATAAGAATATTTAATACTTGCGTAGATAAAGATAAGCAAGTTTTTCCTTCAATATCTGTATAAAGGAGGAAAAGGGATGAAAGCAGAGTGGGTTGAATTGAATCAGGAATGGCAGTCTACCCAATGGGTTGTAAATCGATATCTGTCGAAAAACCACAGCCTAAAAAGACATTCGCAAAGGGTCTCCTCTTTGTGCCAAAGTATGGGTGAGGTTTTGGAATTAAGTGAAGAAGAAGCTGCACAATTGGAAAAGGCGGCTTTGCTTCATGATATTGGCAAAGCCTTTATTGATGACCGTATTATTAATAAACCGGACCGGCTTAATGAAGAGGAATGGGTAGAAATCAAAGGCCACCCAGGGAAAGGTTTTGACATACTTTGTGCTTTTGAGAATATGGGGATGACGGCGCGGCTCATTTTAGCACATCATGAGCGATGGGATGGGAAGGGTTATCCCCGGGGATTAAAAGGGGAAGAAATCCCTCGCCTAACCAGGATAATCTCCATCGCGGATACATATGATGCTATGACGAGTTCGCGCAGCTATCGGAAGCCCTTATCAAAACGTAAGGCTATTGAAGAATTGAGACGCAATGCCGGGACGCAATTTGATCCTGATTTGGTACATATCTTTGTTGATAAGGTTATCGTGGGTGAAATAGAGAGAGTTCAATAAGGTATGGGAAACAAGAAGTTTATAGATTTTGCTTAGTGAAAGACCGATCATATACTTTGATCGGTCTTTTGCATAACAACCGGATCACAAGTATTGTTTGACCTTAAATGAAAGAGAATTTATAATAGCTCTAATAGAAGAACTTTCTGCCACAGGGGGAACAATGGGAGAATATTATCAGTATTTATGGAAGACGACGTGGATTGAGGCTTTAGGGATTCTTTTACTGGGCTTATTTATCTTAATCCGCACTATTTGGAAAGTCTATACTAAGGCACAAAAACCCTTAAGGCGCAAGGATAAATTGCTGCTGGCTGGCAAAGGGTTGGTTTGGCTTTTAATCTACGGGACTTATCTGTTGATCTTTAATGCCAGCGAACCGGATTGGTTTGCTAAGCCTGTTCAGGTACAGGGTGAAATACAAGGCAAGAGTATGGCTTCCGACAGCCGTCAGCCTTATAGTGTTGAGATTGAATGGGATTCAGGAAGAGAGACACTCCATTTGGATCCTTATACATATCGCGAGCTTGAAACAGGGCAGAGAGTGAATGTGACTTTTCTCCCCTATCGTTTGCAGGTTATATCTTGTGAAATTCTGCCGCCAGATAAGGATAAGAAAGAAAAAAGCGTTACTGAGCTCAATCAAGAGAATGGAGGGGGATTATGATTCCGGAAGTCTATTTTACCAGTATGAAAATCAATCAGGGGCAAAGCCTGCTGACGAAACTGGAAAAGCTTATCAATCGGTCAGGAATCCTGAAAGGAATCGAGAAGAATGACATGGTTGCCCTTAAAATACACTTTGGGGAACGGGGCAATTTAGCTTATATCAGACCACAATTTGTGCGGAGAGTCGTGGATCAGGTCAAGAAAAGAGGCGGCCGCCCCTTTTTAACCGATGCCAATACCCTTTATGTGGGGTCTCGCTCCAATGCCATTGACCATTTGGAAACAGCCATCGAAAACGGTTTTGATTATTCTGTGGTGGGGGCCCCTCTGGTGATTGCCGATGGCCTAAATGGGAAAGACTATGTATCAGTGCCTGTAAATTTGAAGCATTTTCAAGAAGTTAAGATTGGCAGTGCGGCGGTCCATGCGGATGCCCTGATTGCTGTATCTCACTTTAAAGGCCATGAAGCAACCGGTTTTGGCGGGACATTGAAGAACCTTGGTATGGGGTTAGGCAGCCGGGCCGGCAAGCAGCAGCAACATTCGGATATCCTGCCCCAAGTCAATGAAGAGCGCTGCACGGCTTGCGGGAAGTGTAAAAACTGGTGCCCTGCCTCGGCCATCACGGTGGCAGGCTTTGCCCGGATTGATGAGAAGCTCTGTATCGGGTGCGGAGAATGTGCGGTAACCTGCACCTTCAAAGCCATTGCTGTCAATTGGAAGACCACACCGGACGTGATTCAGGAAAAGATTGTGGAATATACCGTAGGTGCTTTAAAGGGGAAGGAAGGCAAGAGCGGGTTCATTACCTTTGTTAATAATGTCTCACCTCTCTGTGATTGCGTGAGTTGGAATGATGTTCCCATCGTTCAGGACATTGGTATACTTATCTCCCAAGATCCTGTAGCCATCGATCAAGCGGCTGTGGATCTGGTGAATCAGGCCCATGGTAATCCTCATTCCGTTTTGGGCGAGCGTCATCATGAGTCAGACAAGTTCCGCGTGATTCACCCTGAAGTGGACTGGTCTGTTCAGCTGGAGTATGGGGAAAAGATCGGCTTAGGGTCACGCCAATACCAGCTCATTACTATGGATTAGCAGATGGCTGTAGGCAGTACTGCCCAGCATTTGTAAAAACCTACAAAATATTCTCGCGTTTTAGCAACACAGAAGTGTCGTAATATGATATCATAAGAAATAAACTAGTGATATGACTGGAAAGGAGAGGTGGGGTTATGCGCATTCAAAAAGTCAACGAAAATACGATCCGCATCTTCATCTCCTTCGCCGAACTTGCCGACAGAGATATTACCATGGCAGATTTATTTCAACGTTCGCAAAGAAGTGAGCAGGTGTTTTGGGAGTTAATCTCTCAGGCAAGGGAAGAAGTGGAGTTTAACCTAGATCAACCCTTTTGGATACAAGCCACAGCATCATCCAATGAGGAATTTGTGATTACTGTCATCAAGCAAGAAGACACAACAGAGGTCATAACTAAAGAAAAGGAAAGCAAACGGCCAAGCCGGTCCAAGGTTATGGAGTGGGTGTATGCTTTTGCCGATATTGAGGATGTCCTAGCCGTTGTCAAGCGTATACCCGATTTTTCCCGTGTGCGCTCCAGTCTTTTTGAATTTGATGGGGAATATTATCTTGTGGTCAGTCATTTAGGTACGGGTAAGAAAAAACAGGTGGCAGAGGCTTTGCTCGACGAATATGGTGAGCTGGTGGATGTAGCTAAGCTCTTCTTGGAAGAGCACGGAAGAGTTATATTGAAAGAGCGCGCCCTGCAAACTTTGAAAACCCATTTTAAGTTCTAACTTGGAAGTATAAAAGGAAGTCGCAGGACTTCCTTTTTCCGTCTTTCGTAACTTTTCTAAGCGGGAATTATGTGACATAATGAGAGGGGACAGAGAACAATTCAGGAATATGCTGCAAGCACTCGGAACAAACGGTTTTTCCCTTGAAGTTTTGTAAGAGAGAAGTTGTGTTACAAAAAATGCAGTGCTGGGCCTGTTTTTGACGCTTATAGGAGTCAAAGCAGAGGATTTCCCCTTGATTGGAACTGCTTTTTTGTTTCATGGTATTTTGAAGTGGCAAAAAATTGGAATGCATCGACATTCGTACCTCCTGTTTAACGATAGTGCTATAATATGCTATAACGGGTGTCGAAATCCTAAAAAGCCTGCGGGAGGATTATCAGAGATTCAGTCGGGAAATGGATAGTGTTTGTCATGAGGTATGGACAGGAAATAAGAGTACAAAGCCTGGTTAAAACACTTGTCCCATGATTTAGGAACTAAAGGATTCGAAAAAATCAGTCCAATAATGCCGAATAAAAGGTATAATAAGTTGTGAGACGAGATTTTTTTAATTAACTACTTGTGGAGTGATAGTGTGCGAAAAAAATCTGCTTTCAAAAGATTGGGTTTAACCTTACTGGTCATGGTACTTCTTGTGGGAGGAATCGTTCTCGGCTTCAGTGGACTCAGTATGTCCAAATCAAAACCCCTGCCGGGTGAGCAAAGTGGCCCTATGACTGAAGAGGAACTGAAGAACCGCATCAGTGTTCTTTTGATCGGTGCGGATCAGCGGCCTGGGGAACAATCATTCAATACGGATACCATCATCTTAGCGACCATTGATCCTAAAAGCGCCCGGGTCAGCTTATTGTCCATCCCCCGCGATACCCGTGTTTCTATACCCGGACATAAGGATATCAAGATTAATGGAGTAGCTCCTTTGACAGATTTGGATAACCTGGTGGATGTGGTTTCTGATCTGGTGGGCATACCTATCTCCGGCTATATTCAGACGAACTTTAATGGTTTCAAGCAAATCATCGACACGTTAGGCGGAATCACCGTGGATGTGGAGAAGGATATGTATTATGAGACCGGAGATGATGAAGACGGATTTATTAATCTAAAAAAAGGCCTTCAGAAACTGGATGGCTCCAAAGCATTGCAGTATGCGCGTTTTCGCAATGATGGCTTGGGAGATATTTCACGCACTGCCCGGCAGCAGATAGTTCTCAAGGCTGTAGCCGGGGAAATGCTCAAGCTGGGCACTCTGCCTAAGCTGCCTTGGCTGATTCCTCAGTTGAATGAAGCGGTCAATACGAACCTTCAGTTAGGTGATATGTTTAAGATTGCCAAGACCGCTGTTAAATTTAAAGATGTGGAGATTTATACCCAAACCTTGCCGGGAAGTTTCCATGATATGAATGGCCTCAGTTATTGGGATGTGGATCCTGAGCAAGTGAAAGAGGTGGTCAGCAACCTTCTGCGGGGAATCACCACGGATAAGGTTGTCGGGGACACGATTATCGATTTGCTTGAACCGGTAGAGCCCAATAACCCTCTGCCCCAAGTACCGGGAAGCCCCGGTGATCCTAATGGAACGGAATCTCCGGATTACCACATAACCGATCCTGACGATGAAGGCAACCCTGCTGAAGAGGAGAAGCCTGTGGACGACGGGACTGAGAATGAACCCGGTAAGAAGCCGGGCGATGAACCAGGAGATAAACCAGGAGATAAACCAGGAAATAAACCAGGAAAAGAACCGGGAGAAGGTACAGGAGAAGAACCAGGGATACCGGAGGAACCCAGTGCACCTGAGGAACCTAGTGCACCGGAGGAACCCAGTGTACCTGAGGGAGCAGGGGGTGGAGAAGCTGTCAATGATCCCAGTGAGTAAGCACAAAGAAGGTGGAGGGAAATTCCCTCTTAGAGGATGAGTGAGGTGAAGGATATGTCGGAAATGACAGATAATAATTCATCCAATGTCTGCCCGGTAATCTGGAAAGCAGAAGACAATAAATTTCTTATCAAAATGGGGGATTCTGTAAAGTTTGTTGTGCCTTTCCCCATGGCAGGTATACTTTCCTATAAAGGTCAAAGTCAGGAGACCGCCTTTAAAGTGGATGCCGGTGATATTCTTGAGTTTTATCCGGAGTTTTTTCCGGGAGAATTAACCTGGGAAATTGAAGTCCGGGATCAGGGACTAACTGCAGTGGCCAAGGTCAATCATCTGAAACCGGGATTCTATGTTCTTCCTGAAACCCTCGACGATAATATTACCATCCGCTTTCAGGATCTCCTGATTTGGCAGGATACCAAGCCTCAAGGCCCCTACTGGGATCAGAGGAAGTTCCTTGGGGATCTGCAAGCTCACGGGATTGTGTTTGGGGTTTTGCCGGGGGCATGGTATAACATTTCCATGGTACAGGGGAAGAGAGAAGTGGTCATTGCCCAAGGGAAACCGCCTACTTTACCCGTTGCCGCTCAGCTCGTTGATCTGCTGACCAAAAAGGAGACTGCACTCGAAGAAGATCAACGGATTGATCATTTTGCTTCAAAGTTAAAATTAGTCAATGCGGGGCAGGCTTTAGCCCGGAAGATTCCCGGTGTGCCGGGAACTCCCGGGAGAAATGTTAAAGGGCAGGAGATACCGTCACAAAAGCCCCGGGATTTCCAATTTAAACTGAAAAAGAATGTTCAATTATCTGAGGACGGTTTGGAAGTTATGGCCACAGTGGCTGGATTGCCACTGCGCATGGATGAATTGTCCTTTGGGGTGGAGCCCGCTTATATCCTGAATCAGGATTTGGATTTATCTATAGGCAGCATTGAATTTCCGGGAGATGTATTTATTTCCGGAGATGTTCATGATGGTTTACATATTTTCTCGGAGGGAAAGGTGGAGATTCGTGGCTCCTCTTCCCGGGCGGAGATTCGAGCGGAAAAGGGACTGACCATTTATCGTAATGTTTTGGCGGGCAAGCTGGTGGTTGGAGCACGCTATGTGGTCCGCTCCAAGCTTCTCCATGATTTGCAGGCCCTCCATGATGATTTGGTAGCCTGCTTAATGATTACGGAGGATTTCATTAATTCGCCTCATGGCAAGGATCTGAAGCCGGGTCAATGTCTTAAATTGATTATAGAACGAAGGTTTCCCGGCTTGCCCAAGCAGGCCAGCGATCTTGAGAAGTTCCTTCTGGCGACCAAGGACGAATTGATTCAGCAGGACTTAGTCATCTCTGTGCGCAGTGCCAAGCGTTTTTTAGGCGGATTAGGACCACTTGATCCGCAAGCTCTTCCTCTGCTTGGACGGGTAAGTCAGGCTTTTGAGCAAATCATTGGCAATATCACCCTGGATGTTCCGGAAAAGCTTGAATGTCAAGTGGACTATGTTCAAGGTGCTTTAATTGAATGTGCGGGGCATTTTTCCTGCCGGAAAGGGACCTATAATTCGATCATTCAAGCTGCCGGGGACGTTAGGATAGAAGGGGTATGCCGGGGTGGCAGGATTATTTCCGGAGGCAATGTTGTGATCAAGGAACTGGGAGGTTCCGGAATCACGGCGACCACCGTACAATTCCCGGGAACCAAGCGTTTGAAAGTGGGCTATTGTTATGCTAATGTAGTTATTGTTGTAGATAAGGAGATCATAACGATTGATGAGCCCTATAAATCTCTCGAGATTTATCGTGAACATGGCAAGGTGGAAGTTGAGCGATTAAAGGGTTAAAATGTCACGGATGAGATCTCGATAAGAGGTGAAAGCTATGGAAACTATGATTTCTCTTGAACGGGCTTTGGAGGTTATCCTCCATAGGATAGAGCCCCTTGGCGTTGAAGAAGTGGGCCTGGGACAGGCTTATAACCGAGTGCTGGCCAAAGATGTTCAGGCAGCAATTGATATGCCGCCCTTTGATCGTTCCCCATTGGATGGGTACGCTTATTGCGCCCAGCCAACGGATAAAGCTCCTCTGACCCTTGATATGGTCAGTGAGATTCCTGCAGGGACATGGTCTGAGCGGGAAATTCATCTTGGGGAATGTGCGCGGATTTTTACCGGGTCACCACTTCCTAAGGGAGCAAATTGCGTGGTAAGACAGGAAGACACGGAGCGTTCGGCTGGCCAGGTCACGATTAACCAGCCGGTTAAGCCTCAGGCCAATATAGTTTATCAAGGGGAAGAAACAAAATGCGGCGATATCGTCTTAAGAGCGGGAGAGTATCTTTCCCCTGCCGCTGTTGGGTTGTTGGCTTCCTTAGGAGTTGAGACGGTGGAAGTCTATCGCCGTCCCAAGGTGGGGATTTTATCTACAGGTTCTGAGCTTCAGGATGTAGGCAGTCCTTTGTTGCCCGGAAAGATCTATAACAGCAATACATATACCCTCAAAGGCCTCCTTCTGGAGGCAGGGTGTGAGGTGAAGGCCGCCCCCTTTGTGGGAGATGATCTGGAGGAAACCATCGAGGCTTTAAAGGCCTTGGAAGATACGGATCTTGTAGTTACTACCGGAGGAGCTTCGGTGGGTGACTATGATCTGATTCGCGACGCTTTGGTGGGTGCGGGGTGTGAGCTCCTTTTCTGGAAAGTGAATTTTAAACCCGGAACCCCGGTCGCTCTTGGCGTTAAGGGAGAGAGGCTGTATTTCTCCTTGTCGGGAAACCCTGCGGCGGCAGTGGTGAATTATGAACTCCTGGTCCGCCCTGCCTTGCGCAAGCTTAAGGGCAGAACAGCTCAGGAACGGATTTTTCCCGTCTATATGGATGGTGATTTTGGGAAATCCGGCAAGCAAAGAAGGTTCCTGCGGGCCCGGGCTGTCTTTCGTAACGGAGAGATCTGGGCGGATCCCAGCTTTGCCCAAGGCTCCGGTGTTATCCGCTCCATGAGAGGAAGCCATCTTCTGGTGGATGTTCCGGGCGGGCATGGACCGGTTCAGAAGGGCGAGCGCCTGCAAGGCCGCTGGATCAGTTCATGGGAGGAAGATTAAATGGTTCCTGTGGTATCGATCGTTGGACAGCGCTCCAACTCAGGTAAAACCACTTTGCTGGTTAAGCTGTTAGCAGAAGCCAAACGCCGGGGCTGGCGGGTTGCTGCGGTTAAGCATGATGTCCATGGATTTGAGATGGATAAACCGGGCAAAGATACTTGGCGGTTTGCCCAGGCCGGAGCGGATGTGGTCGTTATATCTTCTCCTGAGAAGATGGCTATGATTGAAAAAGTTCAGGAGGAGCGGACCTTAGAGCAAGTTCTGGAGCGCATAAGGGATGTGGATCTCATCTTTACCGAGGGATATAAGCACGGGAACCAACCCCGGATTGAGGTTTTTCGCTCAGAGGTCCATCAAGAGCTCCTATCCGATCCGGAGCAGCTGCTGGCCATTGCCAGCGATGTGCGATTTGAGTTGGGGATACCTTGCTTCGATCTGGATGATGCCCAGGGCATCTGCGATTTTCTGGCAAATCGATATGGATTAAAGTGAGACAGGGGGCATCCTGTCTCACTTTTTTAGGGAGGCCCCGGAGCCCTTTGCTAAGGAATTTCTGGGGGCATTTTCAGGGTCTTTCCTCAGAGCAGCTGGTCATGTAGCTTAAATGGCATCAGTGGAAAGGGAAAACGTGTTATCCGGGTTGTGTAGCTTTACGCCCAACGCCTACTCCATAGCTCCGGGGCTGGTTCACTCGCTTTCTTAACAGACGAGCCAAACCTCAGGGTAATACCTGATGTGAACGGGTGGCTCGTCTAAGTTAAGAAAGCCTCGTTCACCCGACCGCCCCTCCGCTAAATCCGTCTGCTTTTGTGCGTAAAGCTACACGTTGCGGGTCTTTTTCAGCACAGCTGACCTTGCCGCCCAAGCGGCGTCGGTAAAGACGGAAAAAGTGGCTCAAGTCAGGCGATTTGCCCCACATCTCCTACATCGCCCCGCCCGCTCATCCCCGCAAGCCGTCCCAAGGATTTTGATTTACAAAAGGGAGCGAATTTAAGCGAGCGGAAACAAAACTTCGCGAAAAGCACGCAGCAGAGAAAGGCTGGAAACAGGACGTTTCCAGCCGGCTATGAGAACAAGTGCGAAAGCAGTGCTTTCGAGGAGCCGATTTAGCCACGAAACCCGGACGAGGGTTTCGCCCAAGCCGCCACGTCACAGAGAATGACTTAGCGGCGCAGGTGCACCTTTCGGAGCGGAGGGTTTTTCGCGTTAGTTTTGTCCGCGCAGCTTATGGAGCGACCGGTGTAAAGCAAAATCCTGGAGACGTCCAGCAGATCCCCCTGCTTGCGAAGAGGCCGCCTCACCGTATCCGTTCCAAAATTCAGCACCCTGCTAGTCAAAGGCAAGCAGGGTGCTTTTCTAATGAATAGTTTCTTTCTGTTATGCTCCTCCTGGCTCATATCAGATTGCAGGGGATAAAGCAGTTTTGCTCATCGATCGGTACCACTTCCTCACATAAGCAGAGGATTCCTCCGTGGCCGCGCTTGATAGACGATTTATCCAAAATGGTGTACTTGTTGATCTCACGGCTGTTGGGACTTGCGGATTTTTTGATTTCCAATGGGTGAAGCTGGTTGTTTGCTTCGACAATGATGTCAATCTCCTTGGCGTTGGAGTCCCGGAAGTAAGTGATAACCGCCTTCGAGGCGGAATAGGCGTAGCTTTTCAGCATTTCCGCCACGACATGGTTTTCAAAGTAGTGTCCGCTGGCCGCGCCGTTCATCAATGTTTCAGGGGTCAGCCACATGGAGAGGTGAGCGCAAAGTCCGGTATCGCAGAAATATAGCTTAGGGGCTTTGGTGAGACGCTTGAATGCATTATTGGCGTAGGGTTGCAGGAGGTAGACGATACCCAGTCCTTCCAGCAGCCGCAGCCACTCCTTTGCTGTTGGCTGCGAAATGTCCGCCGCTTCGCTGAGGTTTTTGTAGTTCACCTGCTCTGAGGTGAGCGCGGCACAGGCAGTCAGGAATTTGGCAAACCGCAGTGAGTCGGTAATGCCGCCCAATTCGGCGACATCGCGCATCAGATAGGTATTGACATAGGCGTTATAATACTCCTGCCGCTGTTCGGCGTCGGCATGAAGCACCTGTGGCATGCCGCCCCGCCAGATGTGTTCAAAGACTTTGAGCACATCGTTTTTTTCAGCAATTCGCTGCCGTGCAAACAGGCATTCCGGAGAAAAATCCAGGGAATTTTCAAATTCTATACCATCTTTTTCATTTTTGGAAAGGCTGTACAGCGTCATTATGCCAATTCGGCCTGCCAGAGTTTCACGCACGTTTTTCATCATTTCAAATTGCTGTGATCCGGTGAGCCAAATAAGGCCCGGTTCCTCGCTGCTATCACATAGGATTTTTATCTGGCTGAAGAGCTCCGGCGCGTATTGCACCTCGTCGATGAGGACAGGTGGCTTGTAGGTTTGAAAAAACAGTACAGGATCGGTTTTAGCCAGGTTTCGCGCCATTAAGTTATCCAGTGTGACGTAGGTACGGTTTTGCCCTTCGGCCAAATGTTTAAGCATAGTGGTTTTGCCGACCTGCCTTGCGCCTGTTACAAGTACCGCCTTGAAAAATTTGCTCATATGCAGGAACTTGCGTTCAAGGCTCCTTTTTATATAATTCATGACACATCCTCCTACGCGGATTTAGGATAATATAAAGTTTGTTTTATATTATCCTAAATCCTTGCGAATGTCAACCGCCGCTGACCTTGCCGCCCAGCGGCGTCGGTAAAGACGGAAAAAACGACTTAGACAAGGCACCTTTCCCTATATTTCCCTCAACGCCTCGCCTTCATCATAATCAAATCCACCAGTTTTAGAAAGTATAATTTAATATAGTGGGTATTTTTCGATTTCCCCGCCTGTCAAATTCGACACTGGTGTCGAATTTGACAGGCGGTAATGAATCGTGAAGCTCCTGTACAAAAGGCGGAGCTCATCATCCACTATGACTGCAGCTTATTCTTTCTGCCGAGACCTTGTCCAGAATGTCCCAGATGGCTGCTGGCTGGGCCGGTTTATTCAAGACCCGGAGCGGCGACACGGTTGCAAAATCCTCTTGCTCCTCCGACGCCGTTATAAAAACGATGTGACAGGCTTTATTGCGCTGCCTTATGTAGGAGGCAGCCTCAAGACCGGTGATCTTTTTCATCCGGTGATCCAGAAAGAAAAGATCAAATAGATTAGGGTTTTCGTTGAATTTCGCCAGCAGTTCCTCTCCGCTGCTGAATTCATAAAGGTTAAACCTGACTCCGCATCTGCTTTCATAGTCCTGAATGATAAGTTTCACGTACGCTCGCTGAAGTGCACCGTCATCACACAGGCTGATATTCAACCCGGCGGTCAGCATGGCTTCCGCCGGGCCTTTCTCTTTGGCCCTTGGCCGGTTCCTGCTCTGCTATCCATAACTCTATTTCCCCCTTTTCCGCCCGGCACCGGACCGGACCCCAATCAAGGGTCCGTTTCCGGCGGCCCGGCGGTGATCAGGGGAAATTAAAAGACGCATGCAAGGGTTTATCCCTACACATGCGCCTGAATTCATACTGTCTCATGTTTACTGCTCTCAAGTCGCACACAATCAGCACTCCCCTGAGCGGCAGTCCGATTATACTCCCTGGCCGCCCGTACTGTTGTACTGGAGCGAAGGGCATTGTATAATGGATCTGTCGTCGCGGACAGCTTGCTGTTACGTGTAGGTGTGTGCACACCTTGCGCGTGCCTGGAAGTGCGCTAACACTTTCAGACCGCGGCGGCCTTTTAATTTCCACCTGTATCCATTATAGAGGTATTGGGAGGGAATTACAAGCTACGTGATGCTGAGGCAGGAATTTTCGTTCAAGCAGCGGCGTCAGTAAAGACGGCCCCGACAAGGCGGTCTATCCCGCGTTCTTGCAACGCCCAGCATGCACAGGCTTGAAAAGCAGCCCAAGGATTTTGCTTTATGGTAGGAAGCGGATTTAAGCGAGCGGAAACAAAACTTCGCGAAAAGCACGCAGCGGAGAAAGGTTGGAAACAGGACGTTTCCAACCCGCTATTGAGAACAAGTGCGAAAGCAGTGCTTTCGAGGAGCGATTTGGCGGGGCACCTTTCGGAGTGGCGGGCTTTTCGCGTTAGTTTTGTCCGCGCAGCTTATGGAGCGACCGATGTAAAGTAAAATCCTGGAGACTTACCTGCAGAGCCCTCCCCATGCTGTCTGAGATACCTGCAAAAAGAAGCCGGCTCAGCGTATCCGCTCCAAAAGCCGGGCCGCCAGAGGCAGAAAAGGCATGGCAATGAGAGAGGACAGCACATTGAAAAGGGTATGAGCATTGGCAACCTGAAGACTGACAGGCCCCCCGATCCATTGCAGGAAAAGAGCGAGTGGCGTTAGGAAGGGAAAGAAAATAAGTGCACCGAAGAGGTTTAAAAGGACGTGGAAGAGGGCTACCCGCTGGGCTGCCCGGTTAGTGGCCAATGAGGCTATGACGGCTGTAAAGCAGGTGCCGATATTGGCTCCGAAGATAAAGGCGATGGCTGTAGGCAGGGTAATACAACCGTCAGAAGCGAGAATCATGACGATTCCCGTGGTAGCGGCTGAGGAGTGGAGGACGGCAGAAAGCAGAGTGCCGGCGATGATCCCCTGGAAATGATGATCTCCCAGTTGATGGAGTAATTCCTGCACCCAATCTACCTCAACCAAAGGAGCCATACCGCTTTCCAAAAGGTTTAAGGCAAGAAAGAGAAAACTTAAACCCAGGCAGGAAAGGGCCAGATAGCGCCAGCGCTGGGGGAAAAAAAGATAGCCTAATCCACCTATTAAAAGGGCGTAGGGAATCATCGGTTCCAGGGGCAGGGCCAGCAGTTGGGTGGTCACGGTCGTACCTATATTGCTTCCTAAGATCAGCCCTAAAGCGTTGCGAAAGGAAATAAGGCCGGAATCGACAAAAGAGACGGCCATAACCGTCAGTGCCGTGCTGGATTGGAGTACAGCTGTCGCCAGGGTTCCGCTCCAGAAGCCCCGCCAGGGGGTGGCGGTCATTTGATAGAGAAGATTGCGGAAGGTGTCTCCGGCAAAGGCTTGAAGTCCATACCGCAGAATATGCATACCATAAAGGAGAAAGGCAAGCCCCAGGGTTAAGGCAAGGAGAATGGTCAAGATCGCGGCCTCTCCTTTCTTTTATAGAGTCTATAGAGTCTACATCTGTCCGCTTAAGGAATCTTTTCGAGGCATCCATAAAATATATGGGTAAATTTTCGTTAGCAGAACAGGAGCATCTCTTCCCGGAGGAGCGTAAATTATCCCAAGGGGTGATGGTATGCTCATTCGCCAGGGAACGGTAAAGGACTGGCCATTTATGTATGAACTAGCCAAGAGGGTTATTCCGGTGAATATTTCACCATGGCGTCAGCAGCCCATGGAAGAGACCATGAAGTATCGGATCAAGATGCTGAAAAACTTCTGGACATGGATCAATCAAAGCGGCTCCAAGGTGTTTATTGCTGAGATGGAGCAAGAAAAGCCGGCAGGCTTTTTAGTTCTTTATCCCAATGCTGTGGAAGAGCTGACGGGATTACCTCAAGGATGGGTTATGGATATTGCGGTTCTCGAAGACTATCGCAACCATGGCATCGGCAGGGTTCTGATGGAGGCCGCAGAAACCTATTGCCGGGAGCAAGGGATTGAATATCTTGGTTTAGCAGTTAGTTCTCATAACGTCCAGGCCGTAAAATTATATCAGAGCCTTGGTTTTGCGGAAGAGCGGAAGCTCATGGTCAAGGTGCTTAAGTGAAAACGTGAAAAAGAGGGTGTCGCAAAACGTTTATGAGAAACGTTGAGCTGCACCCTCTTTTACTTGTGGAAGGGAGTAGCCAAAAGGTATATATTTTCCTTTGAGTTCTCGACATCACTGCGCTCCTGGGAGATGAGAGCACTGACGATGTATTCGGCATCGACGGCTAATACAGCATTGTAGGCCGGTTTGAGCTAATTTAACTTAGAATAATACGTGTAAATACATATTTACCATTGACACACGTGTTGATACGTGTTAATCTATAATTAGAAAGAGGGGACCAGTAAATGAAGACAAGTGAACTGCTTAAGCTCTTAGCTCAAAATAATATAACCCTAAAACGCCATGGCAAAAAACACGACATTTACTACAGTCCAATCACAAACAAATCTTTCCCTGTGCCAAGGCATAAAACAGAGATTGCCAAAGGTACACTTGATAGTATTCTGAATGATGCGGGATTGAAATAAGATTCCGTATCTCTTTCACAAATCTTGAAAGGAGATTTTAATTATGGCTAAATATCTATTTCCCGCAATTTTTACGCCTGAAACCAATGGCATCTATTCAACCAATTTTCCTGATGTTGAGGGCTGCTATACCCAAGGGGATGATTTACAAGACGCTTATGACATGGCTGAAGATGTTTTATGCTTACGGCTCTACGAGCTGGAAGAATCCAATGAACCTATTCCGACGCCTTCCAATCCGGCAGATATTCCTTTTACGCACGGTTCTTTTATCGCTCTAATCGGCGTTGATACTCTTGAGTATAGGAAATTTTACGATAACAAGGCTGTAAAGAAAACCCTTACTATTCCTCAATGGCTTAATTCAATGGCAGAACGTGAAGGAATCAACTTTTCCCAAGTTCTCCAAAATGCTTTAAAGGATCAATTAGGAGTTCAATAGATCAATCCAAAAAATCCAGGGTGGTATAAGGAGATTTCAAAATGCAGGACAAGGATACTACACAATCCACATTTATGCAAACCTTCCAGCCGTTTTTTTCAGAAGATCTATGGGAAGATATTCATCGGGAAGTCCCAAGCCTCGACCTTCGGTCTCAAAAACTAACAACCAATCAACTTACTCTCCTCATCAGTCATGCTCAACTTCAAGAATACAGAGCTTTGCGAGAGATCAGCACGAGTGTTCAGAAAGAGCAAAGCCGGTGTAAAAATGTGGAATAGGGCTACCTCTTAGGTAAGCAGTCCTTTGGGTAAAAGAGGGAAAGAGCAGATGGGTGTGAGGGCTTCTGGCATCTACCAGTAGCCCTCTTTTGTTACTTTTCTGACTGTCTTACTGCGACAGCCCCTTTTTCATCCATGGCAAAAAAAAGCTTGCGACAATCAGCCGCAAGTGAAGTAAAAGAGAGGAGTGGGGATAAAAAATTGGAAAACGTGAGACTATCTTCATTGTGTCCCAGGAAATTTGCCAATATACATGTAGGGTAAAATTTTTTGGTGCGAAAAGTAGCTCAGAATTTCATAATGAAGATTATGTTCAGCAAGGACAGTGGTATAATAGAGAAAAGCTTGTTAATGGAGGAATAGTGTGGATCAGAAAGAAATATCAGACATAGTGCAAAGGATCCTGCAGGATGGCCCCCAAACCCAGGAAGGCGGTTATTGCCTTGTGCGTGCTCAAGCGAGACGCGAATGGTCCCTAAGGCTTAACAATGGGCGCTTTGAAAGAGTGTCTACCGCCAGAGAGAGGGGAATCGGCGTTCAGGCCTTTACTCCGGAAGGAGCCTCGGGATTTGCTTCTGTGGATGCTTTGACGGTGGAGGCGGGAAGGGAGGCTATGAAAAGGGCGATGTCCCTGGCCGAACATAACGCTAGATTGGGAGCAGAATTAAACCGTGCCATCTACGACGCTTCTCCTTTAAAGGCTGAAGGTCCCAATCCGGCCAAGCTGGAGTTTGCTCATTTTTCCTTAGCTGAATTGCAGGAACAGGTGATGTTTTTACATAAGCGTTTGCTGAATCGAAGTCCGGAACATGCCTGGCAGACCAGTTATCGTCAGGTGGAAGATAGTTGGTGTATCGGGCGGACCGATGGAACCTTAGTGTCCTATGTAGTCCCCCGGGCCGTGCTGATGCATCAGGTGACGGTCAGGGTGCAGGGACGGGCTAAGAATGCCCTTGTACAACGGAGCGGGGTGGATGCCGGGCTCCTGATTTTGGAAAAAGAGGATTCCGATCTGGAGCGAAGAGGGGTTGAGCGGGGAGAATTTGCCAAGCAGGTCTGTGTGGCTCCCCATTTGCCCAGCGGTCATTATCCGTTAATCATTGATTATGGATTGGCCAAGGGGCTGGCTCATGAGGCTTTTGGACATGCGGTGGAGTCGGATCATATGCAGGAGTCCGTGCTGGGGGAAGCAGGGAAGCTGAGAAAAGGCCTGCAAGTAGCCCGTCCCGGGGTACATATTATCGATGGTCCTTTAGAGGGGGATTGGGCCTATCAGCCTTTTTCCGCTAATGGTCTGGTACGGGAAACGGTGGAGATCGTGAAAGACGGCGTGCTGCAAGCAGGCTTAGGCGATATCTTTTCAGCACATAAGGCCGGTATGCCTGTCTCAGGGGCCGGAAGGGCGGAAAGTTATGGACATATTCCTCTGCCGCGGATGACCAATATTCGTTTGCTGGTGGATCATGTCCTTCCTTTAGCCCCTACCTCCGATTTGATGGCAGAGATCTCCCAGGTGCGCCAGACCTTGATGGCGGCGGGGGAGCTTCATGATGAAGGAAAACATCTCCTGCTTTTAGGGTATCGGGGAGGTCAGGTTAACCCGAAGACCGGTGATTTTGTCTTTCAATGTGATGGAATCGTCGATGTGGCTGATCCCAATTTAACCATCTACCAGCCCAGCATTTTTAGCGGTAAAATTCTTTCGGCGTTGCAGGCTATTCGGGCCGGATTGGGCGGGGGATGCTTTGACGCTATCGGAACTTGCGGTAAAGGCGGACAATCGGTTCCCTCCAGCGGCGGCAGTCACCGTTACCTCCTCCTTGATCAGGATGAATATGTGACATTGGGGGGAGAGCAATGATGAAACTTGTGAAACAGCTTGAGGGATTCCTCCAAAGAGCCAAAAAAGAACCCTTAAACGATGAATTAAGAATCCGGGACTGGAGATTGATGGTCCAGGAAGCCAGGCTTATCTCCCTGGGAATTAAAGAAAACTCCCCGGGCAGTGTCTACACTCCGCCCAGCAGCCGTCAAGGAGAGAGTGGAGAAGTCTATATTATTTGGGAGGATGGACGATTAACCCAGGCTCAGGTCCAAACCCCTCCTCCCCATGAGGGAAGCGCATATTGGCAGAGTCAGCTGGAGGAATGGCGCCAGGCTGCTTACGAAGATCCGGGGGGAGCGGATATCCCCGCTCCTGAGCCTTTGCCATTAGTAACCGTAGAGGATCAGGGAATAGAGAGGATTTTGGCCGGTGAGGATGGAATTCTCTTCGAGCAACTGGCCAAGCTGCTGGGTGACACTCCCTCAGGAATTCATCTCAATGCCGGTATTCAAGCAAGCTGGGGGTATCGGCACAATCGGAACTCCCATGGCTTAGCCGTCAGCCACCAGCAGTCCCAATATGCCCTTTCCTATTCCTTTGACAGCTTGGTAGGGGCAGGATTTGCCAAGCGCAGGCTGATTCGCCCTGAAGAATGGGAAATTCTTTGGCAGCGAACCCTGGGCTATTATGAGGCATTGCAGAAGGAGTCTTCCGAGATTAACGCCCAAACTGCAGTGGTGTTTTCACCCAGTGTTGTCGGTGAGCTTTTGGGGCAATTTATCTACCCAAATCTTGTCGGGCAAACCATCCTGGAAGGACAAAGCGCCTTTAAAGTCGAAGATTTTAAAAATCATCAGCTGGTTTTTCATGAAGATCTGAGTCTCTATGTGGATCCTCTCCGCCCTCTGGAATGGAGTTCTTATCTCTTGACGTCAGAAGGAGTGCCGGCTAAGCAAACGGTACTGATTCAACGGGGAAGCCTGCACAGTCCCATCCTGCGGATGAAGGACGCCAAAGCCTGGGGAGCACCTCCCACAGGTATCTCCTACGGAACCTCAGGACTCTATCTTAAGTCTGCTCAGGAGAAGCCCTGGGAAGAGGTGCTTGAGGGGATTGAGGATGGAATTCTGATTCTCTCTGTTTTAGGGATGCACACCCAGAACAGTGTTTCCGGGGATTATTCCCTCAGTGCCCCGCAAAGTTTGCGTATCCTGAAGGGTAAAATTGTTGGCAAACGGGATGTGAAGATCAACGGGAACTTCTTTAGAGATTTGGCTGGGGCTGAGACCCTCCTGGGGAAAGCTGAGATTGAGCTGAAACCGTATCTTGTGGTGAAGACCGGGGTGCAGAATAGTTGAACGGAGGACCAAGAGATGTTGGATATGCATGTACACCTTACCGGTCATGGGGATCGTTTGGCCACGGCGGAAACGATACGGGAGTTCCTGGATCAAGCCCGGAGGGTGGGTCTGAAACAGATCGGCTTCGCGGATCATGATGTTTATTATGACGAGCTGAATCTGCCGCTGATCCGGGAAGTGGCTGAAGAGTATCCTGATCTAAAGGTTGCTGTCGGCCTGGAAGTGGATTATCGACCGTCAGATGAGGGGAAAATCAAAACCCTCTTGGAGCAATTTCCTTTTGACTTTGTCATAGGCTCTGTTCATGAGCTGAATGGGTGGGCTTTCGATTATCCTGAGGAGGAGGCCGTTCATCGTCAGAAAGATCCGGATGGGATGTATGAGGAGTATTTTCGTTGGGTGGAGATGGCGGCTGCCAGCGATCTTTTTACCACCATGGGTCATTTCGATCTCATAAAGCTTTTTGGAGTCCGGCCCCGGACGGATATTCTCCGTTTAGCAGGCGGGGCATTGGCGCAGATTCAAAAAAAGGGGCTGGTCATCGAGCTTAACACCGCCGGACGGTACAAACCGGTAGGTGAATATTACCCTGAGGTGAAAATCATTCAAGAGATTAAGCGTCGCGGCATTCCCATGACCTTGAGCTCAGATGCCCATAGAGCGGAGCATGTAGGACGTGATGCCGGGAGGGCTGCCCAACTTCTGAAAGATTTGGGGATAAAAGATATTGTTGGATTTGACCATGGACAAAAAGAATATTACCCGCTGTGAAAGCTGAGCGGCGGCAGTGGGCGGAATGGGGCAGGAAACCTGCTCCCCTGTTCCGGAATGGCGGAAAGGAAATCATGTATGTACGGTAATGAAATACGACAGCTGCTCACGGACTTGGCGTGGGTGGATGATATAAGCTATTACCATAGCTTAAGGGTAGGCTACCTGATGAATCGTTTCGCAGAAACGGACATGGGAAAGCAGTTTGTCAAGCAGGCTTGGGTTACACGAAATGAATTTGTGGCGACAGGACTTTTGCATGATATCGCCAAACTCCGCTGGCCCCTGGAAATACTTCTTTCCGGTGAACGTTTAAAAGATCTCGAACGGGAGGCGCTGCTTAGACTATGGGGCTATATGGTCGAACATCCTCTCGTCTCCGAAGAGATTGTCATGGACTATTATAAAAGGACCGGCAATCGTTTCTGGGAGAGGATTGCCAAAGGCGTGGTATCCCATCACGAGAACTATTCCGGAGACGGCTATCCTTATCGCTTGAAGGGCACGGAAATTCCCTTACTGGCACGGGGGGTGCGGGTTTTCGATCATTATGTCAGGGATGTTGAGGTCCGCCGGCATAAAAATAAATCCCAGGACCCCGGTGCAGTCATTAAAGAGATGCGTTCCATATTGGGAATCCATTTTGATCCCTATTGGGGTGAAAAAATATTGGACTATTTGGAGACGACTCCCGTCTTTCCGGCTAACCTTGATCAATGGTTGGACGAGGAATTAAAGAAGAATTTTTAGCCTCGGTAAATTCTCGGGATAGAAATCCTGATCCGAAGCCAAACTATGGAAAACATAGGATCAGGATAGGAGAGAGTGTATGCCGTGGATGGAATTAGCTTTAAATCCCTTGGGAGATTGGGATGAAGAAGGTTTGACCGATTGGGCCGAAGCTTTGGGAGCGTTTTTAACGGAGCGGGGAAAGGAAATCAAGACCTCCTTACAGCTGCTCCCTGGATATCAGATTCTGCGCATGGGGGAAGAGCAGAGCGCGGGGGAGCTGCTGATTAGTTCCTCGGAACGATTGATCGTGATGATGGGGTTAACAGTCAAGAATGCTGGTGAACGTGAATTTGCGGAAATGGTCACCCGCTTTGCCCGGCAAATGGGAGCGATGGCTTTGCGAGCGCCGATAAACTATGTTGCTGAGAAGGAGTTTTGGCGGGGGCTTGGTGCTCAGGATGTTCTTGAACCCTCTCTTTTGCGGGAGGAGATTCAAAAGGAAAAGGTAGGGGTAGAGCCTTTATATAAACAAAGTTTGCTGGTGACTTACAAAGATAAACCGGCACTATGTCTGGAGCCGATTTTCTGTACGGCACGCCCCAATGGTCCGGTGAGTCTGGCAGCCCGGAGGTTGGAAAAGCTGCTCGGCGAAGGACGCCCCATCGGCTTTGCCAGCCGGGTATCGGCCTATTCACCCTGGGAATTCGAAAGAAGGAAATGGGATGATCTTCTGGCCTACAGCCGCCTTCAGGCTTATGAAGTGCTGGAGCAGCTCATTATCCAAAGCCTTCCCCTGGAATATTCTACGCCTTTTAACGGCTAGTACTCATCAGGCAATATGAGTTTTAAGTGTTACAAAGTATGAGGCGAAGGATTTTATGAGGTGGTTATTGAATAATAAGAGAGTAAGGTTAAAGCGGAAGAGGGAGAGGGGTTGGGAAGATGTCTATTTACGAGACAGCCCAGCAATTGGCTCAGCAAATCAAAGAATCTGATGAGTATCGCGACTTTATCGTCGCCAAAGAGTTGATGAAAGCTGATGAAGGCCAGTACAAAATGATTCGCGATTTCCAGATGAAGCAATTTGAAATCCAGCAAGCACAGCTTTTTCAGCTGGATATCTCACAAGGCAAGCAGCAGGAGCTTGAACGTCTATACAGTTTGTTAAGTCTTAATCCTGCGGCCCGGGAGTACTTGGAAGCAGAATTTCGTATATCGCGCATGATTAATGATGTACAGAAAATCATTGGGGAAGCCATCATTGATGTATTGCCCCTGGGCTTCGAAGATAATGACCAGCCACAAATATTGGCTTAGAAGAGCGCATAGCTGCACATATCTGCAAATTATAAAATCCGTAAATTCCTTGGGGGAGCTGCGGATTTTTTGCTAAAATAACTAAAAAGTAAAAGTTTCACGAGGAGATTTCTGAATTTTCATAATGTTGGTTTCGTGCTATGATGGATACTATGGAGGAGGAGAGCTCATGAAATTGGATATTTCGCTGGATCAATTTGAACAGGAATTGACAAAACAAGGCTATATAACGGAGAAAGAGGATCGAATCGCCCTCACAGCCTATCTAGCCGCCCAACTGGAAAAACCGATTCTGGTGGCCGGACCCCCTGGTGTGGGAAAGACGGAAATTGCCAAAGTGTTGAGTCAGGTATTTGCCGCGCCTCTCATTCGTCTCCAGTGTTATGAGGGACTTGATGAGAACAAAGCTCTCTATGAATGGAATTATCAGAGGCAGCTGATCAGAATTCAAATGAGAGAGGAGGGTCTTAAGGAAGAGGACTTATTTGGGCTGGATTACCTCTTGCCCCGCCCCCTTTTGCAGGGACTGATGAGTGATGAATACACCATATTGCTGATTGATGAGATCGATAAGACCGATGCGGAATTCGAGGCTTTTTTGCTGGAGGTCTTAGGTGAATTCCAGGTAACGATTCCCGAAATGGGAACGGTCAAAGCGAAAAGGCGTCCTTTTGTAATTTTAACCACCAATGGTGAACGGGAATTATCTGACGCCCTCAAACGGCGCTGTATCTTTCTCCATGTCAATCCCCCCACCGTGGAGAAGGAAGTGAGGATTCTCCGTACCAAATATCCTGAGTTACCTGATAAATTGGCCTTTCAGGTGGCTAAGGCCGTCGGTATTCTGCGGGAGCGCCTGGCTTTGCAAAAGCTTCCTTCCATTGCCGAGACCATGGATTGGGCCAAAGCTTTATTGGTCATGGGGAAAACGGAGCTTGACCCTGCCTGGGTAGAGGCTACTCTGAATCTGCTCCTCAAAAGCAAGGAAGATCTGGAGCTTTTCTATCGGGAGATGGGAGCAGAGCGGCTTATCTGGGAGACGAAAGGGATGTAAGGGGTGCGTCTTTAGTGCAACGAAGTGAACTGGATCGTCATCTGCTGGAATTTATTGGCCTTCTGCGTGAAGGGGGCATCTCGGTCAACCTCACTGAGTTTCAGGATGCGCTGCAGGGGTTAACCCTCATCGGCATGGAAGATAAGTCCCGGGTGGAAGGGATTTTGCAGAGTACTTTGGTAAAATCCGTGAATCAGCTTCCCTGGTTCCAAGAGGTCTTTCGTGTGTTCTTTGCCCCGCCTGAAGCTAAGTCCGCCTGGCAAAAGGAAGCTCAGGAGAAAGCGGAGAGCTGGAAAAAAGGAGTGGCCCAGAGCCGGGAGGAATTGCGTTTTCAGGGCGAAGAGCTGAAGTTCTCCGATGAACAGCTGGCAACGTACATGAACCTTCCGGAAGCGGAAAAAGAGCGGTTGAAGCAGTTTCTTGAACGGTCAGAAGAGGGGACGAGAAATGGGATGCAGCTGGATCACTCTTTCCAACCCATGGTGGAAAAAATGCTTCATGGCTCCCTGGAATACTGGAAGCGCAAGCTGGGAGAAGATTTTCCAATTACACCTCCGGGGCAGGAAGGGTTATTGAACGAAGCCCAGCGGGCTATGCGCCAAAAGGAAATGCATTATCTGACCAAGGATTTGAAAGATATACCCCCGGAGGAATGGCCTGAGGTCAGTAAATTAATCCGCCGCTTATCCCGCAGGCTTGCTTCTCAGGTCTCCCGCAGACTGGGTCAGGGAAAACGGGGAAGCCTGGATATGCGGCGCACCGTCCGGGAAAATCTGCGTTATGGAGGAGTCTTATTAAAGCAAACCTATCGTAAACGGCGCAAGGGTAAGCCCAAATTTGTGCTTGTCTGCGATATGTCGGGCTCCATGTTGAAATATACGGAGTTTATCCTGCAATTTATCTATGGTTTAACCAGCTTGGTTTCCGGAATCGAGACCTATGTCTTTGCCAGCCATTTGGTTAATATTACCTCTAAGCTGAGAGGCGCTCAAACTTTTCAGGGGATGCTCAACACTTCGATGACGGATTTAGTGGGGGAATTTGGCGGGGGTACCAATCTTGCCGTGTCTCTGGAGGAACTCCATGAGCATTATGGTAGTTCCCTCAGCCGCCGGACGGTGCTCTTCATCCTCAGTGATGCGCAAACTCTTGAAGGGGAAAAGGCCGCCGTCTATTTAAAGAAGACCCGCGGCAAAGTCAGGGAGATCATCTGGTTGAACACCTTACCTGAGAAACGCTGGAAAGATGTCAGAGCCATCGAGCTTTTTCAACCTTATTGCCAAATGTTTGAATGCAACACCTTAGGGCATTTGCAGGATATCCTGAAGAAATCAACCGGGTTTGTTTAAACCCTGGATTTGTGAGGCATACTATAGGTGTAAACACATCGTTCATAAGCTCACAAACTAGGAGGTTAGTCAGGGTGTTAGAAAAATGTCGTTCCTGCGGATTTGAACATGAAGATTTGGACAGAGTGCTTTTTCGGAGAAATCATGTCAGCAATCGGATGCTGCCCTATTGCGCCCAGTGCATGAGGAGACTGTATCAGGTTCCTTACCGGCCGGATCGGGATCTTTAAGGTTCTGATTGTTTGGGAAATTAAGAAAAGAATAAGTTCTATTAGTGCTGGACAAAATATTGGATTACATATTGCCTAACTTTCTTTCTTTATGTTATAGTGACAATTGAGAATGGGGAGAAAGGGGTTGTATACAATGGCATATGTAATTAATTCTGAGTGCATCAGCTGCGGAGCTTGTGAAGCAGAATGTCCAGTAGGTGCGATCAGCGCCGGAGATGATCTTTACGTCATTGATGCCGACACTTGCACTGATTGTGGTTCTTGTGCTGGAGTTTGCCCGACTGGCGCTCCAAATCCAGCTTAATTCATGTTCTTAAAAAGGGAGTCTTTTGACTCCCTTTTTAATTTATTCAGCCGAGCTGATGATAAAAAGTGGTTCACTAGGACTAAAGTCCTAATTTTAAAGAAATATTGTTTTTTTATCTTGACAATTTATATATTTTTCATTAAACTAAAAATAATAATTATTTTAAAATGCAAGGAGATGAGTTCATGACTGCCATCGAAATTCTTAAGCAGCTTAAGGACAAAGGGGTACGATTTACTCCCCAGCGTCAGGCTATTTTAGAGTTTCTTTTAGGTACGGATACTCATCCGACAGCTGAGGAAATCTATCATCATGTCAAGGCGAAGTTTCCCGGTGTGAGCTTGGGAACGATATACAATACCTTAAACATGTTGAAAGAACATGGACATATCTTGGAGCTTTCCTATGGAGATATGTCAAGCCGTTTTGATGGGAATCCTAGCAATCACTACCATGTGGCATGCACTGAATGTGGGAAAATCGTCGACTTCCATCGTCCTCTGCTGGAATTGGAGAGAGAAGTGGGTTCCCATACAGGCTTCCAAGTCCATGGACATCGTCTTGAGTTCTATGGGGTCTGTCCCCAATGTGCAGCACGGGATATAAAAAAGATGAATTAAACGATAGTCGATTGATTAAAGTCTGGTCATGGATCGGGCTTTTTTTATTGTGTGGATTATTCTCATCGAAGGATTCCTTGAAGGAATTTAACGGATCGTCTAGAAATTAAGAACGAACAAAAAGAAAGGTTCACACCGATTATGTTTAATAAACGTCTTTACTTATTGGTTTTGACTTTTGCTATAGCTCTGGGACTGTTGATTTGGAATTGGAATTCTACACCCGGAGTGTTCCTGAAAACCTCCTCTTTTTTAGCCAGTGTTGACCGCTGGGAAATGGACCTGGGAGGGCAGTGGAAAATTTACCCTTCTTTGCGTCAAGCCTGGATTACGGAAACGGAACAGGAAGGAAAAGGGATTGACTCGCCGATCACAGGCGGGGAGTATGGCTATCTTCCTTCAAGCAAGGAATTTCAAGTGGCGCTGAAAACCTTTAAAATTCCGGCTGAATGGAATGCCCGCAGCATTATGCTCCAGATCAATGGAGTTTATGGCCATTGTGATCTTTATCTTAACGGGATGGAAAGTGCCCATCGCATTGGCAGTATAGTCGGCGAGGGGGGGAGCGAGCGTATCCAGATTCCTGTCACAGCCTTAAACCATGGTCAGGATAATTTGCTGCTGCTGGAGCTTTCCGCACCGTCTGCTCAGAAAGCCACCTTTCTAGGCTCGGGCTATCCGGATAAAGGCAGGATTACCGGGCGCATAGCTTTACAAGCAGTTATGGAGACCAGTCTTGAAAACCCGCGCACTCAGGTGACATGGGAAGATGCTATGGCCCGGGTTCAAGTTGATTTTCAGCTGAGTCATCATGGGTTTTCCGAATATGGACCATGGACTGTTCAGGGGATAATTTCTGATGGCTCGGCAGAGATTGCTCAAGCTGTAACTCAAGTTCATTCCGATGAAAGCCCTGTGCAGAATGTGAGCTTGGCTTTTCAGATTCCTGATGGACATCTTTGGAGTCCGGAAGATCCTTATCTCTATCAAGTGTATTTGACTGTAAGCAACTCGCGGGGTGATCGTGACGATATTGCCTTTGCGCTGGGGCTTACATCTTTGGCATATCAGGATGGGCTGTTTCTTTTGAATGGGAAGGAATTGCCCATTAAAGGGCTGGCCCTGTCACCGGAAAAAGAGGCTGAACTGAGAAATCAAGGCGATATTGAAGCTTGGCTTAAGGAGTGCAAGGAGCAAGGTTATAATCTTATCTACTTTCTCGGCCAGCAGCCGGATGAGTATTGGCTGCTGGAAGCAGATCGAGCGGGGATAGGGCTGTGGATAGAGCTGCCAGGCAGTGCCATGGTTCCGGCGCAACGTCTTCCCGAGCCCAGGGCGTGGGGGGAATGGGCGAAAACAGCCAGTCTTCACCCCTCGGTATGGGCTTATACTTCCGGAATCGGTTTGGAGTACAACTCCCAGCCCCTGGTAAAAGCCTATGAGCAGGAAGTCAGCTCTGTAACGGCGCCAATCCCCACTTTCAACTTAAATCTGACCGATGAAGAATCAAGGGTCGGATCTTGGGGAGAAATTCAGCAACCTCAAGAGACTCAGGGAAGCCGAGGGGGATTATGGCCTGCAGAAAAGTGGGTCAGTGTGATCTGGGCGGTTCTCTTGGTCATCGTAGCCTGGTCAAACCTGGCGGCAGTGAACTGGCGCTACAAAGAGCTCCAGAATAAGAAGCCTAAACGTGCCTTGCGCATGGCGTGGTTCTGGCAGGGCTTGGCTATGATTACCCGGCAAATGACCCTGGCCGGTATACTGACGGCCCTTCTTTTTAACACCGAGGTTCCCTGGGCGCAGTGGGTTCCCAATCAATGGCCGTTATGGGAAGGAATAAGGATGCAATCCCCCTGGTTGATATGGGTGATTTTGGGCAGTTTGTTTTCTTTATTGCGTTTGCTGCAAGTGGGCGTGGTGGCACCGCACCTGCCTGGGGCTCCTGATACCATAGGTCTGGCGGCTTGGCTGGAAAGAAGGTACTTCTGGAATTGGACGGTCGGTGTGTTATGGGCCCTGCAAGCCTGGGGGATACCCCGCTCAGTACCTTTCTTGGTCTATATGGGCTTTAACTTTCTTTTCCTCCCTCTCAAGGTTCGGGATGTCCATCGTATTGGCGGTGGTTATGCCGCTTTTCTGTGGGTGCCGGGTATCATTCTCCTGATAGGGGCGGTGGTGGCTGCTTTCCGATGGGAAGACATCTTTTATGCCGTCCATATGGTTCAGCAGTCCAATTGGCTGAGGCTGATCCTGTTTGATGGCTGAAACGAGCTGAAAGCTGAGTCTCCAGGATTTTGATTTACAGCGGTCGGGTCAATGAGGCTTTCTTAACTTAGCGGAGCCACCGGTTCGCATGCAGAAAGCAGCGGGGTTTGGCGCAGCTGTTAAGAAAGCGAGTTGACCAGCTCCGGAGCTATGGAGTGACCGTTGTGCGCAAAGCTACGCAACCCGAGCAAACGCTTTTTCCTCCGTTGACGCCTCGCAGCACGAATGAAGACACGAATAAAGGCACTAAGACACCAAAAAGTTGAACAAGTAAGCAAAATAAGTTATAATAAATCCGACCATTTTAGTGAGAATTGTAAGAGGGAGTTAGGAGGTTTTGGCTTTGATCACTAAGGACATGACAGTAGGTCAGGTTTTACGCAGCTATCCTCAGACGGTGCAGACTTTTCTGGAATTAGGCATGCATTGTTTAGGATGCCCTTCATCCACGATGGAAAGCATTGAAGGAGCAGCACTTACCCATGGCAAGAAACCGGATGAGTTGGTAGAGAAGCTGAACAAGGTGATTGCAGCGAATTAAATAGATATGTGTAGGTGGAAAAGGAGAACCTATTTTGTGTTGTGCAGAATAGGTTCTTTTTGTAGGGAAGAAGGTAGATATGCTGGAGGGAGGGCTTTGAGATTATTCGGAAGTTTTAGTTAATTTAGAGGAATAAGCAAATTCAACGAGAATCATTTAGACAAAAGAATGAGTAAAGTCTGGGATAAAATCACCAGATTATGAGGGGGTATCTCAAATGAGCCTTGTGATGAATGGCTCCGAGGATTTAAAACAGGTTAGCCTTTTCAAGTATATCGGGCAGACCCTGAAGGTGGTCATTCCTGCGGTTGTCGTGATAGCGGCGGTGATTCAATTTATTCTGAAATTACCTCAGTTTGAAATGTTGGTGGTTTGCGGGGGGTATCTGATAGCGGGTTTGGGGATTGCTGTAGCGGCCTCTTTTCGGAATTATAATCGTTTTTTAAAGCCTATTCAGCAGATGGAAATTGGGATATTGCAGGTGGCGAAGGGTGAGCTGAATACGCAAATTCAGGTTACCAGTGCGGAAATGGCAGCAGTGACCCAGGCCTTTAATGCGATGACGAAAAGTTTTCGGGAGATTATTCATAAGATCAGAATCATGGCCAATGAATGGGTTGAGTCCATTGATGAGCTTTCTGCAAACTCGGAGGAGATAGCGGCTAAGAATGAAGAAGTCAGCCAACATATAGCGGGAATGTCCAATGGGATGGCCCAGCAAACGACGGTTATCTCCCGGGCCATGGATTCCTTCAGGGCTCTGCAGGATACTATTCAGATTATTGCGGAGCGAGCCCATTCGGTGGCCCAGGAAGCAGGCATTTCTCAAGGAAATGCCGAAAAGGGATTGGATGGTCTGTCGGGAATTGTCCAGGCTATGCAGGATACCAATACCACGGTGGATGAGGCCTCCGAGCGTATCAAGAATTTAGATGAGCAATCTCAGCAAATTGTTTCGATTACGGCGACCATAGCTTCCATTGCGCGTCAGACCAATCTTTTGGCTCTTAACGCTGCCATCGAAGCAGCCAGGGCCGGCGAGCATGGCCGGGGTTTTGCGGTAGTAGCTGATGAGATTCGCAAGTTAGCGGAAGGGGTATCGATCTCTACCGATGAGGTGGCCGAGATCACCAATGGTATTCAGGAAACCATCACAGCCACGGTGGACGCCATGAAAGTGGCCGATTCGAAAGTGGAGAATTCTTTACAACAGACTTTGGCGGCCCGGCAGGCTTTGGAGATTATTGTGAAGTCCACCAAACAAGTGTCCAGTGATATTTCGGAAATTGCCGCTTCCGGCGAGCAAATCTTAACTCATATGGAAGGGGTCACCAATCAATCCCGGCAAGTAGAATATATCGCAGCGGAAGCCGAAGTGTCCACAAGGGAGATCGAGCAGGCTTCGGCTGAGGTTGCGGCAAGTATGCAGAATATTGCCGGGGCTGCGCAAAGTTTGGTAAGTATGGCTATCGAACTTAGAGAGCAGGTCGCGGGTTTTAAGGTATAGGGAGGAAGAACTAATGGAACAGTATCAGGTTGGCATCTTAGGCGGAGGTCCCGGGGGCTATATCTGCGCCTTACGCGCTGCCCAGCTTGGCTTATCCGTCGTTTTGGTTGAGAAAGAGCGTTTGGGGGGGACCTGTCTGAACAAAGGATGCATCCCCACCAAGACCTTGGTCAAAAGTGCGGAGTTATGGCGGGAAATAAAGCATGCCGAAGAATTCGGCATTCAGCTTGGGGGCGCGTTGCTCCATTACCCTCAAATTGCGGCAAGGAAGAAGGAAGTGGTCAATACCTTAGTGAGCGGCATTGAGCAGCTTATGAAGGCGAAAAAGATTACTGTGCTGAAAGGGTGGGGAGAGGTAAAAGAGGCCAATCGCATTGAAGTCACGACCGAAACGGGCAAGGTTGAGCTTCATGTAGAGAATTTGGTTTTGGCCACGGGATCGGTCCCGACCAAGATTCCCGTACCCGGTGTGGACCTCCCGGGAGTGGTGACCAGCGAAGAGCTTCTCGAACAGGAAACCCTTCCCGATAGCCTGGTGGTCATCGGCGGTGGCGTGATCGGTTTGGAGTTTGCGTCCATTTACCACGAATTTGGCGTCAAGGTCAGCGTGGTGGAAATGCTTCCGTCTCTTCTTCCCAATATCGATGAAGAGATACCCAAACGCTTAGCTCCTTTACTGAAAAGAAGCGGGCTGGAGATTCTGACGAAGGCTTCGGTAAGAGAAATCAAGCCTAAGGAAGAGGGTTTGGTGGTTATCGTTGAGGATGGGAAGGGATTAAAGGAGTTACCGGCCCAACAGGTGCTTTTGGCTACGGGCAGAAGACCGAGTCTCAGTGGCATCCATGGGGATGTTTTAGGACTTGAGCTGGACCGGGGAGCTATCAAAGTCAACTCCCAGATGCAAACCTCAGTCCCTAAGGTGTATGCGCTTGGGGATGTAGTGGGTGGGGCGATGCTTGCCCATGTGGCCTCCATGCAGGGGATGGTGGCGGCTGAGCATATGGCGGGGCAGCAGGTTAGTATGGAGGGAAGGGCGATACCCAGTGCCATCTTTACCTACCCGGAGATTGCCGCTGTCGGTGAGACTGAGCAGGCTTTAAAGGCCTCAGGTAAAAACTATAAGGTCAGTAAGTTCCCTTTCAGCGCCAATGGCAAAGCCTTAGCCTTAGGGGAAATCATGGGATTAGTGAAGCTGTTGGCTGATGAAGAGGGAGTTGTAATAGGCGCCAGTATCATGGGACCTCAGGCCAGCAGCCTGATTCAGGAATGTGTGCTGGCCGTGGAGAAAAAGATAAAGGCTGAGGAGCTGGCTAAGATCATTCACGCTCATCCTACTTTGCCGGAGGCCATTATGGAGGCTGCTCATGGGATCTTGGCAAAGCCTCTGCATCTGGCCTAGGGTAGTAGCGAGCGAGGAGCATAGGGTGTGGGATTTTGCCCCGCACATAACTATGCTCCTTTTAATTTTTTATTTTAGGCAATTTAATCTTCAGGTAGGTTAAGTCGTCATAAGAAAATATCCGAACGAAAGAAAAAAACTGTAGACTAATGTTCGGAAGTAAAGTATAATACATTCATTAAATGCCATTGCAAGTCTGTTTATGACGAATAATGGCAAAGATAACAATAAAACAGGAGGAATCAGAGTGGAAAATTTCTTCAAACTTAAGGAAAACGGCTCCAATGTCCGCACTGAGCTCGTTGCCGGACTCACTACATTTTTCGCAATGGCCTACATCATCATGGTCAATCCGGCTATGCTTTCTCAAGCGGGTATGCCTTGGGGTGCAGTATTCCTGGCTACGATTATCGCAGCGGTTATTGGAACATTAGTCATGGGTCTAGTCGCTAATGTACCTTATGCCCAAGCACCAGGTATGGGACTTAATGCCTTTTTTGTTTTTACAGTTGTTTTTGGTCTTGGTTTTACCTGGCAAGAAGCATTAGCCATGGTTTTCTTATGTGGTCTTATTAATATTTTAATCACAGTGACAAGCATTCGGAAAAAAATTATTACATCCATTCCTGTAAGCCTGCAAAACGCTATTGGCGGCGGTATTGGTATTTTTATTGCTTATATCGGTATTAAGAATGCCGGCTTGCTTTCCTTTACCTCCGACCCCGGAACCTATGTTCAACTGGGTGACGGCGGAACGGTTATCGCAAGCTCCAGTGCCGTTCCGGCCCTTGTTACTTTAAATTCTCCTTCCGTACTTCTGGCTATTTTAGGCCTCGTTCTTACCGTTATTTTGCTTATCCGCAATGTTAAAGGCGCTATTTTGATTGGTATTATTGTGACAACTCTGGTCGGTATTCCTTTAGGCCTTACTCATATGGGTTCCTCCATCAGCTTTAGCGATGCTCTTGCTGAACTGCCGCAAACGTTTATGGCAGCCTTCGGAAATCCCGGACTCGTTTCCCTCTTCAGTGATCCGGCTAAGATTCCTCTCGTTCTGGTCACTATTTTTGCTTTCAGTTTATCCGATGTTTTTGACACTATTGGTACCTTTATCGGTACCGGCCGCAGTTCAGGAATTTTCTCCGAAGCCGATCTGAAAGCCATGGAAACCAGCAAAGGCTTCAGTTCCAAAATGGACAAGGCCCTCTTTGCCGATGCTATCGCTACCTCGGTAGGTTCCATCTTCGGAACATCCAACACAACCACTTATGTGGAAAGCGCAGCCGGTATCGGAGCTGGTGGACGGACTGGATTAACCAGCATTGTGGTCGCTGTTCTTTTCGCGGCCAGTGCTTTCTTAGCCCCGGTGGTCAGTGCGGTTCCCGGTGTAGCTACTGCTCCTGCTTTAATCATCGTCGGTATCATGATGCTTTCTTCCTTCAAGGAGATTAAGTGGGGAGATTTAAGCGAAGCCATCCCTGTTTTCTTTGCCGGTATCTTCATGGCTTTTTGCTACAGCATCTCTTACGGTATCGCCGCCGGCTTTATTTTCTTTTGCATCGTCAAGGTCTTCAAGGGTGAGACCAAAGAAATCAGCCCGGTATTGTGGATCGCCACTCTGCTCTTTGTTCTTAACTTTATTCTTTTAGCCAGAATCTAATTTGAATCAAGGGGACAGGTCCTGTTATTCACTCGCCCGGAGTATTCCTCCTAAGCTGTGAAGAAGGGGACCTGTCTTTTGCTGTTTTTTTCGGTCAAGTTCCCAAGCGCTTGGGAATTTGACCGGGAATTTTCTCAAAAGTGGAGACATCAGGGCTTGAGGCCGGAAACTCATGCCCTGGTTTTTTGCATTTTTGCATAGGGTAAGGGAAAATTACTGGGGGATTCAGGCTGAATAACGGGATCTGTCCCCTTGATTCATGCTCTCAGTCAAATTACCAACCGGTTGGTAATTTGACTGAGAGCTTTCTTTATTTCAATAGGACTTTCTTCCCATTTTTCGGTTTTCGCAAAAAAAGCTCTTACGGCAAGAAGGAAAATCTTCATTAATGGAGAATAAGTGGGGTAAAGTGGGTTGAAGTGGGGCAAAGTGACGCCGCTGTGGGGTGACGAAGTATGTTCATGGGGGAATACCTCCATACGATCGATGGAAAAGGCCGGCTGATTGTACCGGCAAGATTCCGAGAAGCCTTAGGGGAGCGGTTCATCGCCACCAAAGGCTTAGATCACTGTCTCTTTGTCTACCCATTGGACGAATGGAAAGTGCTCGAAGAGAAATTGCGGGCCTTACCTTTTACTCAACCTGAAGCACGAGCTTTTGTCCGTTTCTTTTTTTCCGGGGCTACTGAATGCGAGTTGGATAAGCAAGGGAGAATTCTTTTGCCGGCTAACCTGCGGGAATATGCTCAGCTTGATAAGGATACGGTCTTGGTGGGCGTCTCCTCCCGTGTGGAGATTTGGAGTCAGGCCCTTTGGGCAGACTATTCCCGTCAGGCTGAAGATGCTTATGCCAGTGCTGCAGAATCTTTGGTGAACCTGGGAATATAGAGAAGAGGTCGAATGGTTTGGAATTTCATCATGTCACAGTTTTGCTCAAAGAAACGGTGGACGGGGTTGTCAGGGATCCTTCGGGCACCTATGTGGACTGCACCTTGGGGGGAGCGGGGCATAGTGGTTATTTATTATCGAAGCTGAGTGAAACAGGAAAGCTGGTGGGCTTCGATCAGGATCCCTTAGCCATCAATAACGCTCAGGAGAAATTTGCAGGGGACCCCCGGGTTTTTCTGGTCAACCGCAATTTCGAAGGGTTGGAGGAGTCTCTTCAATCTCTGGAACTTCTTCCCGTTCAAGGTGTCCTTTTTGACCTGGGGGTATCTTCCCCCCAACTGGATGAGGCTGAACGAGGGTTCAGCTATATGCAGGATGCGGAATTGGACATGCGGATGAATCCGCAGAATCCACTGTCTGCGAAGACTTTGGTCAATGAAGGGAAAGCTGAAGAACTGGCTGAGATCCTCTGGAAGTATGGAGAGGAAAAATGGTCCAAACGCATTGTGGAGTTTATTGTGGAAGCCCGTAAACAGAAATCCATCACAACTACGGGTGAATTAGTGGATATTATCAAAAGAGCGATTCCGGCAGGGGCTCGCCGGGAAGGGCCTCATCCTGCGAAGAGGACATTTCAGGCCCTGCGCATAGCCGTCAACGATGAACTGGGGGTCTTGGAGAGAGCTCTGGACCAAGTGATACGCTGTCTGGCTCCGGGAGGAAGGGTAGGAGTCATCACCTTTCACTCTCTGGAAGATCGGATCGTGAAAGAAACCTTCAACTCCTGGTTAGGCCGCTGCACTTGTCCGCCGGTTTTTCCGGTTTGTCAATGCGGCGCCAAGGCAGTAGCCCGTTTAGTTCATCGCAAACCGATTCTGCCCAGTCTCCAGGAGATTGAAGCCAATCCCCGGGCCCGCAGTGCTAAGCTAAGAATTGCTGAAAAGCTTTGATTTGAATTTTGAATTCTAAAGAGAACGGAGGAGGAATACCTTTGGTATTAGCGCAGGAAAAAATTGAATGGGAACAGCCCATAGAGAAGCAACCCCGCAAAGCAAAAAAACCTGTCCATAGGGAGAAGCCCCGTTCTCACTGGAAAAGTGTACTTATCTTGAGTTTAGTGGTGGCCGTAGCGACAGTTTTTGCCGCGGAAACTATTAATCTGACGGTGGTTAAGGGAGCACAAATCCGGGCGACCCAGAAGGAGATTGCCGACTTGAAGGCCAATAATGATCTTCTGCAGGCCCAAGTGGATAAACTGCGATCGGTAAGCCGGATTGAAAGTGCTGCACTTGCCATGGGCATGGAAAAACCTGCGGGAACGGTCTATGTGGCTGGAACCTTGCCTGTCGCCAAGACTGAAATGGGCGTCCAGTCAACACCGGCCAAAGCGGAAGAGGTCGTTAAGGAGCCTTCCGCTTTGGAACAGATTTCGCAGAAATTTACAAGCTTTTTTGCTTCCACACAACGATAAACGATCAAAGGCGGTAGAGTTTGCTGTGACGCCCTAGAATAGGGGGTGGGACGATGAGTCCTTATGTCGTCATGCGCAAACGTATCGCCTTTCTTTTTTTCTGTGTCAGTGCTTTTTTGGTGGTGCTGATTGTCCGTCTGGCCTTTGTGCAATTGGCTCAGGGGGCGATTTTAAGCGATAAGGCTGATGAAAGCCATTATCGGGGGGTTCCTGTGGCAGCCAAAAGGGGAAACATTGAGGATCGCAACGGGGAGGTGCTGGCCATGAGTGTCAGTACCGAGACTGTCTATGCGGTGCCTGCCCAAGTTCGCTCCTCCGGCAGAGCGGAGGAGATCGCCCATGCTTTGTCCGGCCTCCTGGAGATGGGACCTGAGCAGGTTATGGAAAGAATAACCAAGCGATCGGCTTTGGAATATGTCAAGAAAAGGGTTACGGCGGAGGTGGCGGCTCAAGTCCGGGCCTTAGAGCTGCCTGGGATTGGGATTACTGAGGATAGTGTGCGTTATTACCCCAACAGCACCTTAGCCGCACATATTATTGGCTTTGCGGGGATTGACAACCAGGGGTTGGAAGGAATAGAGTTGACTAGGGATTCTGAGTTGAACGGAGTCCCGGGTGCTGTATTGACAGAGTTTGCTGCTAATGGTATTCCTTTGCCCTTTGCCAATCAAATGTATGTTTCCCCTAAGAATGGCAATACGGTGCGTCTGACTATCGATAAAAATATTCAGGCTTTTGCGGAGCGGGAACTGCAGAAGCTGATGTCCGGCCAAGGGGATAATATGAATGGGCAGGTCCCCAAGAGCGGCACCATCCTGGTTATGGATCCCAATACCGGGCAGGTCTTGGCTCTTGCTTCGGCGCCTACCTATGATCCTAATTATTACAACAACTATGATCAGAGTACCCGGCGCAATATAGCGATTCAAAACGGCTATGAACCAGGTTCCACTTTTAAGATTATCACGTTGGCGGCTGCCCTTGAGGAAAAGAAGATCAGTCCTCAGGAAGGTTTTTTTGATCCGGGAGGAGTGACCATCCTGGGTAAAACCGTTCATTGCTGGAAGCGTGGAGGCCATGGCAGCCAGACCTTCACTCAGGTCGTTGAAAACTCCTGCAACCCAGGGTTTGTCGCCATGGGCCAGCGCCTGGGTATGGATAAATTCTATAAATACCTCCATGACTTCGGTTTTGGTCAGAAAACGGGAATCGAAATGTCCGGTGAAGCTGTAGGAATTTTAGCCGGGAAAAAGAGAGCTACGGCCTTGGATCTTGCCACCATGTCGATCGGGCAAACCAATAATGTGACGGCCATTCAGCTGCTTACGGCAGTTTCCGCAGTAGCTAACGGCGGGAACCTGATGAAGCCCCAATTGGTTAAAGAGATCGTGGGACCTTCGGGGAACGTGGTGGAATCCTTTGAACCTCAGGACGTGCGGCGTGTGATCAGCGAGGGTACTTCGAAAACTGCCCGGCAGATGCTGGAGTCTGTGGTCACCAACGGCACGGGGTACCGAGCCTTTCTGCCCGGATACCGGGTGGCGGGCAAGACCGGGACCGCCCAAAAAGTTGCCAATGGGGCGTACATACAAGGGGAATACATTGCTTCCTTTATTGCCTTTGCTCCGGCCGATAATCCCCAGCTGGCCATCCTTTGTGTGATCGATGGTGTGCCCTTTTACGGGGGATCTGTGGCGGCTCCGCCGGTGAGAGGAGTTCTGCAGGATTCTTTGAAATACTTAGGTGTGGAAATGGATCTGAAAGCCCCTCTGACGCTGGGCAAACCCCGCTTGGATATGCAGATACCTCCAGTGAAAAAAGCGGCAACGGTCCCCTCTGTTCTCGGGCTGACTCTGGCTGAGGCTGAGAAGTCTCTGAAGCAAGCCGGCTTTACCGTTCTGACGGAAGGCAGTGGGACAGTTGTTCAGGACCAAATTCCTCATGGGGATTCTAAAGTGGAAGAGGGATCCTCGGTACTGCTCTATCTTGGTTCTGAGGCGGGAGCTCCCACTTCAGGAAACTGGTGGGCCGTGGAAGAGGAAGTGGATATCGACATAGAAACCATGCTGCAAATGCCCTGGCGGCAGCCCTTAGGCCAATGATTGCAATAGATTTTTACTGTCTATAATAGAATTGAAAGGTAGTGATGAGGGTGAAGTCTGTTCGCAAAAAACTCTCAGAGATTGCATCCGGAATTGAAATTGTGAATCATGTTGGAGATCAAGATACTCTGATCCAGGGGATGGTTATGGATTCCCGCCAGGTTCAGCCCGGAGACCTTTATGCCTGTGTGCCCGGAATGAATGTGGACGGCCATGACTTTGCAGCCCAAGCCATTGCCCAAGGAGCAGCGGCCTTACTGGTGGAACGGATTCTCCCTCTTGATATTCCTCAACTCCAAGTGAAAAAGGTGCGGGAGGTTATGGGAAATCTCGCAGCCAACCTCTATGATCATCCTGCCGCTCAATTGGAAGTGGTGGGGGTAACAGGAACCAATGGGAAAACCACCATTACCTACCTTGTGGAGAGTATTGCCGCAGGGGAAGGTAAGAAGGTGGGCTTAATCGGCACTTTAGGAGCCCGCATCGCGGGCAGGGAACTGCCGGGAAACCGGACCACCCCGGAGGCGATTGATCTCCAGAAGCTGCTCAAGGAAATGGTGGATGAAGGGGTGCAATTGGCTGTCATGGAAGTCTCTTCCCATGCCTTGGTTTTCGGGCGGGTGACAGGGTGCGAATTTGACGCAGGTATTTTCAGCAATTTGACACAAGATCATTTGGATTATCATAAAACAATGGAGGAGTATCTCCAGGCGAAAGCCCAACTTTTCAGCGGCCTTACCGGGGTTAAAGAACCTAAGGTGGGGGTTGTCAACGGGGATGATCCGGCTGCTGAGACCTTAATCCGGCTTTCCGCCGCTCCTGTGGTGACCTATGGAGTTAACGCCGATCTTCTGGATTATCGGGCGGAGGATATCCTGCTGACTGCCGAGGGAGTTAAATTCACGGTTCGTTTTAAGGACGGAGGGTCGCAGGTGGAATACTCAACCCCGGGCATGTTCAGCGTGTACAACGCTCTGGCTGCTTTTGCCTGGGGGGTGGAGAGCGGAAGAAGCCCCCGGCAGGTTTGCGAAGCCCTGGCAGCGGTCCAAGGGGTTCCGGGACGCTTTGAAAGTGTGCGGATGGGGCAGCCCTTCCAGGTCATCGTCGACTATGCCCATACTCCAGATGGTTTGGAGAATGTCTGCAAAACGGCTCAGGAGTTTACCCAAGGCCGCCTGATTACGGTATTTGGCTGCGGCGGGGATCGGGATAAAGGAAAAAGGCCCCAGATGGGAGCCATCGCCGAGGAACTCAGCGATCATGTGATTGTCACTTCAGATAATCCCCGTACCGAGGATCCCCGGCAGATTATCCGGGATATTCTGGAGGGGATCGAGGGAATCGATTATACCGCTAATGTGAACCGCCGGGAGGCCATTGAATGCGCCTGCCTGCTGGCCAAGGAAGGGGATACGGTGCTGATTGCCGGAAAAGGTCATGAGGATTATCAGATCATCGGCAAGGATGTGTTCCCCTTTGATGATCGGGAAGTAGCCCGGGAAGCCTTAAGGAGGCTCGGTTATGTGGGATAGCCAAAGGATTGCTGATTTGGTCCGGGGGGAATTGACAGGTGATTCCCATGTCAGGGCTTCCGGCTGTTGTATCGACAGCCGGGGGGTCAAAGAAGGGGAGATCTTTTTTGCCTTAGTGGGTGAAAAGGCAGACGGACACGATTATATGGAAGGAGCCTGGCAGAAAGGCGCTTCGGTGGTGATCGGCGAGAAGGAACGTCTGGAACTTCGCCGGGAAGTCCGGGTCCCCGAGGGCAAAGCTCTGATCCGGGTGGAGTCCGGCCTTGCCGCTATGCAGGCTTTGGCTCAAGCCTGGCACAAGGAGCTGGGGGCCAAAGTGGTGGCCATCACAGGCAGCAATGGAAAAACCACCACCAAAGATATGGTGGCGGCGGTCTTAAGTGAAAAATACCGTGTGCATAAGAATTTGGAGAACCAAAACAATGAATTGGGCCTTCCTATAACTATTTTGAATGCTCCAGAAAATACGGAAGTGCTTATTTTAGAGATGGGCATGCGCGGATTGGGGCAAATCGCTTTTTTATGTGCTATAGCCCGCCCGGATATCGGTGTTATAACCAATATTGGCACGACCCATATGGAGCTCTTAGGCTCACAGCAAGCTATTGCCCGGGCTAAGTGGGAGCTGATCGAGGCCCTTCCCGAGACAGGGGTAGCGGTCCTCAATGGGGAGGATGAGTGGAGTGTGAAGCTGGCCGGACAAGACCCGCATCAGACCTTTTTCTACGGCCTGGAAGGGAGATTCCACGAACCCGATCTGCGGGGAATGAATCTGACACCCTTCGGTACTCTGGGAACCAGTTTTCAAGTGGGACACGGGGACAGGTCCGCTGTCCCGTTTGCCGAAGTGGTGGTAGCCGAAGTGGGACAGAAGACCTGTCCCCATGTCCCGGTTCACCTGCCTCTGCCGGGAGAGCATAATGTGCTGGATGCTCTGGCTGCCCTCAGTGTCGGGGTTCTTTTGAATGTATCCCTGGAAGAGGGGTGCCAGGGTCTGGCTGCTATGGAACTATCCAGGATGCGCCTGGAGCTTCAACCGGGACCGGGGGGCAGCACCTTAATCAGTGATGTCTATAATGCCAACCCGACTTCGATGAAGGCCTCCCTGCAGGTCTTAAAGGAAAGAGGGGGGGAGTCCACTCTGGCCATACTGGGAGAGATGTATGAACTGGGGGAAGCCAGCCGGGCGGGGCATTATGAAGTGGGGCAGACGGTAGCCGACCTGGGAATCTCTGAACTAATCACCGTTGGTCCGCTGGCAGAGGAAATTGCCCGCGGAGCTTTGGAAAAGGGGTTATCACCCCAAAGGATTCATTCTTTTCCTGAGCGCGAGGGGGCGATCAAGAAAGCCCAGGAGTTGCTGGCAGATTTAAATCAAGGCACTTGGGTCTTAATCAAAGCTTCTCGCGGTATGAAAATGGAAGAAGTCACAAGGGCACTTCGCAAAGATTAGTGTGTCGCTATGCTAAGAGTAAAGGAAGGAATTAATCCATGTGGGAACGCATATTTTTGGCTGCTGCTTTAGCGCTGATGATCACTTTAATACTTGGGCCGTTGATGATTCCCGTTTTACGGGTGATGAAATTTGGCCAGACTATTCGTGAGGAAGGCCCCAAGCGGCATTTAGCTAAGGCTGGAACGCCCACCATGGGTGGCATTATCTTTTTAGTGGGGATTGTCGTAAGTGCTCTGGTCATGGCGGAGAAACCCACGTCCCTGGAAATGGTCATGGTGATCAGTGCCATGCTGGGATATGGCCTGATTGGTTTTATTGATGATTTCATCAAAGTGGTGCTGCACCGCTCCTTAGGTTTGAGGGCATATCAAAAATTAATTGGTCAAATCGCTTTGGCATTCCTCCTGACCTGGGCAGCTAATCGCTATCTGGGGCGGGGGACGGATCTTGTGATTCCCTTTACTTCCATCCATTTGGAATTAGGCTTATTTTACTATCCCTTCGTTGTCTTTATTATCGTAGGGATTGTCAATGCTGTTAATCTGACGGATGGGCTGGACGGCTTGGCGGCAGGTACCACTCTGTTCAGTATGCTGAGCTATATTGGTATTGCCTGGCTGGCTGCCTCCCAAGGAGGCAGGGTGGCTATCCTGGCCTATGAATCCGATCTGGCGGTCTTTGCGGCCGCTGCTGTCGGAGGGTGTTTCGGCTTTCTTCGCTTTAATAAAAACCCGGCCCGGGTCTTTATGGGGGATACGGGTTCCTTAGCCTTGGGGGGAGCGTTGGTCGGATTAGCTGTGCTGACTAAAACGGAGCTCATTCTCCTGGTTATTGGCGGGGTCTATGTGGTTGAGGCAATTTCGGTTATTTTACAAGTCTTTTCCTATCAGACTACGGGTAAGCGGATCTTCCGCATGAGCCCATTGCATCACCATTTTGAACTGGGCGGTTGGAATGAATGGAAGGTCGTCATGGTTTTTTGGCTGGCTTCTCTTCTGTGCGGTGTGCTTGGGGTAATCGCTTACATGGCTGGAATGTTCTGAGCTTGATTTTTTCAAGAGGGTGAAAGAATGAATTTAAAGAAAAAAAAGGTACTGGTCGTCGGTGCTGGAAGAAGTGGCTTGGCGGCAGTTAAAAGACTGAAAGCCCTGGGCGCCCGCGTCATCTTAACGGATCAAAAGGAGCCGGATCAACTCAGTGGTATCTTAGAATTGGGCTTGCCGGATGGACAACTTGTGTTGGGCCATATCCCGCAATGGCATGAGGTAGAGGCTGAAGTGATTGTTCTTTCTCCCGGAGTGTCCCCCAAACTCCCCTTTATTCAAGAGGGAATTGCCCAGGGGGCTTTGATTTGGAGTGAGGTTGAGCTTGCCTTGAGAGATCATCCGGCCTTCAAGATTGGTGTGACAGGTACCAATGGGAAAACCACTACCACCACATTGATTGGGGAACTGGCCAAGCGGACCGGAAAATCCACTCTGGTCGCCGGCAATATCGGCGTGGCCTTAAGCGATCAGGTGGAGAACCTGGATGAGGAAGGAATTATCGTCGCCGAGCTTTCCAGTTTTCAGTTGGAATTGGTGGACAGTCTCTGTATGAATGTGGGGATTCTCCTCAATGTGACTCCTGACCATTTGGATCGTCATGGGACCCTGGAGAATTATCTGGCGGCCAAGGCCCGGATCTTTGAGAAGCAAAGGCCGTCGGATTGTGCTATTTTAAACTGGGATGATGCCAGGGTTCGTGAATTGGCTCCTCATCTCAAGGCCCGGGTGGTCTTCTTTAGCCCTACTTCTCTACTGGCAGAGGGATACGGAGTGCAAGGGGATGAGATTGTTCTCGCCAGGGACGGGAAGATCACTCCCATCATCAAGCGCAGGGAACTTCAGCTCAGGGGTAATCATAATTTGGAAAACATGATGGCTGCCATCGCGGCGGTGAGGGAGCTGGGACTTTCCTGGGAGGAGATCGCTCAAGGCCTCCGGGAATTTAAAGGGGTTGAGCACCGTCAGGAAGTGGTAGGGACCTATGAGGGGATCCTTTTTATTAACGATTCCAAAGGGACTAATCCTGATGCGGCAGAAAAAGCCTTATATGCCTTTGAGGAGCCCATCGTGCTTATTGCCGGGGGGAAAAACAAAGGCTTGGATTTCCATGATTTCATGAAAACGGTTAAGGAACAGGTGAAAAGCCTTGTCCTGGTCGGCTCGGCGGCGGCTGAGATGGAGCAGGCGGCCAAAGATGCAGGAATCCGGCATTACCTGCGGGCTGAGACTTTTGCAGAGGCTGTGGAGCTGGCCATTGCCGAAGCAGAGCCCGGGGATGTGGTTTTGCTCTCACCGGCTTGTACAAGTTGGGATATGTTTAAGAGTTATGAAGAAAGAGGGGAATTCTTTAAGGAGTTAGTGCGTAGGCATTATAGGGAACCCATTTAAATTTTCAAAGGGGGAACTAAACATGCCAAGACGTCGTCGCCCTGATCTGGTCTTACTTGGAGCAATCCTGGCGCTCCTTACGATAGGAATCGTAATGGTGTACAGTTCCAGCGCTGTGAAAGGATATGTGATGTATGACGATCCCTATCACTTTCTGAAAATGGAGGTGATGTGGGTTGTCGCTGGCTTAGTGGCGATGATTGTGGCCATGACCCTGGATTTGGACCTTATGCGCCGTTGGGCAAAGCCGGCTCTTATTATCGCTATTGTCCTCCTGATCATGGTTAAGATTCCCGGGATCGGGCGCAGGGTTAATGGTGCTGACCGCTGGATCGGTCTGGGTCCTTTATCCATTCAACCTTCTGAAGTGATCAAGTTGGCCATGGTTTTGGTCATGGCCAACATCTTATCCATTGATCCTCATAAGATTAGGTCCTTTCGGCATGGTCTGCTTCCCGTATTGGGGCTTTTGGGTCTTGTTGCGGGCCTGATTATGCTCCAGCCTGATTTGGGAACAACCCTTGTCATCGCCGGAGTGACTTTCTTTATGCTGATTGCCGCAGGTGCCAGAGCCAGCCATATTATCGGCTTAGGAGGCGCCGGTGTGGGTTTGGTGGTGGCCGCCATTATAGCGGAACCCTATCGCATGAACCGGATTTTTGCCTTCCTGGATCCCTGGGTGGATCCTTCAGGAAAGGGATATCAAACGATTCAGGCGTTGCTTGCTCTGGGGCCGGGCGGGCTTTTTGGCTTAGGCCTGGGGCAAAGCAAACAGAAGTTTCTTTATCTCCCGGAGAATCATACGGATTTTATCTTCGCTATGATCGGGGAGGAACTGGGCTTTGTAGGCGCTACCCTCGTCATCCTGCTCTTCTTCCTGTTTGCCTGGCGGGGGTTCCGGGTGGCTATGGGAGCACCGGATGCTTTTACCGGCTTTCTGGCTGTGGGGCTGACAGGGATGGTGTGCATACAGGCGATGATCAATATGGGTGTGGTCAGCGGAGTGCTTCCCGTGACGGGAATCACCCTGCCGTTCCTAAGCTATGGCGGGACGTCCCTGGTGTTTACCATGCTGGGGGTAGGAGTGCTTTTGAATATTTCGCGGGAGTCGCGCTAGCGACGCTTGGGGCTGGCTTGCAGAATTTGTGCAAGAGGGACTTGGCAGGAAGGTGTACAAGGGAGCTTACGATTACAGACGCTCGGAAATTACGGTCGCAGGGCAAACTAAGGGCTAAACTGCCTTTTGCAAGCGGCGGGGTCCCCGCCTAAATCGCTCCTGCTCTATAGGCGGCGTGTCACATCCGTGTGACCCGCCCCGCAGTCTGAGGTGCAGTTTAGCCCAAGTTTGCTTAGCTGCTCCCGTAAAGGCCTCGCATACTGTAATCGCAAGCTCGCTTGCGGGATCGGCTGGAGAGTCTCAAGAAGCACACCCGTACATATACTTATAAGTGGGACCCAAGGATTTTGCTATACAGCGGGAAACGTCTTCAAAGCGAGCGGAAACCAATCTTCGCGAAAAGTACGCAGCGGAGTCGGGTTGGAAACAGGACGTTTCCAACCGACCATTGAGAACAAGTGCGAAAGCAGTGCTTTCGAGGAGCGATTTGGGCGGGCCGAAAGCCGGATGAGGCTTTCGCCCAAGCCGCCACGCCACAGAGAATGACTTGGCGGCGCAGGTCCCGGCGGAGCGGAGTGCTTGAGCGATTAGATTGGTCCGCGCAGCTTTATAGAGTGACCGCGGATAGCAAAATCCTGGAGATTACCTCAAAGAATATCCAAAAGACCAAACACGAAGGGAGCAGAATTCCATGCGCGTGATTGTAACAGGTGGAGGAACAGGGGGCCATATCTATCCGGCTCTGGCCATCGCCAAAGGGATTCTCGTCCACCAGCCGGATGCTGAAATTCTTTACATAGGCACTCGGGAAGGGATGGAAGCGCGCCTGGTTCCTGAGGCCGGGATTGAATTTGCAGGAGTTTCCGGGCAGGGGCTGCCCCGCAAACTCAGCCTGGAAACTCTCAAAGTCGGGGGCAAGAGCTTTAAAGCCCTGTGGGAGACCAAACAGATTCTCAAAAAATTTAAACCGGATCTTGTCGTGGGAACGGGAGGATATGTAGCGGGGCCGGTCGTATTGACTGCGGCCTTATTTGGGTTTCCGACCTTGCTCCATGAGCAAAATGCTCTGCCGGGGATTACCAATAAGATTCTCACCCGTTTTGTGCGCAAGGTCATGGTGACCTTCCCGGAGAGCATTGCTCACTTCGGTGTGAGGCGGAAGTTGGTTTTGACAGGTTTGCCTGTACGCCCTGAGATAGGGAATATATCCCGGGAGAAAGGGGCGGGGTGTTTAGGACTGCGCCCTGATTGTCTGACCCTCCTTGTGACAGGGGGAAGCCGGGGTGCCCGCAGTATCAATCAAGCCATGCCCACCGTGCTTAAGCATCTGGCAGGCAGAAAAGATATTCAAGTCATTTGGGCTACCGGTAAAGCGACCTATCAGGAAACTCTGGAGAGTTTAAAGGCACAGGGGATTCAGTGGCAGAGGGAAAACTGGCGGGTCCTTGAATATCTCAAGGATATGCCTGAGGCTATGGCCTGTGCTGATTTATTCGTGGGGCGAGCCGGAGCAACGACCTTAGCCGAGATTATGGTGGCTGGCAAACCGGGGATTCTTATCCCTTATCCTTTGGCAGCTGAAAACCATCAGGAATTCAACGCCAGGGCTCTGGAGAAAGATGGTGCCGCCTGTGTTATTCTGGATAAAGATCTAACCGGTGAAAATCTCTGGGCCTTGGTGCAAGGGCTTATGGAAAAGCCTGAAAAACTGCGCAAGATGGCTCAAGCCGCCCAGGGTCTGGGTCAGCCCGATGCCCTTAATAAGATCGTCAAAGTCTGCCTGGATACGGCCTGGAAATAATCTCCGCCCTTTCACACCTTCTGACTGCGCTGCATAACATATGACAGTCAGAAGGAAGGGAGTGGGTTGCTTTGTGGCCTAAGCGGAAAATATTACTTCTCGTTCCCCAAGATAGGGATGAGTGGCAAGGAATTCTTTCTCTGTTGAATGCCCTACATAGAGATGTTATAGTCAGAGAAGCATCCTCTGAAGCTAGCGTCGATTGGGCAGATGGAACAATCCCGGGTCTGGAAGAGGAGCTGTATGATGCATCCGATGCAGGACCCACAGAAATTCTCTATTGGCCCGGAACCCCTCAGGAGGATCCTCACCGGCAATGGGGCCTCTCCCGAGGGCTTATGCAAACAGAACTGACAGAGTTCCTACATAGGTATTGGGAAGAAGAGATCATCCTCCCGGTAAATTCCGGGTTAGGAGATGATGAACCTTTTTTGTGGAAAATATTGGATTGTGCCGGATTTGAGCCGTCATTATTGTGGCAGACAGAGGAAGGTCAATGGGAGGTTCGCATCAATAACGGCCTGCATTGGATCATCCCTGAAAGCTGGCTTACAGGGTGTTGGGGTCATGAGAGCTTTGGACGCCGGCCCCAGCTGGTTCTCACTGAAAGCTGTTGGGTTTGTCAGGGAGAGCAGATGGAATTCTATGGGGATAAAGACCGCTTCGAGTATCTGGGGGATGTTGCCCCTTGTGGAAACAAAGCCCTGGATGATGCAGTATATACAGTAGTGCTGCAGGCACTCCAGCTGGGGGTTCCCTGGCGGAGTATCCGGCGTGCCTATGATATGATGAACATAAGGTGGTATACCAATGATATGGCAAGGGATGAGGGGACGGATCGAGCACCGGTACCCTCTGCAGAAATTGAATACCTGGCGTATAGGGGGGCTGGCTGAAACTGTCTGTTGGCCGGAAAGTGAGGAAGAGCTCCGGGAAATTTGGCTTAAGTGTCAGGAGCAGGGCATACCGTTTCGCTTATTTGGCCGGGGCTCCAATGTGCTGTTTCCGGATGAAGGATTACCCGGGGTAACGGTGATCAGCACGGGCTTAGCTCAGTCTGTATGGGATTCTGAATGGGTCACTGTGGGAGCGGGATATTCTTTGGCCCGGCTGTCTCAAGAGGCAGCCGATCGCGGCTTGACGGGATTGGAGTTTGCCCGGGGGATTCCGGGCACAGTGGGTGGAGCGATCGTTATGAATGCGGGAGCCCATGGAGGGAGCATCCAGGATATTCTGGAAGAGGTTAAAATCCTGGCTCCAGAGGGAGAAGTGCAGCGGCTTGCTAAAGAAGACATACAGTTTGGTTATAGGGAGTGTTCCTTACGGGATCAGGCCATTGTCCTGGAGGGAGTTTTTCACCTGAAACCCGGAGATCCGGATGTGATCCAGGCCACCATGAGTGAGAACCTGGCCAGGCGCAAAGCAGCCCAGCCTTTGGAGCTGCCTAATGCAGGAAGTGTGTTCCGCAATCCTCCCGGAGGTTCGGCGGGAGGTTTAATCGAGGAAGCCGGTTGGAAGGGAAAGAGATTAGGCGGAGCTCAAGTATCCTCAAAGCATGCCAATTTTATAGTAAACCAAGGAAATGCCACGGCCCGCGATGTATTAGCCTTGATTAGGGAAATACAAAAGGATGTTCATCATCAGTTCGGTGTTGAGTTAAAGACTGAGGTGCGGTACATCCCACCCAGCTAAGAGGGAGGAATCTTTCATGGCGATGGATCGCTATGTCATTACCGGAAAACAACAGTTGGAAGGTAGACTGCGTAATAGTGGAGCCAAAAACTCATCCCTACCTTTATTGGCAGCTTCTTTGCTGGTTTCAGGAAAAACCACCCTATTGGATATTCCCCATTTAGCCGATATCAGCAATATGATTGAAGTGCTGGAATATCTCGGTGCTCGTGTGGAAGATCAAAAAGAAGCCTTGCTTGTGGATGCTTCAGACCTGGCCCGCTGGGAAGTGGATGAAGGACTGATGCGTCAAATGCGAGCCTCTAATCTTATCCTTGGTCCCATACTGGCTCGCAACGGGCGGGTGCGCATCTCCAAACCGGGCGGGTGTGCGATTGGTTCGCGGCCCATGGATCAACATATCAAGGGTCTCCAGGAGCTGGGGGTCAAGGTTAAAGAGAAACATGGTTATATCGAGGCTTGGGCGGATCAGCTCCAAGGGGCTAAGATTTATTTGGATCTCCCCAGTGTAGGGGCTACGGAAAACCTTATGATGGCGGCTGTTCTGGCTAAAGGAACCACCACTATCTACAATGCGGCCAGGGAGCCGGAGATTATCGATCTGCAAAATTTCCTGAACAAGATGGGGGCTAAAGTCCGCGGTGCCGGCATGGATGTCCTGCGCATTGAAGGAGTGAGCAAGCTCTACCCTGTGGAGCATACGGTGATACCGGATCGGATCGAGGCGGGGACCCATATGGTGGCCGCTGTTATGACCCAGGGGGATATTGAAATCAGCAATGTGATTCCTGAGCATTTGGAGCCGGTGACGGCCAAACTGCTGCAAGCGGGGGCGGAGATCATCCTCGGGGATGACACGATTCGGGTCAAGGGCAAGAAAAAGATCAAGGGGGTGGATTGCAAAACCATGCCTCATCCCGGTTTTCCAACGGATATGCAGCCTCAATTCATGGCCCTGCTGTCTATGGCTGAGGGGACCAGCATCATTACTGAAACCATCTTCGAAAACCGTTTTCAGCATGTCGATGAACTTCGCCGCATGGGAGCTCAAATTACTGTGGAAGGGCGGACAGCCATTATCCGCGGTGTGAAAAGTCTGGAGGGCGCCTTTGTAGAGGCTACGGATCTGCGGGCGGGAGCCGCACTTTTCCTGGCGGCTTTAGCTGCCGAAGAGGCCACTGTGCTGGAAAAGGTGGGACATATCGATCGCGGCTATGATAATCTGGAGGAAAAATACCGCAGTGTGGGTGCCAGGCTCAAACGGGTCAAATCTTAGTAATCTGTAACATACAGAGTACTAGAGTGCTGAAATTAAAGGATTCCTAAAGAAAGACATGACAGAGAGGATTGTATTCGATATACTGAGAGCTGGGGGGAGTGACCGTGGAGCCTAGGAAATCGACTACATCCTTTCTCTATATTTCCATACTTGTTATACTCTCTGTAGTGGGGATAAGCTTCTTTCTGCAGTCCAGCTATTTTAACATTGAAGCAGTCAGCATTGAGGGCCTGCAAGAAATTCCTCTCAATGAAATCGAACGTTTAACTACGGATGTAACAGGACAAAATCTAATTATGTTGGATCAAAGGCAGCTTGAGCAAAAGGTGCTGCTTCACCCTCTGGTGGAGTCGGTGGCATTCAAGAAGAAGTTCCCCAATCGTTTGGTCCTGGAGGTTCAGGAGCGTACTCCTGTAGCTCTGGTGATTGTCACTTCAGGAATAGTTGAGGTGGACGGTAAAGGGATTTATCTCCGTCGTCGGGAGGGCTGGCCTGAGCAAAGCTATCCGGTGATCAATGGGGTGACTCTTCCTGATACAGCAGGTCCTGGGCAGGAATTGGATCTTCCCGGTCTGAAGGCCGCCCTTAATTTGCTAGGACAAGCCCCTGAGGAGTTAAAGCCTTTGATAGGGGAAATCTATGTAAATCCTATCCAGCAGATTATCCTTTTTTTGACGGATGGCATAGAGGTCCGTTTAGGCAAAGCTGATGCCTGGGCAGAAAAACTTAAGTCCCTTTATACGCTGATCAATGATGAGGGGTATAAGTCGTTTAAGAATGGGGTAAGGTATATCGATTTCACGGCTGCTAAGCCTGTTATCGGTCGTTAATGAGGAGGAATTTCTTACATGTGGTTACCATTTTTAGGTCTGATCCTGGGACTGGCTATCGGCTGGTTCAGCCCGTTTTCTGTGCCTGTTGAATATTCGAAGTATCTCTCAGTGGCTATTTTGGCTGCTTTGGACTCCGTATTGGGAGGTATTCGTGCTGCTCAGGAAGACCATTTTGACTCTGTCGTTTTTCTTTCGGGTTTCTTTACCAACATTCTGCTGGCTGGAATCCTTGCTTATGTGGGAGACCGGATTGGGGTGGACCTGTTCCTGGCAGCTGTGGTGGCGTTTGGAGTCCGATTGTTCAATAACTTAGCGATTATTCGCCGACATTTGATTAGGAGATAGAGATAGGGAAGAATAAAAGGATATTTTTGACGATAATCCGTGAACATTAGGTTTTGTGGATAATATTTCATGTTAAAAAATTGAAGTGAAAAGAAGGATAATATGCCTGTCCATAGAATTTATCTCTGGTATGGGAATACTTTGAATTTGCTTCGAACCGGGATTAACTCTACTGGGAAATCGCATTATGGATAAAAGGTTTTCTTTAATATAAGCGAGGGGGTCGTCAGCTAAATGCTTGAATTTGATATGGACTTTAATCAGTTCGCCCAGATTAAGGTGATTGGGGTCGGGGGCGGTGGCAACAATGCGGTTAACCGCATGATTACGGCGGGTTTAAAAGGTGTGGATTTTGTAGCGGTGAATACCGATGCCCAGGCAATTAACCTCTCGCGGGCCGGTCAGAAAGTCCAGATAGGCAATAAATTAACCAAAGGCCTTGGCGCAGGAGCCAATCCTGAAATCGGGTCAAAAGCGGCTGAAGAAAGCCGGGAAGAATTGATTAATGTTCTGAAGGGCGCAGATATGGTCTTTGTTACCGCCGGAATGGGCGGAGGCACAGGAACCGGAGCGGCCCCTATAGTTGCTGAAATCGCTAAGGAGCTGGGTGCTCTGACGGTTGGGGTCGTGACACGTCCCTTTTCCTTTGAGGGCAGAAAGCGGGCTATGCAGGCTGAAAAAGGGATCGCCGAGCTTAAGAGCAAAGTGGATACTCTGATCACCATCCCCAATGATCGTTTGCTGCAAGTGGTAGACAAGCATACCGCTCTTCATGAAGCCTTCCGGATCGCCGATGATGTCTTGCGTCAAGGGGTCCAGGGGATTTCCGATTTGATAGCGGTTCCCGGACTGATTAATTTGGACTTTGCCGATGTGAAGACCATTATGCGCAACACCGGTTCGGCCTTGATGGGAATCGGTTCGGCAACAGGTGAGAACAGAGCGGCGGATGCGGCACGGAAAGCGATTTCCAGTCCTTTGCTGGAGACCTCCATTGAAGGAGCCCAAGGGGTTCTGCTGAATATCACCGGCGGTCAAAACCTGACCTTATTTGAAGTCAATGAGGCCTCTGAGATCATTGCTGAAGCGGCAGATCCTGAAGCTAATATTATCTTTGGCGCAGTCATCGATGAAGGCCTGAAGGATGAGATTCGGGTTACGGTCATTGCTACCGGCTTTGATCAACAAAAATCCGCTGCCGGTAATGGTAATTTAAGGGGAAACGCCAATGAAGCGATTCGCCCGGTGGCAGCAACATCTGAGGATTTGGATATTCCCGAGTTTTTGCGGCGCAGACGGTAATTAATTTCTTGAATCGGTTTGATGAAGTACATAGGAGCCAGGCTTTGGGTGCTCAGTGAGCAGGCAAAGCCTGGTTTTTCTTATTGGCTCCTCGGGAGCTTTTTAGGGCGGGGGTGGCCTTGGTGTTGTTGCATTGCACAGTTGCAATAGCACAAGAAAGGGTTTGCTCGGGTCGCGTAGCTTTACGCACAACGCGAACTCCATAGCTCCGGGGCTGGTCTACTCGCTTTCTTAACAGCTCCGCCAAACCCCGCTGCTTTCTGCATGTAAACCAGTGGCTCCGCTTCGTTAAGAAAGCCTTGCAGACCTTACCACCCCTCCGCTAAATCCGTTTCGCTTTTGTGCGTAAAGCTACGTCTTGTGGGTCTCTTTTAGCTTTTCTTTGGGGGCTGAGGCCTCTTGCACAGCTCTCTTACAACGCCATACCCGCTCAAATACGAAAAGGAGCCCAAGGATTTTGCTTTACATGAGTGAGCGGATTTAAGCGAGCGGAAACAAAACTTCGCGAAAAGCATGCAGCGGAGAAAAGTTGGAAACAGGACGTTTCCAACCGGCTATGAGAACAAGTGCGAAAGCAGTGCTTTCGAGGAGCCGATTTAGCCACGAAAACCGGGCGAGGGTTTCGCCCAAGCCGCCATGCCACCGAGAATGACTTAGCGGCGCAGGTGGACTTTTCGGAGCGGCGGGCTTTTCGCGTTAGTTTTGTCCGCGCAGCTTATGGAGCGAACGGTGTAAACAAAATCCTGGAGAAGTAGACTTTGGCATTTTTTGAATCTCTTTCGGATCAGGTCGCTTTGTAAGTAGTTGGTTTATCGTACAAATAGTTGATATAATCCGTGCGGTGCTATATAATTATCGTACGAGGTGATAATAAAATGGACGATAAAAAAGAAACTAATGCGATGAAACCGAACGACATAATCACAGCCACGGAGCTGAAAAACAACCTGGGCCTATACCTGGACCACGTCATGAACGAAAACGAAGAAGTGGTGATTACCAAAAACGGCAAGAAGGCTGTGCGGCTCACTCCTTACATCACCGATGCCGACCGCTATTTTCTCATGAAGGAGAAGGCTCTGGACTACCAGTACGGCGGCAAAAAAGTCTCCTATGAGGAATTTATGGAGATCTATGAGAAAAGCGATCTGCGCATGGAGTTCATCAATGGGGAAATCGTGCTGTTGGGTTCCCCAAGCCTCACTCACCAGGAAATTTCGGGAGACCTGTATGTCAAATTCAAGGAATATCTTAAAGGCAAGCCCTGTAAGGTGTTCTACGCTCCTTTTGATGTGCATTTCCGCAAAGAGGGGTTCAAAGATCCTGACGTAATGCAGCCGGATCTGTTCATTGCCTGTGATGTGGCGGAGACCACCAATGAGAAAGGACGCTATATGGGCACGCCGGTCCTGGTGGTGGAAATCCTCTCTCCCAGCACCCGCTCCAGGGATATGGTGGATAAGCTGAACACCTTTATGATTTCCGGGGTCAAGGAGTTTTGGATTGTCGATCCTGTGCAGGAGATTATTCTGGTTTATGGGTTTAAAGACCTGGATATTGAACATTTTATGACCTACCGGAAAGAGGACACGGTCCGGTCCTTCTGGTTCCCTGATCTGGACATTGCGGGGGCTGAGATTTTCTCTTAAAGGGTTAAGGCCAAATAAGGCTTAGGCTCAAACCGATTTTGTAGGAGTTGTCCGAAATTGGTACGCGCGTACCTATTTCGGACAACTCCTTTGCTTTACTGTTGTTCCAGTTGCGGGAAAAGGTTTGAAAATCTTTCCTGTCCAATTTAGCTTAACCGCGATTATACGTCACCAGTCGCAATAGTTTTCCTAAATATTCCCACCTATTGCGACAGCTTTTATTCGCTACCTTCGGTATAATTTGGGAGAGACGGTAGAAAGGGCTGCAATGAGTCATGGAGAGGTATTTGGATCTTGACCTTTTAGTGAATGGAAGTATGGATGCCTTGCTCTTAATCCTCGCCGCCCGACTAGCGAATCTACCCTTTCGAGGCAAGAGAATTGCGGCAGGTGTAATCGCTGGAGAAATTCCGGTTATTCTCTCTGCCTATGCTCCAGCCTCGTTGATTTTTGATTTGAGTAAATACCTCATTCCTTGGCTCATGGTTTGGTTGGCCTATCCCTACCGAGGACTCAGGCTTTATTTTAAGTCTATCCTAATATTTTGGGTTTTGTCAGCCGGGCTGGGGGGGCTTGTTTATGCCTTATGGGGCTGGATCAGCTTCGATGGCGGAATAGGGGGTTCTTTGCGGCTTGGCCTGAAGAATCTGTGGATTCTGCCCCTGGTGGCCGGACTGTGGTGGTTTACTCAAAAAGCCTGGCATCGGATCTTAGGTTCCACTGCCCAACACCAGGCTTCAATCTATGACCTGGAGATTGACATGGGCGGCCAGGGGAATCCCTTCAGGGTGAAAGCGTTGCTGGATACGGGGAATCAATTGCGGGATCCGTTGACCGGATATCCGGTGATTTTAATTGAAGAAGAGGCAGCTGCCGCCGGGGTGCCGGAAGAGCTGCTCCCGGTTTTGCAAGGAGCTTGGCGGGATTTGGATGATCCCTGGCCCTGGCTGTGGCAGTCCGATTCTTTATGGATTAAACAATGTGCCTTTATCCCCTATCAGGGAGTGGGACATAAAAGTTGGCTTCTGGGTATCCGACCCCAAAAGGTGATTTGCACATCCTTGCCGGAGCCCAGGGAAATGAAAGCAACCCTTGCTTTTGTGCGGCAGGTGCTTAGCCCGGATAGAGCCTATCAGGCCTTGCTGCATCCGGAGCATGTTCAAGGAGCGGAGGAAAGCTGATGAGAAGGATAGTAGAGCATATCAAACTGATAGTGGAACATATCAAGTTATGGGCCGTAAAAATCAAGTCAAAACTGATAAGCAGGTTTACCGACTGGCGGGAAATTTATTATGTAGGGAGCAGTGAAGCTCTCCCTCCTCCCCTGAGCACGGATGAGGAAGGAGAGCTGTTGGAACGCCTGGAGCGGGGGGATGTGAGTGTCCGGGATGTTCTGATTGAACGAAATTTGCGGCTGGTGGTCTATATTGCCCGCAAGTTCGAAAATACGGGAGTCGGTATCGAGGATCTTGTCTCCATTGGCACGATTGGGCTGATCAAGGCTGTCAATACCTTTGATCCTCAGAAAAAGATCAAACTGGCAACCTATGCTTCACGCTGCATTGAAAATGAAATCCTGATGCATTTGCGCCGCAACAATAAAACGAGAACCGAGGTATCCTTCGACGAGCCTTTAAATATTGATTGGGATGGCAATGAGCTCCTGCTTTCCGATGTCCTGGGCACGGAAAACGATATTATTTCCCGTCCTTTGGAGGAAAAGGTGGATCGCCAGCTTTTGCATTTAGCGATGGCCAGGCTGACGGATCGGGAAAAATTGATTATGGAATTGCGCTTTGGTTTGGATAATGGAGAAGAAAAAACCCAGAAGGAAGTTGCCGATCGGCTGGGTATATCCCAATCCTATATTTCACGGCTGGAAAAGCGGATTATCCGCCGTTTGCGGAAAGAATTTATCCGTTTGGAATAAGTTTCAATTCCAGCGGGCATACTCTTCCAAGATGAAAAATGGCTTGGAGGGTGCTCAAATGGCCTTAAACAAAGTAGAAATCTGTGGAGTGAACACCTCAAAATTGCCTGTTCTCAGTAGCGCAAAAATGAAGGAGTTATTTATTGCCTATCAAAGCGGGGAAAAAGAAGCTCGGGAGAAGTTGATTTATGGCAACCTTCGCTTGGTGCTCAGTGTGATTCAGAGATTCACCAATCGTGGCGAGTATGTGGATGACCTCTTTCAGGTAGGTTGTATTGGCCTGATGAAGGCTATCGATAATTTTGATCTGAGCCAGAATGTAAAGTTCTCGACCTACGCTGTCCCGATGATTATCGGAGAGATTCGCAGGTATTTGCGGGATAATAATCCGATTCGGGTCAGCCGGTCTCTGCGGGACATCGCCTACAAAGCGCTGCAAGTCCGGGATCAGCTGGTCAATGAATGCTCCCGGGAACCAACGGTGTCGGAGATTGCGGCTAAGCTGACTCTGCCCCGGGAAGAAGTGATTTTTGCTCTGGATGCTATTCAGGAACCCATCTCTCTTTTCGAGCCCATCTATCATGATGGGGGAGATCCCATTTTCGTTATGGATCAGATCGGGGATGAAAAGCATTCCGATAACAGCTGGCTGGAGGGAATTGCCGTACGGGAAGCCTTGCGGCGGCTGAGTGAACGGGAGAAGCTCATTTTGTCCCTGCGCTTTTTCCACGGCAAGACTCAGATGGAAGTAGCCGATGAGATCGGGATATCCCAAGCCCAGGTTTCCCGTTTGGAGAAGGCAGCCTTGGGGCATATGCGCAAGTATGTATGAGGTATAAACCTCTTCTCTCCGGAATATATATGGAGAGAGGGGAGGTATAATGGATGCGGATCTCTGAGCTGCGTTTATTGGATATAGTGAATATTAAAGACGGTCGCCGGTTGGGTCCGATTAAAGACCTGGATCTGGATCTGGAACGGGGTTCGATTAAGGGGATCGTAGTGCAGGGTGCCTCTCGAAGCTGGGGTTTCTTTGGGGGACGGACAGAGGATATTCTTGTTCCCTGGGAGCGGGTAAAAAAAATCGGGGTGGATGTCATTTTGGTTGATGCCACCGATTTGCCGGAATTCAATTCCCTGGTGGACGACCGGCGGTGATAGGTGCGACGTCTATAGAGATATGGAAAGTCTTTTGTAAAAGATAGAGAAAGCCTTCTGAAGGGCAATACAACCCTCGGAAGGCTTTAAATCGTGTAAATAGGACCTTTGGGGAGTGCATCCTCCCTAAACTTTATGGTATAGTTAAAGTCGAGAATCGTATGGGGGGAAACCGATGACTTGGAGTTGGCGTCAGGGAAAAAATCTAACCTATCTTACCATTCCCCGCTGGGAAGCGGCGGGACTTCAGATTGGGTTTTCCACACGCTGGGGAGGGGTAAGTCCGGCACCTTATGCCAGCTTAAACCTTGGACTCCATGTAGGGGATGAGCCTGATAAAGTACGGCTTAACCGTGATTTATGGTTTCAGGAATGGGATGCTGCTCCATCTCAGGTTGTGGTTGGGGAGCAGGTCCATGGAACCAGAATCCATCAAGTGCAAGAAAAAGACGGGGGACGAGGCAGCGAATCCCTGGATAGTTCGATTGCCGGTGTCGATGGCCTGTATACCATGGAGCACACCGGCTTGATGGCCTTTTTTGCAGATTGCGTTCCGGTGTTCTTTTATCATCCCGGCCTTCGAGCCGTTGGCATTGCTCATGCGGGATGGAAAGGAACAGCGGGGAAGATCGTGGGTCATATGCTGGAGGAATTCCGGCGCCTTGGCGGAGAGCCCGGTGAAACCTGGGCGGCTATCGGACCAAGTATTGGCCCCTGCTGTTATGAAGTGGATGAACGGGTTATGGCTGAGTTTGCTAAAAATTTTACGCAGAGGCCTTTTTTAAAACCAAGCAGAAACGGACATGGGCTGCTGGACTTAAAGGCGGCCAATGCGATGGTATTGAGGGAAGCTGGGATACCCCGGGAAAGACTATGGGTAGCCCCGGAATGTACCGCCTGTCATACGGACTCCTTCTTTTCTCATCGCCGGGAGGGTCCGCAGACAGGACGGATGGCAGGCTGGATTCGCCGGCTGCCGGAAAAGGAGGAGTAATCGTGGCCGTAATTTTGGTGGTTGATGACGAAGAACCAATTCAGGAGCTGCTCAGGTTTAATCTTGAGAAAGAAGGCTACCAGGTATTGATGGCGGCAGACGGGTCTGAAGCGTTGCGCATTCTTGAGGAAAAACAACCGGAGCTTGTGGTTCTTGACATTATGCTTCCCGGTATCAGCGGTCTGGAAGTACTGAATCAAATCCGCAAGACCTCCAAGTTTGTTGAACTGCCGGTCATTATGCTGACAGCAAAAGGGGAAGAGATTGATAAAGTATTGGGGCTGGAGATCGGCGCCGATGATTATATTACCAAGCCTTTCAGCCCCAGAGAGCTGATCGCCAGAATCCGGGCCAGGCTGAGGCGTCTCAAGCCTTCGGAGGAGAACAACGATATCCTTCGTCAGGATCTGCATATTGATTTGGACCGTTTCCGAGTATCCGTTCGTGGAGAGTACATAGAATTAACACCGAAAGAATTTGAATTGCTGCGTGTCCTGGCAACCTATCCCGGTAAAGTCTATACCCGGGATGAGCTCCTGGAACGAATCTGGGGATATGAATACGCAGGGGATACACGAACAGTGGATGTCCATGTGCGGCATCTCAGACAAAAAATTGAGAAAGACCCTTCAAATCCTGAATATATCGAAACATTGCGCGGTATCGGGTATCGTTTGAAAGGATAGAACATGAAGATTAAGTGGCTTATCTTAGGTCTTTATCTGCTGGTCAGCTCCTTTTCCATACTGCTTTTCTGGCTGGGTGCTCAAGTACATACAGGGATTCGTTGGGATATCGATCCTTCTTCTACAGCTTTGGCGATCCTTCTCCCCGGGGGAATTGTCTACTTCTTTGCTTTTCAATTTGAAAAGCGCATCCGTAGAATGAATGATGCCATTGCCGGGATTCTTGAAGAGGAGTTTCAGCCAGACTCTCTTCCTGAGGATGCTGATGAATTAGGAACTCTCTCCAAGGCAATTGCCAATTTGGGGCAGCAGATCAATCTCAGCATGCTGAATAACCGACAAGAAGCCCAGAAGATCCAGGCTATTCTTGCCGGTATGCAGGAAGGGGTTATTTCCCTGGACCATGTGGGACGTATTGTCTTGCTCAACCGAGCGGCAGAAAGGCTTTTTGGCAGAGAGCAGGAGGCTGTCCGGGATAAGCACTTCAGTGAATTATGCGGGTTTGAGGAATTAGGAGACCTGGTGACGCAAGCTTTGGAAAAGGGCAGCTCCGGCCAAATCGAGCTGGCTACGAATTCGAAACTCATGATCCGGGCACAGGTCAGTCCGATAAGCGGAGAGAGGGCCCGCTCTCAGGGGGCAGTGATCGTCTGCTATGACATTACGGAAATTCGCCGTTTGGAGCTGCTCCGGACGGAGTTTGTCGGGAATGTATCCCATGAGCTGAGAACCCCTTTAACCTCGATCAAGGGATTTGTAGAGACTTTGCTGGATGGGGCGTCGGAAGTTCCTCACTTGCGGGAGCGTTTTTTAAATATCATCCATAAGGAGACCCTGCGTTTGCAGCGCCTGGTGGATGAGCTGCTGACTCTTTCCCGGATCGAAAACCAACGGCAGGATGCGGGTCAGGGTATGAGCAAAGTTCAGGAAGCCTATGAGAAGATCCGCCCCGTGATTGAGCCTTATGCGGAGGCTAAAAAGATCGAATTAGAGATTAAAATACCGGAGGACCTGCCGGAAGTTGCCATGGGCATAGATTTATTGAGCCAGGTACTTCTCAATCTTATGGAAAATGCTGTAAAATATACTGTGAAGGGTAAAGTGTGGCTCCATGCTTTTCATGACGACGGGAAGATTTTTTTAGAGTTCGGCGATACAGGGTGTGGGATTCCTAAAGAGGACCTGCCCCGCATCTTTGAACGTTTTTACCGGGTGGACAAAGCCCGCTCCCGGGAACAAGGGGGAACGGGGCTGGGTTTAAGCATTGTCAAGCATATCGTTGAAGGAGTCAAAGGGAAAATTACTGTGGCCTCTGAACCGGGTTCGGGCTCAGTATTTATCTGTGAATTACCAACCGGAAATGGAGTGGAGAAGAATGAAGAGGAGCCCAAGGAGGGGAATTTATAAAGTTGTTCGGGTGTTTGGTGTCAGCGTTTTTCTTCTTCTTCTCTTGAGTTCGCTGGGATGGGTTTACCGTTCCAGCTTCCTGACAGGATCCCTTAAGGTTGAGATCGCAAGGCAAGGGAGTATTGACCATCTCCAGACCGTCGCGGCGGTTTTTGCCAATGAGGAAACCTTGCTCAAAGCACCTGGGGCAGGAACACCGGAATTTCTGGTTCAGGAAGGAGAAAGAGTACGCAAGGGGGACCTGATCGCCAGGATTCATTCCGGAGGGGTGGCGCTGGGACAGGAGAATGCTGCTTCCGCCCATGACCTCTATACCTCCAGCGGCGGTATCGTCTTCTCCGCCATCGATGGATTGGAAACTTATTTAACCCCTGAAAATCTCCTGGCTATGGATGTGGGTAAAATTCTTCAACCAACCCAGGGGCTATCCGCAACTCAGGAAGCTCAGGAGTCACCCCCCTCTCAGAGCAGCGAGAGTGTGGCGGCGGGAAAAGTTATCGGTAAGATAGTCAACAATCTCAAACCTACGGTGGCCGTGCTCAAAGTTGAGACTAAGGGGTATGAGGTAGGGAAAAGCGTTAAGCTGATCATTAATGATCAGAATTACAGTGCCAAGATTCTGCGCCTTCTGGATGATCCCCATGGTCTGGTCGTTCAATTTAACCAATATATCAATGGGACAAGCCAAAAGAGACTCCAGGATATTTCACTTGTGCAGAGACCTTCGGTCAGCGGGGTGCTTGTTCCTAAGAGCAGCTTGTGGAATAAAGGTGAGGAGCTGGGGGTCTATGTGGTTAAGGAAGGGGCCATTCAGTACCGCAAGGTCAAGATTTTGGATCAAAATGACCAGTTCATTTGTGTTGAGAACCTGCCCCATGGAATTCCCGTCATCACTAATCCCCGCATGGGCATCGATGGGCTGATCATGAATATAAAAAATGTCTCTCAATCTTAACCTGTTCTATGAAACAGGCAGGAAACGGGCCTTCTTTGTAGAATTGAAACAAGATGGACGGTGTAATAAATGGATATATATGGAAATTTATCTGCTGTGCAGCAGAGGATTGAGCAGGCTGCAGTGAAAAGCGGCCGGGATCCATCCGCGATCAAGCTGCTGGCAGTAAGTAAAACCATGAGTGCCGGGACGGTGCAAAGGGCATACGAAGCAGGACAGCGGTCTTTCGCCGAAAACAGGGTTCAAGAATGGCAGGACAAGGCAATACAGCTTCCGGAGGATTGCGAGTGGCATCTCATTGGCCGTTTGCAAACCAATAAAGTGAAGTATCTGGATGAGAGGATCACCCTTATCCACTCTCTGGACAGGCTTAGCCTGTTAGAGACCTTAGAAAGCCAAGGAGCTCAGCGAAATATTATCTGGCCTACCCTCGTCCAGGTTAATATTGCCCGGGACTCACAAAAGGCAGGATTATTGGCCGAAGAAGTGGAGGATTTCCTGACGGAGGCAGCGGGTTGTCAGCATATCCGGGTCTATGGATTGATGACCATCGGTGCCTTGGGTGCTTCCCCTGAGGATACTCAAGGTTTTTTCCGACAGCTTCGCCTGCTCAAGGAGCAGCTTCAGCAGAAAAATGTGCCTCATGTGAACCTTAAAGAACTATCCATGGGGATGAGTCAGGATTTTGAGTGGGCAATTCAGGAAGGGTCCACCATCATCCGGGTGGGAAGACAAATCTTTGGCGAACGAATAGATTTAAATCATGAGTAATGTTGAAGGAGGTCAATGACAATGGCTAAATTATTTGACAAAGTGATTGGTATTATGGGTTTTGCAGACGATGATTATGAGGAAGATTATTTCGAAGAAGAAGAGGAGAAAGAAGAAGTCCGGGAAGAGACCAGGGGGACCGGCAATCGCAAAGGGGCTCAAGTGGTCAGTATTCACACCCAAAAGCAAATCAAAGTCGTAGTGATAGAGCCCCAGGCTTTTGAAGACTCGCAAAACATCGCCGATCAATTAAGAAACCGCCGTCCTGTAATTGTTAATCTGGAAAATGCTGAACGCAATTTGGCGAAGCGGATTGTGGATTTTGTCAGCGGCGCTACCTATGCTTTAGGCGGAAATATGCAAAAAGTCGGCAACGGCATTTTCCTCTTTGTGCCTAATAATGTGGATATATCCGGAGAAATGAAGGATGACTTTAAAGAGAAAGGCTTCTTTTGGTCTCTCACTAAATAAGGAGTGATTATTATAATTTTTGTTTATCAAGTGGCTGATAAGGTGCTCCTGATTCTGATGTACGCCATCATTTTGCGTGCTTTGTTATCATGGATTCCCAATCTGCCTTATAATGCTTTTGTGCGTATCTTACATGATATTACGGATCCCTTGATAAGGCCTTTTGAGCGTCTTCAATTTGGAGGGCCTGGTTTCGCCATTGGTTTGGCGCCGCTTATTGCCTATTTCGTGCTGATGCTGGTTCGCTCCATCTTACTTCCTGGGATACTCAGCATTTTGCTTCGTCTCTAAGGGTGGAAGGGATGGAATATCATATTGACCGCAGTGCCTTGAAATTTTGGACAGAGAAAGAGATGCGGCTGGAAGGAGCTCATTTGCTGGATTTATGCAATGAGGCCTTGCGAAAAAGAAAGCCGGTATGGACTCCTTTTCTGGGACAGGCGTTAGCTAATTGGTTGGAAGGCATCCTACAGCGGGAAGGTCTTGCTTTTCGGTTGGAGGGTGGGTTTTCCGATGCGGAAAGGGTGCGCTTTCTGGTGGTCGCAGATCCGGATGTTCTGGATAATGTCCCCAGCGAGATCCGGGCTTTGCAGGCAACCCCCACTGATCCTCGGGGCAAGCTCGACCATCGTCAGGTTTTAGGCTCCCTGATGGGTTTGGGGTTGAAGCGGGAAGTGATTGGGGATATACGTTTGACTGAACAGTGTTGCTTTGTGGCTGTTGCCCAGGAAATTGCCGATTTTCTTCTTAGTCAATGGGATAAGGCGGGAAGAGAACGGATCCGTGTGGAGGCCGTGGAGCAAGATGTGGAGATTCCCCTGGAACAGGGGAAAGAGCGGCGCATTACCGCAGCATCTTCCCGCATTGATGCGGTGGCTTCCAGCGGTTTTAATGTTTCCCGGACTATGTTCCAGGAGCTTATTCAGCAGGGGAAAGTTAAACGCAATGACCGGATGGTAGCCAAAGCGGATCTGGAAGTGAAACCTGGGGATATATTATCTTGTCGCGGTTATGGCCGTATGCGTTTGCTTGAGTTTCAAGAGACCCGCAAGGGGAGAATTGCATGGAACGTCATACTATATACACCTCATAAGCATTAAGAGGAGGATGATTATGGCATTAACTCCCATCGATATTCAAAATAAAGAGTTTCGCAAAGGGGTTCGGGGTTATAATACTGAAGAAGTAAATAAGTTCTTGGAAAGCGTCAGCAAAGAATATGAGGGGGTCTATGCTGAGATTTTTGAACTGAGAGACAAAGTCCAGCGTCTTGAAGCGGAGTTAAAGCAGTATAAGCAGTTGGAGTCCACTTTGCAGCAGACCATGGTCCTGGCTCAGCAGACCGCGGACGATGTGAAGCAAGCGGCACGGCATGAAGCTGAGCTGGTCTTAAAGGAAGCTGAACAAGAGAAGACAAAGCGGATGAGTGAGGCGCAGAAGAAACTGAATCAAGTAAACGATGAAATTGAAGACCTGCAAAAACGCCGGGAAATGATTCGGACCCAATTGAAGTCTTTCTTGCTTGCTCAGCTTGATTTAGCGGAAGCTTTTGACAAAGATCGTGTTTCTTGAATGCTTGCGAAACAATGAGTGATTGTGCTAGAATTAAATCTAGACATTTTTTGAAGGGGAAGAAGATTTCGCATGAAGAGTATTTTGTATTCGGAGCTTGGCTCCGACTTTCTTGTGCAGGGCTTGGGACTACACAAAGAGGAGCAGGGTTCTATCACAGGGAAGTTAGGACGCCACGAAATAGAGATTACCTCTTCGCCAAACTCTTTGAGGAATCAAGAGGAAGTGCAGGTCATCTATATTGGTAAAGCGGAACCTGGTCCTTATCGGGACGGAGACATCCTGATGGCTGGAAGCGATGATTTGTTGGACCGCGCCTTCCGTGCTCTTGATGATATGGAACAACGGGGTGTGGTCGTTGGTTTATCCTCTGAGGCGGACCCTCATCAACTGAGCTTGAACAGAGATGAACTCAATCAAACAACCCTGGCCTGGAAAGAGAAGAAGGTTCCTTTTCTTTGCTTATTTATGAGAGAGCCGGTTGGTTTAGAAGGTCAGGCCAAGCTCGTGACCATTATTCGTAAGGTGTTAAATGATTAAGCACCAATCCTTTTTGGGCATTATATTCTATAAGTAATAAATTCTATAAGTAATAAGAAGACATTTTTATATGGAACAGCGTTGATAAGGACTGTCCTTGGTTGGAGCCTCTAAAGCGAGCAGGAAGTGGTGAAAGCCTGTGAGGAAAAACAAGGAGTATCCCCTTAGAGTGAAGTGCAGAAATAAAAGTAAGCCTTCCGCCCGGTCCCCGTTAAAGGACTTCCGAGTGGCCATGGAAATGGTAACAAGGGTGGTACCGCGAGTGATATCCCGTCCCTTTTTTGGGTGCGGGATTTTTTATATTCAGGAGATCTAGCTTTATCGAAACAAGGAGGAATTATAATTATGGATTACCGGAATACCTTGAATTTACCGGAAACGGACTTCCCGATGCGGGGAAACCTGCCCCAGCGGGAGCCGGAAATTCTGCAGAAATGGGAAGAAGAAGATATCTATGCCACGGTGCAAAAGGCCCGGGCAGGGCGGCCGAAATTTGTTCTTCACGATGGCCCCCCTTATGCCAATGGTGATATTCACCTTGGCCATGCTTTGAATAAAGTGATCAAAGACATTATCGTCAAATACAAAACCATGGCAGGGTTCGATGCCCCCTATGTTCCCGGCTGGGATACTCATGGTCTGCCCATCGAGCAACAGGTCATCAAGAAATTAGGGGTCAATCGCCATGCTGTTTCGGTGGTGGAATTCCGCCGGATGTGCAAAGAGTACGCCAAAAAATATATCAGCATTCAGAAAGAGCAGTTTAAACGGTTAGGTGTGCGGGGAGATTGGAAGAATCCTTATTTAACCCTGGAAAAAGAGTATGAGGCCGCCCAAATCGGAGTCTTTGGTAAAATGGCCCGCAAGAAATACATCTATAAGGGCTTGAAGCCGGTCTATTGGTGTCCTTCTTGTGAAACGGCTTTGGCGGAAGCGGAAATCGAGTATGCTGAGAAGACCTCCCATGCCATCTATGTCAAGTTCCCCGTTAAGGAAGGGAAAGGGGTCCTTACTGATGAAAACACCTTTGTCATCATCTGGACCACTACCCCTTGGACTTTGCCTGCCAACCTGGCCATTACCCTGCATGAAGAATTCAGCTATGTCCAGGTGCAAGTGGAGAAGGAGCATTGGCTTGTCGCTGAAGGGATGCTGGAGAGCCTGCGTTCCCTTTGGAATCTTGAGCTCCCCGTGGAAAAGCGTTTCGTAGGCAAAGAACTGGAAGGTGTTATCTGTAAGCATCCTTTCATCGATCGGGATTCTGTACTCATTCTGGGGGAACATGTCACCCTGGAAGCAGGAACAGGTTGCGTTCATACCGCCCCCGGACATGGGGAAGAAGACTTTAATGTCGGTAAAAAATATGGGCTGCCTGTGCTTTGCCCTGTGGATCATCAAGGGAAGTTCACCGCTGAAGGCGGGGCCTATGCGGGCATGAAGGTGGACAAAGCGAACCCGGTGATTATCGAAGATCTTAAGAATCTCCACGCCTTGGTTCATGAGGAGAAAATTAAGCATAGCTATGCCCATTGCTGGCGTTGCAATAACCCCATTATCTACCGGGCCACAGAACAATGGTTTGCTTCCATCGATGGGTTCCGCAAAGCGGCCCTGGAGGAAATCGACAAGGTGCAATGGATTCCTTCCTGGGGCAAGGACCGTATCTATAACATGGTAGCCGATCGGGGAGACTGGTGCATTTCCCGGCAACGGACCTGGGGGGTTCCCATTCCCATTTTCTACTGTGAGGATTGCGGGAAAGAGATCATCAGCGATGAGACTATTGCCAAGGTTCAGGAAATCTTCCGTGAGGAAGGGTCCGACGCCTGGTTTGTTCGTCCCGCCGCCGAACTTTTGCCGGAGGGATTCACCTGTTCCTGCGGAGGTAAGTCTTTCCGCAAAGAGACGGATATCATGGATGTTTGGTTCGACTCCGGAACCAGCCATACCAGCGTCCTGATGGAACGGAAGGAGCTCGCCTGGCCCGCCGATCTGTATATGGAAGGATCGGACCAACACCGGGGCTGGTTTAACTCTTCTTTGTCCACATCGGTAGCCGCTTATGGAAAAGCTCCTTATAAGGCAGTTCTGACTCATGGTTTCCTGGTGGACGAAAAAGGACGCAAAATGTCCAAGTCTCTGGGCAATGGAGTTGACCCTTTGCAGGTAACGAAGGAGATGGGGGCGGATATCTTAAGGCTCTGGGTGTGCGCCGCCGATTATAAGAATGATGTGGCGGTATCACCACGGATTATGAAGCAAATGTCCGAAGCCTATCGCAAGATCCGCAACACCTTAAGGTTCTTGCTGAGCAATCTTAATGATTTTGATCCGGCTAAGGACCGGGTGGATTATAAAGATTTGCCGGAGATTGACCGCTGGGCTCTGCTGCAGCTGGGCAAAGTGACCCAGCGGGTATTGCAGGGGTACGAGAAGTACGAATTCCACTGGGTTTACCATTCGGTGCATAACTTCTGCGCTGTGGAGCTAAGCGCCATTTACCTGGATATCGTGAAAGACCGGCTTTATGTGGAAGGAAAGAATTCCACTCTGCGCCGTGCTTCTCAGACAGTGCTCTACGATGTCCTCAATGCCCTGGTGCGCTTGATGGCGCCGGTGCTGACCTATACGGCGGATGAGATTTGGCCTTATGTCCCAGGGGTACCTGCTGGTTCCCATGTCCAAACTGAGGAAATGCCCAAGGTTGATCCGCAATGGCTGGATGAAGCTCTGGAGCAAAAATGGGATACGCTGTTGGCGGTCCGCTCTGAGGTAACAAAGGCCTTGGAAAAAGCCCGTCAGGATAAATTGATCAACCATCCTTTGACAGCTCAGGTAGACCTGTATCCCAATACTGAACTGGAAGGATTCTTAAGAGATATTCCCAATCTGTCGGAAATCTTCATCGTCTCGGCAGTTCAGCTCCATAGTGCAGGAGAAGAGAAGCCTGAGGGTCTGAGCATGGCAGAAGACCTGGCGGGTTTCGGCATAGCCGTGAACTCGGCGGCAGGAGAAAAATGCGAGCGCTGCTGGATTTACGATACAGGAGTTGGGGAGAATCAAGAGCATCCTACCCTCTGCCCCCGCTGTGCTTCCGTTGTAAGCCATCTCTAAAAAACAGCATTTCTTTACTATTTCTATTTTTAAGACTTGGGCGGTACTATCCGCTCAAGTCTTATTTAATGTATCTAAAACGATAACGTTTATTATTAAGGTCAAATCCATGGACAATAGTTTGAATACTTAGTATTATATTTAGTGATGAAAACCAGTGGATTTATTTGTCTAATTTTTAGGATCAGGTACTAAATTGCACTTGATTTTCTTCTGGGATTTTGAATTAAATGCTCAAATTAAAGACCTACAGAGGTGGGAGTGAAGAAAATGAGGCTTACAGAGAGTCTGGCCAACCGGATCGTGGATTTGATTTATTCCGAAAGTGGGTTTCATGGCATTGTTTGTGACGCTACGGGGACCATTATCGCCGATTCGGCTAAACAGCGGGTTGGCGTTGCCCATGCGGGTGCACACCGCATCATGACGACCTCTATCCAAGACATCAAAATCACTGCAGAAGATGAAATGAGTTCGCAGGGAAAACAACGGGAAGGCATGAACATCGCCATTGTCCTCGAAGGTGAAAAGCTGGGGACCTTTGGTGTGGCCGGCCCTTTGAATAGTGTTGCTCCTGTAGCGAAAGTCACCGCGGCGATGATTGCTTTTTTACTCCGGGATGAAGAACTGAAAGAGGTTCTCAAGGCTCATGTGGAGCGGATGGGAGAGGCTCTGGAACAAGCGGCTGGAGCTATCCAGGAAATGGCGGCTTCTTCGGAAGAGGTGGCGGGGGTGAGTCAGACTGTGGCTACGGTAGCCCAGAATGCCAAAGAGCATGTTAAGGCCACGGAAGGTGTCACCGAATTCATTCGCCGGGTGTCGAAGCAGACCAATCTTTTAGGGCTTAATGCGGCCATTGAAGCGGCCCGTGCGGGAGAACAAGGAAAAGGATTCTCGGTAGTGGCGGGAGAAGTGCGCAAGCTGGCTGATGAAAGCAATCGTTCAGCCAATGAAATCAATGATTTGCTGAGCACCTTTCAGGATACTATGGAAGAGATCGCCAATGGGGTGTTTCAAAACAATGTCATAGCTCAAGAACAAGCTAAAGCCACTCAGGAGATTGCGCAGATGGTGGAGGAGCTGCAACAGGTCGGCACTGAATTAAACGAGCTGGCCCACAAGCTGTAAGAATTAATCATTCCCAACCGGCAGGTATGATGGGGGATTTGTACATTTTATTATTTATGTAGAATGGGATATTTGTGTAGACGAAAATCAGTTTGCTGACTATAATAAAAGCAGGTAAATCCAGTCAATTTGGATCAGGTAAAAATACATAAAGCTTCGAATGATTCCAGTGGGAGAGACTCAACATCCTGAGCGCCGAAGGAGAAACTTCCTGAATGTCGCCTGTTCAGAAAGGGAAACTCTCAGGCAAAAGTACTGCTGGAAGACGAAACTCTGGAGAGCTTCTCAGTGGAGAACACCAAAGGGGTAGCCCGCAAGCAAAGGGTAAATCTCTCAGGTCAAAGGACAGAGGTAGCGCGACGTGCTATTCTCTGTTTTTTATTTTACCCATTTCTTTATTTTCCCCGTGTTCAATAATGTTTTTTCCGGTTTTGGTTAATACTCAATTCTAGGGAGGTGTCCTAAGTGACGGAACTAAAAAGAACACCACTGTATGAGAAGCATCGCCAGGCCGGTGCGAAACTCATTGATTTCGGCGGCTGGGAAATGCCGGTTCAATACGCCGGAGTCATTGAGGAGCACAAGGCCGTGCGCAGCAAAGCGGGGCTTTTTGATGTCTCTCATATGGGTGAGGTGGAGTTGAAGGGAAAGGATAGCCTTGCTTTTTTGCAGTACCTATTGACTAACGATGTGTCGCGAATTCAGGATAACCAGATTCAGTATTCTCCCATGTGCACCTCTGACGGTGGTGTAGTGGATGATTTACTGGTGTATCGCTATAACCGGGAGCATTTTCTGCTGGTGGTCAATGCCTCCAACACGGATAAGGATTTTGCCTGGATGCAGGCTCAGGCTGAGGGCTTTGAAATAAGTTTGGAAAATCGCTCTGGGGACTTTGCCCAATTGGCTTTGCAAGGTCCTTTAGCGGAGAAAATCCTGCAAAAGCTGACAAGTATGGATTTAACACAGATCAACTACTATTGGTTTAAGCATGGGGAAGTGGATGGAGTCCTTTGCCTGATTTCCAGGACAGGGTATACCGGGGAAGACGGCTTTGAAATTTACCTGCCTCCTGAGCATGCTCCCCGGATGTGGGAAAGAATTCTTGAGGTTGGAGGGTCGGAAGGAGTTCAACCCATTGGTCTGGGCGCCCGGGATACTCTCCGCTTTGAAGCCCGACTGCCCTTATACGGCAATGAACTGGGGCCGGATATCACACCTTTGGAGGCCGGGCTAGGGTTTTTTGTCAAGCTGGAAAAAGAACGTTTTATTGGCAAAGAGGCCCTATCTGCACAAAAGGAGAAAGGTGTGCCAAGAAAGTTGGTAGGCCTGGAAATGATTGAACGGGGCATAGCCCGCTCCCATTATCCCCTTCAGAAAGAGGGAAAAGAAATCGGCTTTATTACGTCTGGCTCTTTTTCACCTACTTTAAACAAAAACATTGCCCTTGGCCTGATTCCCCTGGAGTATGCACAAATGGGGGAAACCTTGGATGTGATCATTCGTGGGAAAGCCGTTAAGGCCCGGATTATTCCTTCACAGTTCTACAAACGGCAGGGGTAAAGCAGTGCGAAAATTTTCCTCACCGGGCAAGGCAGGTTTTAAGTGTTACAGAGCACTGGGGCTGTTAAAAACACGATTAAATGGGGTTAGGGACCTGTTCCTTTTCCCCGCAAAATAAGGAGGATGATAGTATGAATCCAGTAGAATTAAAGTACAGCAAATCTCATGAGTGGGCTAAGGTCGAAGGAAATACCGTGACTTTAGGGATTACGGCTCATGCTCAGGACAGCTTAGGAGATGTGGTCTTTGTGGAACTGCCTGATAATGATACCACGGTGGTGGCCGGGGAGGCCTTTGGAACCGTGGAATCCGTCAAGGCCGTGTCGGATATGATTACTCCGGTTAGCGGCAGGGTTATCGATTATAATCAAGAGGTTCTGGATTCTCCTGAACTTCTCAATGATGATCCTTATGGTGAGGGATGGCTGATTAAAGTGGAAGTGGAAGATCTGAAGGTATTGGATGAACTCTTATCAGCCGCAGAATATGAGGCGTTTCTAGCGGAGGAGGGCCAATAAATGAATTACGTGCCGAACACGGTGGACCAGCAGGAACAGATCCTCACCCGGATTGGAGTAGGCTCCCTTGAAGAGCTTTTTGCGGATATCCCGGAAAGCGTTCGGCGCCAGGCTCAATTGAAGATTCGGGAAGGGCTGTCTGAGCTGGAGCTGGTAAAATATATGGGCAGGCTGGCTGCAGAGAATAAAACGGTGGAAGAGTATACCTCTTATCTGGGAGCGGGGGCTTATGAGCACTTTATCCCCAGCTATGTGGATCAGCTCTTGCTGCGCTCGGAGTTCTATACGGCCTATACCCCTTATCAGCCGGAGATCAGCCAAGGGACCTTGCAGGCCATCTATGAGTTCCAGACTCTTGTCTGTGAGCTGACGGGAATGGACGGGGCCAATGCTTCCATGTATGATGGGGCGTCGGCCCTTGCCGAAGCAGCTTTAATGAGCTGCGACGCCAGCCGGAGAAAGAAAGTCCTGGTGCCCCAAACGATTCACCCGGAATACCGGGAGGTCCTCCGGACCTATCTGCTTCCCCGAGGGGTGGAGATCCTGGAGATCCCTTATAAGGAGGGAGCAGTAGACTCTGAGGCTTTAGAAAAAGCATTGAATAACGAGGTGGCGGCGGTTCTTCTCCAAAGCCCTAATTTCTTTGGTATGATCGAAAAAGCTGAAGAGATTGGCCAAATGGCCCATGCCAAAGGCGGACTGCTGGTGATGGCGGTTAATCCGGTATCTTTGGGATTGCTTAAATCTCCCGGGGAGCTGGGGGCGGATATCGTGGTGGGGGAGGGGCAGCCCTTTGGCAATCCCCTGAACTTCGGCGGCCCCTATCTGGGATTTCTGGCTTGCCGGGAAAAATATGTACGCCGGATGCCCGGGCGAATCGTCGGAGCCACCAAAGATAAAAACGGCAAGAAAGGCTATGTGCTCACTCTGCAAGCCCGGGAACAGCATATCCGCCGGGAAAAAGCAGCCTCCAATATCTGCTCTAACGAGGCCCTTTGTGCCTTGGCTTTTACCATTCATCTTTCGGGATTGGGAAAACAGGGATTAAAGGAGATGGCCAGGCTTAATCTGCAGAAGGCCCATTATGGGGCTGAGGAGATTGGCAAGCTTCCCGGCATGAGCCTTGCTTTCCAGGGTCCTTTCTTCCATGAGTTTGTGATCAAGACAGAGGTCAGTCCCCGGCAAATCAATGAAGCTCTTTTAAGCCATAAGATCATCGGCGGTCTGGAGCTTTCCCGCTTCTACCCTGAGCTGGATCAGCATCTTCTCTTCTGCGTAACAGAAACCAAGACCAAGGAAGATATCGACAGGCTGGTGGCCGGAATGGGGGAGATACAATGAGAGCCTTGGAACCGCTGATTTTTGAACTAAGCAGAGAAGGGAGAACGGGGGTAAGCCTGCCTCCCTGTGATGTACCGGAAATTCCTCTCGAGGATCTGATTCCTCAAGAGTTTTTAAGAGATAAGGAACCTGAACTGCCGGAAGTCTCCGAGGTGGATGTGGTCCGTCACTTTACCCGGCTCTCTTCCTTCAATCACGGAGTGGATACAGGCTTTTATCCTTTAGGCTCCTGCACTATGAAATATAACCCTAAGGTCAATGAGAAACTGGCCCGTTTGCCGGGCTTCAGTCAGATTCATCCCTATCAGCCGGAAGAATTAACTCAAGGCGCCTTGGGCTTGATGGTTGAACTCCAGGAGGAACTTGCCGAGATTACCGGCATGGATGCCTTTACCTTGCAGCCCGCTGCCGGTGCCCATGGGGAGATGACCGGGATTCTGATCATCAAGGCCTACCATGACCACCGTCAGGATGTTAAGCGCAGGAAGGTCATTGTTCCCGATTCTGCTCATGGGACCAACCCGGCCACAGGGGCCATGGCCGGCTATGACATTGTTCAGGTGCCCAGCAATGAGCGGGGAGGGGTGGACATCGAGGCGTTGCGCCAGGTGGCCAGTGATGAAGTGGCTGCCTTGATGCTGACCAACCCTAATACTCTGGGATTATTTGATGAAAACATCCTGGAAATCGCTGAAATCATCCACTCTGTGGGGGGCCTGATCTATTATGACGGAGCCAACGCCAATGCTATCATGGGCATAGCCCGCCCTGGGGATATGGGCTTTGATGTGGTGCATCTTAACCTGCACAAGACCTTTTCCACACCCCATGGCGGGGGAGGCCCAGGGTCAGGCCCGGTAGGGGTGAAGGCATTCCTCGCTCCCTATCTGCCTAAACCTGTGGCAATCCGGACCCCTGAGGGCCGTTACTCATGGGATGACGACCGTCCGCTCTCCATTGGCCGGGTAAGAGCTTTTCAGGCTAATTTCGGAGTCTTGGTAAAGGCCTATGCCTATATCCGGGCCTTAGGCGGGGAGGGGCTGAAAGCCGCCTCTCAGAATGCCGTCCTCAACGCCAATTTCCTGATGAGCATCCTGAAAGACCATTATCACCTGCCCTATGACCGGGTGTGCATGCATGAGTTTATCATCACTCCCAAAAATCTGAAGGACTATGGCATCCATACCCTGGATATTGCCAAGCGGCTTTTGGATTATGGCTATCACCCGCCGACGATCTACTTCCCTCTCATTGTGGAAGAGGCCATGATGATCGAGCCTACAGAGACAGAGAGCCTGGAGACTCTGGAGCAATTTGCCCAAGTGATGATCCAAATCGCTGAAGAAGTGAAGCAGGACGCAGAAATGGTGAAAAATGCCCCCTACGATACCTTGGTTACCCGTCTGGATGAAACAGGGGCTGCCCGCAAACCCGATCTGCGCTGGCGGAAATCATAGTAAGGGATTCGCAGCTAAAGCAAAGCTATCAGTGAGTAATATTTGTGAGTGATATTTGTGAGTGATCAGAAGGGCTATGATTAGTCAAAAGATTGCCTTAGTAAAAAGATCTCCCGCCGGAAAAAGCGGCCGGGAGATCTTTTGGCGGTTCTTTCCGGGTAGCCGGTTATGGGTGCAGGTAGTACCGGCGGCTCCGGCGACACCGGCGAAGGATTTATCAAGGCAGCCGACCATACTGCTTAAGCAGCGTCGGTAAAGGCGGAAAAAACTGCCCGGGTCGTGTTCTTGATCCTACAAAGCCATATATGAACAGACCCGAAAAGCAGTCCAAGGATTTTGATTTACACAAGGGAGCGAATTTAAGCGAGCGGAAACAAAACTTCGCGAAAAGCCTGCAGCGGAGAAAGGTTGGAAACAGGACGTTTCCAACCGCCCATTGAGAACAAAGTGCGAAAGCAGTGCTTTCGAGGAGCGATTTGGGCACGAAACCCGGGCGAGGGTTTCGCCCAAGCCGCCTTCCACAGAGAATGACTCAGCGGCGCAGGTGCACCTTTCGGAGCGGAGGGCTTGAGCGTTAGTTTTGTCCGCGCAGCTTATGGAGCGACCGGTGTAAATCAAAATCCTGGAGACCAGCTTTCAAATCATCTTTCCGGAGCAACATGTAATGCCCCAAGAAACTTTGGGAAATGCTAAGAAAACCCTTTAAAAAACCCTTAAGCTAAAATAACAATTTTCAGATACAGATTTTTGCCGAATTGTGGAGTATAATTAATCAATGTGCATATGAAAGCTTGCAAATTTAAACCAGGAGGTTATTATAATGCAAACCTTTAAAGTTCCTGTAGGAATTTCCAATCGCCATGTTCATCTCTCTGAAGAACATATTGAAATTTTATTTGGTGCCGGACATCAGTTGACCCGGACCAAGGATTTATCCCAGCCCGGTCAATTCGCCTGTGAAGAAACGGTAACCCTGGTGGGGCCCAAGGGCACCATGGCCAATATCCGGGTGCTGGGACCTGCCCGCAAAGCAACCCAGGTGGAACTGGCAGCCACGGATACCTTTAAGCTTGGCGTCAAACCCCCGGTCCGGGATTCGGGAGATCTCTCCGGAACACCTGGTTTGGAGCTGGTAGGCCCTGCCGGAAAAGTTCAGGTTGAAGCCGGGACCATTATTGCAGCCCGTCATATTCATATGACTCCGGAAGATGCTGAAAAATACTGTTTAAAAGATGGAGATCATGTCAAGGTCCAAGTCACCGGACCACGGGCCGGTGTCTTTGAACGGGTATTGATTCGGGTTAACCCCAATTATGCTCTGGATATGCATGTGGATACGGACGAAGGCAATGCCTTTGGCTTAAAAAATGGGGATTTGCTGGACGTTATTATCGAGTAATAATTCACTCGGCATCCCCATTGGTAATGAGGCAATGGGGATGCTGTACGTATACTATCCGATGTGAACAACGTTACTGCGCATTCTCTGGGAACCTCATGCCTGAAATATGCCGCCTTTTTTCTCCGACTAATAAAATAAACCTGTCACAGGAAGAAGAGTTTCTTGTCCTGGGACGGGTTTTTTTACAATAAAACGCTATGCGTTCCGGTTCCGCCGGAGCGATGCTCATTAATGACGCTTTCCGGTGGTCGTGTATGAAGCGGAAATAGAGAATCCTTTGCTTGCAAACCGCGCCCCGGAAGGAAACTCGTTCTGCTGATCACGCATGGCGAGGAGCTGGTGAAGAGGTGCTGCACGCATCTTTACCGGCTCGGGGGATGACGGACCTTCGTCTTTTTTACAACATGAAATCCGCATACATCATCGCCGTCGGCCAGCGTTTGGGTGCGAATCAGATTCGCTCCCATTTGGTCATAGGTAATGAAATCAATGTTACAGATATATTTTACGAGAGCAAAGCAGTCTTCGCGTTTTCCAAGCTCGCATATGGCGCACTGACGAAACGTGGTGATGTGCTCGTCCGGACCTTTTATTTCATGTGTAAATACCCAATCCGTACTGTATTCCCGTTTCTGCGAACGCTCTGCGGCGATGGTTTTTTGGCGCATCATTTTTTCGGAAAAGGCGTCCTTTTGGGAATAGGATTTGAGCAAGAACGGTGTATGTGCCGCATGAACTGTCATTTCCCCGAACATTTGCTCGCTGATGGCGCCGTTCGCTGCCTTATAAACCGCAAAAAACATCGCAGCCATGATAAGACCTGAGCGGAAAATGTTATCCTTACCGCCCACCGAAGGGGTTCTGAGCAGCATTTCCCGATATTCCTTCTTCGCTTTTCTGCGGAGCGAAGCTGTTTTTTCTTTTCCCAGGCTGCCGGTAAGATAGCCGAAAACCCTTTTACTAAACATAAGAAACAAAATTCTTGCCTGCATATCATAGGTGAAGGTTTCTTTCATTGCCGTTCCTCTCCTCTCCTCATCTCACGTTAATGAAGCGCCAGTCCGTTGACAAAAATCCTTCCTTTGCGCTCCCTGCCGGAAAGCTTGTCGCCGGCTTCCCCCGGCAGGGCCTGACATAGGACAGAATGCAGCCTATAACACCGTTTTTTCAGTTGTTCTTCTCCTTTAGAGTTGGATTTTGGTTAGGGGAGACTAACTTTTGTGTTAAAAAATTTTGGGGTTTTCGGACGCGTCTTTAAGGTTCAAAACCCTAAAACAGCTTGCCAGTTAAAAAATTTGGTAATGATGCTGCAATGGTGCAGCGCTTTTTCTTTGGAAAAATCATGGATGATCGTTTCGAACAGGGTGGACCAATATGCCGTCAGGAGGATGTGGAGCTCATCTTCGTCAATGCGGATTTTTGTAAGCCCCCGGGCAAAGGCTTCTTCCACAAAGGCCAGGGTATGTTTGGTGTTCTCAGCTACAAAATCATTCAAAAAATTCGCATATACGGAGCCTGCGGAGCAGCACAAAAGAAGCTTAAAGCCGTCATACCTGGAGTAAAGAAACTCGATCCACCTTTGGTGGGTTGCTTCCGACATATCCCACACCGCCTGCATTTCTTCCCGTTCCAGGTGTTCATAATTACTCTGTTCCACGGCTTCGCTTAAGACGTTGATGTCCTTCAGAGTAGGTTCCAGTACGGCCGCGAACAATTCCTCCTTTCCGGAAAATCTTTTGTACAGAGCGCCGGTGGTGACGCCGGCTTTTTGGCATATTTCCCGCAAGGATGCCTCGGCAAATCCCTTTCGCAAAAACTCTTCTTTCGCGCTGACCAATATCTTAGGATCAATGCTGCAATCGGGTAATGACATGACATCCCTCCCACGCTGATAACGTTGTTATTGATAACGACGTTATCAGTATAGTGCAATCCTTTTTTCTTGTCAAGAGATACGCCTGTTTCTGCAATTGCCGCCGATGTGGATGTGTCAACCTGGCGAAGTAACAAAGTGCGAAAGCAGTCTTTGGGGACTTTCTTTACGATAAGTCCGAAAAGTGAAGATTGGTTTAGGCTAAGAAAATAGTGTATTATATAAGAGATTTAAAATATAACAGATTTAACAATAAAAGCGTCAGTAAGACGAGGGGTTTTATGGATAAGGGGGATGGCAATGCCCAAGGAAGAAAAGCTCAAAGTCGCCGTGGTGGGAGGGGGAGCAGCAGGTCTTTTGGCAGCGGTGATCGCCAGGCGGGAAGGGGCAGAGGTTAGGATATTGGAAAGGAATCAACGGGTCGGCAAGAAAATCCTGACCACAGGCAATGGGCGCTGCAACCTGACGAATACGGATTTGCATTTATCCCATTACCATGGCCAAAATCCTAAATTTGCTTATAGTGCTTTACAAGCTTTTGATAATCATCGGGCCATCGACTTTTTTGAGGAGCTGGGTATCACTCATAAAGTTGAAGAAGAAGGCAAAATCTTTCCTTTTTCCAATCAAGCCTCCAGTGTCCTGGATGTTCTGCGTTATGAAGTGGAGCACTTGGGGATCGAGACGATGCTCGAAGCCGAAGTGAAAGAGATTTGTAAAGTGAGCCAAGGCTTTGAATTGGCGGCGAAGGATGGCAAGAAGTATTTTGCTCATCGCGTTATTCTGGCTGCCGGAGGTAAGGCCGCTCCCAATCTGGGTACTAATGGCAGTGGGTATGCATTGGCCGAAAAACTGGGACATCGCCTGGTGGAACCTTTCCCGGCTTTGGTCCAACTTAAGCTGGAGTCGCCCTTCCTCAAACAGATTAAAGGCATCAAATTCGATGGCGGGGCGCAAGTGCTGGTCAAGGGAAAAACTTTGGCCAAAGCCCAAGGGGAAATCCTATTTACGGAGTATGGGATTTCCGGTCCGCCGATTTTCCAATTAAGCCGGACGGCTGCCGAAAAACTGCGGATGCAGAATGCGGTTTGGCTTAAGGTGGTGCTGCTCCCCGTTTGGTCCAGGGAAAAGCTTGAGCAGTATCTAAGCAAGCGCTGGGAGGAGGCTCCGGAAAAGAGCGTGCATTTCAGCTTTGTCGGCTTTATCAATAAGCAGTTAGTTCCCGTGCTCCTCAAACAGTCCGGCATTGAAGATATTAACAAGCCGGTCGCTGCTTTGACCGCCCGGGAAAAGGCAGGTATTCTGAACCTGCTTCAAGACTGGCGTTTCCAGGTCATCGGCACCAACAGCTGGACGGCTGCTCAGGTCACGGCCGGAGGCCTTGATGTTCGTGATATCAACCCCAGGACCATGGAATCTCTGCTGGTGCCGGGACTTTATTTTGCCGGCGAGATCCTGGATATTGATGGAGACTGCGGAGGCTATAACCTGCAATGGGCCTGGTCTTCAGGCTATGTGGCGGGCAAGAGTGCTGCCGACGGATGATGAAATGATTAGAGAGGCGGTGTGGAAAGATGATTTTAAAATCCATTGCCAATCCTGATGTTTATAAATTTATGGATACAGATCAAGAGCCGGTCTATCATGGTGCCTGTCAGGGCTGGTATCCTACCATTTGGCAGCGCCGAGCCGGTTGTGGTCCCTGTACGGCAGCCAATATTATGTATTATCTTACCCATGGCCGGCTTCCTGCTGGGGAGGGTTTTCGGAGCCGCGGGGAATGGATTGCCTTAATGGAAGAGTTGTGGAAGTATGTTACCCCCTCCCTCAAAGGGGTTAATAAGATGAGCATGCTTTATGAACCATTGGCAGCGTTTGCTCAGACCAAGGATATCTCTCTTGAATATCACCTCTGTGAGGTACCTGAGGAGGTTCACCGCCGGCCATCCTTAGGGGAGGTTGTGGATTTTTTAGCTGAAGCCTTGGACCAGGATGCCCCAATTGCTTTTCTTAACTGGTGCAATGGGGAGGTAAAAAACCTGGATCGCTGGCACTGGGTCAATATCATTCAACTGGAGTTCGATGAGGAAAAGCAGAAAGCCTATGGAACGATCCTGGATGAAGGCAGACTAAAGAAGATCGATCTGGCATTGTGGCTGAAAACCAGCACATTGGGCGGGGGATTTGTTTATTTCACGACGGCAGGGAGCGTTTAGTGCTCTTACTCTGATTTCTTTCTTTATCCCTGTTTGAGAAATGGATATAATAAGGCTATTGGGTTGTCTTTTGATGCTAATACGAGAAGGTATCAGTGAAAAGATTGAAGAACTATAACGAGAAATATAATGAGAAACTTAATGAGGAGAGAGCTATGAGCAGTGACTTCACTTCCCGTCCACCTCAAAAACACCATTGGAAGATATGGTGGGAATTAATTCGTCCCCACACTTTGACGGCCGCCACAGTTCCGGTTCTGCTGGGATCGGTTCTGGCCTTGCTGGAGGGGAAGACCCATCTTCTGCTTTTTGCCGCTATGATGATCGCCAGTCTGCTCATTCAGGCGGCAACCAATCTTTTTAATGAATACTACGATTATAAGCGGGGATTGGATACGGAGAAATCGGTGGGCATTGGCGGCGGCATTGTGCGTCATGGTATGGCTCCCGGCCTGATTATGACCCTTGCTCTGAGTATGTATGCTATCTCGGTACTGCTGGGCGTCTATATCTGTGCTTCTTCCTCCTGGTGGCTGGCAGCGGTGGGGTCCTTGTGCATGCTGATGGGCTATCTTTATACCGGCGGTCCTTATCCTATTTCCTATACTCCCTTGGGAGAGCTGTTTTCCGGTTTGTTTATGGGCTTTCTGATCATCCTCATTGCCTTTTTTATTCAGACCGGTTATGTTTCAAGTACGGCCGTTTTAGTGGCGGTTCCCAGCGGGATTTTAGTAGGGTTGATCAATCTAAGCAATAATTTGCGGGACCGGGATGGGGATAAGGCCAACGGACGCAAAACCATTCCCGTTCTATTGGGACCGGAAAAGACGATCGTATTTATGGGGATCATGTTTGCCGTTGCTTATCTCTGGATCGTGGGGCTGGTGGTGGTCCGGCTTATTACCCCCTGGGCCCTTGTGGCCTTACTGAGCATACCCAAAGCGAGGCAGGCGACGAAAGGCTTTGTGGGGAAGGTGGAACCCATTACCATGATGCCTGCTATGAAAGCGACCGGACAGACCAATACCTTTTTTGGTTTGCTGCTGGCTCTGGGGCTGTTGGTGGGGTATTTTCTCTAATGTACGGACTTTAAAGAAGAGAGCAACCCGCCTGAGGCGGGTTTTCCTTTACACTATCAGCAAGTATAAGCTTACGCTATATACTTTCCAAGCATAAGTGCAACCAGCGATTTCGCCTCATTGGTAAGCATGCGTTTAAAGCACGGCGAAGCCGGGTTTTCTTTATTATGCTAAAGGCAATCCTTAACGGAATCCTGGGGTTACGCTCAGGGTTAATGAAAGATTGAGAGGAGAGGGAGGGGAAAGATAATGAGGGTTCCGGAGCAAAAGACAGGTGTTTTTTCCTGGTTTGGGTTTGTCCTGCCCTTCGGGGAGAGAATCTCATTAATACAGGAGGCGGGGTTTACAGGGACCTCTCTTTGGTGGGAAGATGAAGAGGAACCCTTTCCTATGCCCAAGGAAAGGATGCCGGCCTTAGTACGGGAAAGAGGATTAATCCTGGAGAACATTCATGTACCCTGGTGTGATGCCAATGCACTGTGGTCGGATGAGCAAGCTTTGCGCGGAGAGATCATCGCCAGGCATAAGCAATGGATAGAGGATTGTGCACGGTTTGAGATTCCTTTGCTGGTGATGCATTTATGCGATGGGGAAAACCCGCCGCAGCCCAATGAGTACGGGTTGGCAAGTATGGGGGAACTGGCCGGGGCTGCGGAGAGACAGGGAGTCAGGATTGCCGTGGAAAACACCCGTCGCAGGGACAGTGTGGAGTATGTGCTGGGGCAGATTGCTTCCCCGGCCCTGGGTTTTTGCTTTGACAGCTCTCATCACCGGCTGACGGATCAGGAGGATTTTCACCTGCTGAGAGCCTGGGGTAACCGCCTGATGGCTACTCATTTTTCCGACAATGACGGGGTGGAGGACCGGCATTGGCTGCCCGGTCATGGTGTGATCGATTGGGCTAAAGTTGCCGGGGCCTTTCCGAAAGGTTATCAAGATTTTCTCACCCTGGAAGTATACCCTAATCCTCAGGAAAGACAAGGGAAGCCCCAGGAATTCCTGGAGAGGGCTTACGATAGAATCAGCGGAGTCAGGATTTTGATTGAGAATTCTTAACAGTCTGTGCAAACTGTTATAGGTATGTTATATTTGTTATATATTAATGAAATTTCATAGAAATTGGGATGAGTGATTCTGTTTGCAGGAAAGAAAACAAACAGGATTGAAAAGGGAAGTCAGTTAAAGCTGATGCGGTGCCCGCCACTGTAAAAGGGAGTCAACCATAAGATGTCACTGGATAGTTTATCCGGGAAGGCCTGAGTTGATGATGATCTTAAGCCAGGAGACCTGCTCATCTCCCCAAAGTAAGATTACCTACGGGATGTTAGGGAGGTGGATTTTTGTGTCGTCGTTGAACAACTTGGATACAAGCTAGCCTTCTAAGCCCTTCCGTTAGTGAAGGGTTTTTTTATTTGCAGTAATTTGAATCAGAGTGAAAGGCTACTTAAGGAATGGTAAATCATGATGTTTTAGAGGAGGATACTTATGCAAGTTTTGACCAAGCTTAACCTTAAACGGATATTAGCCCTCTGCCTGTCTGTCTTTGTGCTGTTGTCTGCGGCAGGGTGCACTAATTCAAGTACGCCGACCGGTGGCAGCAGTCCGGCAGCTGCCCCTTCCCCAGTGGATAAGGATGCCGAAATTGTCCTGGGAGGATACCGCAATCTTGCTCCCGGTGAAAAAGACGGATATTATTGCAGTGCTATTCTTTACGTGTGGGAACCCCTGATTAAGCAGGATGATCATGGGGCGCCCCTTCCCGGCCTGGCCGATAGCTGGGAAATGTCTGCGGACGGCAAGGAATGGACCTTTCATCTGCGGCAGGGGGTGGTATTCCATGATGGGGAAATGCTGAATGCAGATGCTGTCATCGCCAATTTCGACAGGATGAAACTGGGGGTGAAAACCTCATCGTTCTATCCTCTGGATATTAATGCTCATTATCCGGAATTAAAAGAATACGCTAAGGTCGGCGACTATGGGATCAAATTGACATTTGAGAATCCTGCGCCAACCCAGCTCTATAATATGGTTAGCTTCGGCAGTGCCATCTATAGCCCTAAATGCTTTGATGAGGAAGGGAATTTCCAAGGCATCGCCCAGGGCACAGGGCCTTTCCGGATAGTGGAAAATGTGAAAGATCAATATGTTTTGCTGGAGCGCAATGAGAATTATTATGGGGAAAAAGCTAAGGCGAAGGCTGTCCGGGTGAAAGTCATTCCTGACGCAGACACTCGCTTCTCCGCCTTGAAAGCAGGGGAAATCCTTGGAGTAATGGACTTGAGCGCTATACCGGCTTCTTTAGCGGTAGAGTTAAAAGATCAATCTCAATTTGCACTGACCACGACAAAATCCACCATGATTCGTTTTCTCGGGGTCAATGGAACCCAATTCCCCTTCGATGATGTACGGATGCGTCAAGCGGTCAGTTTAGCTTTGGACCGTCAGTCCCTGGTCGATGATCTCTATAGCGGGTATGGAACCCCGACGACCAATATCCTGAATTACAGTACTCCTTTTTATACAGATATTCCCGTAGAAGAAAATCTTGAGAAAGCGAAAGCCCTTGCTAAGGAAGTGCTGGGAGATCAGCGCCATAAAATAGTCTATATGATTAACGGTGCTGAAACGACTCAGAAAATGGAGGCTGAACTGATTTCGTCCTGGCTTTCTCAAATCGGTTTGGATGTGGAGATTAAGGCCATGGAGTATGCTACCATGCGGGAGGAGATGAAAGCGGGGCACCATCATCTGGCCCGTCTTCAGCAGGGACTTTCCAACAGCGAGGCTTCAACGATTTTCAGACGCTTTATGCTTTCCACAGGAGATCATAACAAGAATTACAGTCTGGGTTACACTAGTCCTGAAGTTGAAGGGTTGATGAAAGAAGCGGCATCCTCTCTTGAACTGGAAAAACGCACCGCTATCTATAATCAAATCCAACGAATTTCCACGGAAGAACTGCCGGTCATTCCTCTTTTTAATGATGTGACTTTGATGGCTTACAGCACAAAACTAACCAACTACGAAGCTAAGCTTTATGGGCTGGAGCTGCCGAAAGTGGAATGGGCTGAATAGGGAATGAGCCGCTATATCAGCCAAAGAATTGCCTCACTGATACCGGTGTTGTTCGGCATTACTTTGCTCGCCTTTGCGCTGGGGGTAATTTCCCCCGGCGACCCGGCGGAAATTGCTTTAAGCCGGGGCGGTATGTCCGAACCAACTCAGGAGCAAATCGCGGTGATGAGGGAAAAGATGGGGCTGAATGAGCCCTTGCCTGTCCAGTATCTTCACTGGGCAACCAATGCCTTGCGGGGGGATCTGGGCATTTCCTATTCGACACAGGAACCTGTGGGAGAGGAGCTGGGCCGGCGCCTGCCGATAACCTTGCAGCTGGCCGGATATGCTGTGGTTCTGGCCTGTACCGGCGGGATTCTGATGGGAATTCTGGCTGCCATGTACAAAGATCGGGGCCTTGATCATAGCCTTATGGGTTTGACGAACGTGATGCTTTCTTTCCCCGGGTTCTGGCTGTCCCTTTTGCTGATTCTTTTGTTTGCAGAGATACTGGGCTGGCTGCCGACCAGTGGAGTCGGGGGAGTCAGGCATATGCTGATGCCGGCGGCAGCTCTCTCCTGTGCCACAACGGCAACGGTGGCCCGGTTAACCCGCTCCGCCCTGCTGGCGGAATTCGGGAAACAGTATTTTCTGGCTGCCAATGCCAGAGGAATCAGTAAGTATCGCTTGATTGTGAGAAATGCTCTGCCCAACGGGATAGTGCCGGTCATTACCTTGTTGGGAAACTACATAGGGGGAATACTGGGCGGCTCCGTCGTGGTGGAAACCATCTTTGCCCTCCCGGGAGTGGGCAGCTATGCCATCGAAGCCATCTATGCCCGGGATTATCCGGCACTGCAAGGCTATGTACTCCTTACGGGAGTGCTTTTTGTTACCATTACCCTGATGGTGGACTTGGTTAGTTTGGCCTTAAATCCGAAAATCAGGCTGGGAGGGAAGCGGTTATGAGAAGAAAAGTCAGGCTAAAAGCGGTCCTCGTTCTCACCCTTCTCTTCATAATTATTGTTGCCAGCATAGGTGCGCCTCTGCTTGCTCCGTTTTCGCCCACGGCTACGGATATGTCGGTACGCCTGCAGGGACCGTCCTGGGAGCATCCTCTGGGAACCGACGCTCTGGGTCGGGATATGCTAAGCCGCGCCCTGTATGGGGGAAGGGCCTCTATGCTGCTGGCCCTGACCGCCACGGTATTATCCATGTCCTGCGGAATGATAGTAGGGATAGCAGCCGGGTATTACGGGGGGCCGGTGGATTGGCTGATCACCATCCTGGCCAATATTTTTCAAGGACTTCCCGGGACCTGTTTCATGATTGCTGTGGCGGGAGTGCTGGGTCCAAGTATTCAGAGCCTTTTGCTGGCCTTGGTATTCACTTCATGGGCAGGATTTTCCCGGATTGTCAGAACGGAAGTATTGCGCCAGCGGGAGGAACCCTATGTTGAGGGGATGCGCTGCCTGGGAAGCAGTGACCTGCGGCTGATCATCCGGCACATCCTTCCTAATATCATGAACACACTGCTGATTCTTTTTACAACACGGGTAGGCAGGAGTGTGCTGACCATAGCTGCCCTGAGCTTTTTAGGCTTAGGGGTCCAGCCGCCTACACCGGATTGGAGTGTCATGATCAATGACGCGCGCCTCCATTACCGCAGTGCCCCCCATGTGTTGGTCGTACCGGGAATGTGCATCTTTCTCCTGATGCTGTCGATCAATATGCTGGGAGATGTTCTCCGGGATCATTTTGATGTGAGAAATGAGGAGGTACGGGAGTGGTAGAGAGGACCGCCGATGATATCATCCTGGAAAAGGTGAGCGTTTACTTTCAAGTTCCCACAGGATTCGTCCGTGCCGTGGATCAGGTATCGGCCGTTTTTCCGGGTGGGCAGATTACCGGATTGATCGGCGAGAGCGGGTGCGGAAAATCTGTATTGGGTCTGGCTATTCTCGGTCTGCTTCCTGCTTATGCTCAGATAAGGGGATATATTTTCTATCGGGATATTAATATTGCCCAGGCTTCCTTAAGGGAGCTCCGTGCTCTGCGGGGACGGGAGATCGGCCTGATTCCTCAGAACCCTGGGGAGTCTTTAAATCCGGTACGCAGGATTGGAGTTCAACTGGAGGAGGCTTTAAGGGGTGTTGAGGGCAACAGGGGCGCCCGCCGCCAAAAAGCTGAGAGCCTGCTGAGTAGATTTGGTTTTGAAGATCCAAAGCGGATCATGGCCGCCTATCCCTTTGAACTCAGCGGTGGGATGCAGCAGCGGGTGCTGTGCGCCCTGGGGATTTCCTGTACACCCCGCTGGGTCCTGGCTGATGAACCCACCAAGGGGCTTGATCTTGCCCTGCGTGAGCAGGTTTATGAGAACCTTTTAAGGGTAAAGGAACAGGGGGTGGAAGGAATGCTGATCATCACCCATGACTTGGTGCTGGCTGAAACCTTATGCGATGGTGTAGCGGTCATGTACAGCGGGGAGATTGTGGAATGGGGACAGAATAGTTTAAGAGAGCCCCTCCATCCTTATACCCGGGCTTTCCTGGAATCTTCGCCCGGAAAGGGAATGAAGCCCTTGCCCGGCTCTCCTCCCGCCCCCTGGGATAATCCTCCGGGCTGCAAATTCGCGCCCCGCTGTACACAATGTACTGCCCGCTGCGTGGCGGAAAAACCGGAGGTTTATGTCCGTGCAGGGAAGATGGTGAGGTGTTTTTTATATGCTTGAGGCCCGTGAGGTAAGCAAAACCTTCCGCAGGAGCTGGGGAGGGGGTGCCTTCACGGCCCTTGCTCAGGTAAGCCTCCGCCTGGAACGGGGAGAGACCTTGGGGTTAATGGGGCCAAGCGGGTGCGGCAAAAGCACTTTGGCGCGTATCCTTTTAAGGCTGATTCCGATTGATACCGGCCAGGTTCTTTATCAGGGAGAGGATATCACGGCCTTGCGGGGCAAGGCGCTGCTTCCTTTTCGCCGGCAGGTTCAGCTGATCCCGCAAAGGCCGGAATCTTTTTTCGATCCGGCTATGAAGTTAGGGAATAGTGTGTTGGAGCCGCTGAAGATTTTTGGCATCTACGAAAAGAGGACGGCCAGGGAGATGCTCTTGGGGACGCTGGAGCAGGTCAAGCTCAATGCTTCCCTGCTGGATCGCTATCCTCACCAGGTGAGTGGTGGGGAAATTCAGCGGCTTTCTATCTGCCGGGCTTTGCTCCTGGACCCCCAAGTGCTTATTTTGGATGAAGCTACGTCCATGCTGGATATTTCAGTGCAGGCTCAGATTCTGCGTATATTGCAGGAACTGCAAAGGGTACGCAAATTATCCTATCTGTTTATATCCCATGATCGTGAGGTTGTGAATTTAATGTCCGACCGATTAGTGGAAATGAAAGAAGGAAGGATGTTAGGAAAGAATGAAGGCGGAACCATGGAGCAGGGGAAGGACTGAGTTTTGGACTGAAGAGGGTGAATGCTGGAGATTAAAACTGCGCCAACCCTTTGGTGAATATAGTGAGCGGGTGCTCAATGATGAAGCGGAAGAGGCGTTTTGGCAGAACTATTTGGCTGCCAAACCGGTCTATGCACCTGATCCTTATTCAGTCAAAATAGCCGGGGCTGTGAGCACTCTCTTTAAAAATGCAGGTGCGGAATCACTCCTGGAATTAGGTCCGGGCTGGGGCAATTATACTTTGAGTTTGGCGTCCGTCTGCCGGCAGCTAATCTGTGTGGACAGCTCCCGGGCCGTGCTGGATTATATCCGCAACGTTGTGGCTGAACACAATCTGACCCATGTAACTGCTTTGTGGGGTAAATGGGAAGACTGCAGTCCCCCTATATGTGATGGGATATTGGCCTACAATTGCTTTTACCGGATCACTGCAATTGAAGACTGCTTGAGGAAAATTCATGAAAAGGCGAACAAGCTTTGTATTATCGGGATGAATAGCGGTCCGGAACAGCCGTATATTCATGATTTCGAACAGAAATTGGGACTAAAGGTGCGGTACAGCAGGGTGGATAGCCGGGATTTGAAAAAGGTGCTGAAGAGTCTGGGAATTTCTCCGAGCATCGAAATCAGCCTTCCTAATGAGCGTGAATATGTTTATGAGACCCTGGCAGAGTTGCAGGAAAAGGCTCTTTCTTATGTCATAGGTTCCTGTGATGAACAGGCGGTGCGGGACATTCTGCTTCGCTACTATTATGAGGATAAAGATGGCCAATACCGCTGTACATATAAATTCTCTTCGGAATTGATGTGTTGGTACCCCTAAGCTTCTTCTTTTCATCCTTTGGGGATAGCGTTGAAAGAAGATACGGGCCAAGTGTATAATAAAGTGGATTCATCCCTGGAGTATCTCTGGAGTTATCTGCGGTTATTTTTGGCCCGGCAGGCATGTTCTGTGGAGAGAACGAAAGTTGCCGATGCCTTCCCAAAGCTGTATAAGGAGAAAAGGGGCTGTTTGTATGAAACGGATGCCGGTTGTGTTTATTGGACATGGCTCGCCTATGAATGCCATCGAGGAGAATCAATTTACACTTCAGTGGGAGGCTCTTGGGACGAGGATTCCGCGGCCCCAGGCCATTCTTGCGATTTCTGCTCATTGGTTTACACCAGGCAGCAGGGTGACGGGTGGGGATGCTCCGGAAACAATTTATGATATGTACGGGTTTCCGGAAGAGCTTTACGAGATCGTTTATAGAGCGCCAGGTTCCCCTCAGGTTGCTCAACAGATCAAAGATTTGTTGGGAGAACAACTACAAATAGACACTGGTTGGGGCTTTGACCATGGCACTTGGTCCGTCCTGCACAGAATATATCCTCAGGCAGAGATACCTGTGCTTCAGCTGAGCGTAGACCGCAATGCATCTTTTGCAGATCAATATGCCATAGGTCGGAAACTCAGAGGACTTCGTGAACAGGGCGTTCTGATTTTGGGCAGTGGCAACGTTGTCCATAATCTGGCCAGAATTCATTGGAATATGGAGGGCGGATATCCCTGGGCAGAGGATTTTGACAACTATATTAAGGAAAAAATTGTGGACGGCAACCACCGGGAGGTTATGGATTTGGAAAAGGCGGGGACATCGGTCCGTCTGGCCTTTACTGTTGCCGATCATTTTGCGCCGTTGCTTTATGTTTTAGGTGCTGCCGATGAGGAGGACAGGGTTGCGGTTTTTAATGAGGCCTGCATTATGGGCTCTCTTTCCATGACCAGCTATTTATTAAGCTAAGGTTTGAGTGGAATAAAGGCAAAACGACCAGGAAAGGAAGGGAAACGTGAGATGAAGAAACGTGATATTAAAAAAATGATCCGGGGACAGAGAGCGACAGACGGAGCGGGTGTCCAGCTGGTCCGCGTCCTTGGGCGCCGGGATGTGGAGGATTTTGATCCCTTTCTGATGCTGGATTCCTTTGACTCGACGGATCCCGAAGATTATGTGGCAGGGTTTCCTATGCATCCTCACCGGGGGATAGAAACCATCACCTATTTGATTGCAGGGGAAATCGACCATGAAGACAGTCTGGGCAATAAGGATACCATTCATGCCGGTGAAAGTCAGTGGATGACCGCCGGCAGCGGCATTATGCATCAGGAAATGCCCCAGGAATCGGCTCGGATGCTGGGTTTTCAACTGTGGCTGAATATGCCCCGTGGGGAAAAAATGGCCCCGCCCGCCTATTTGCCCATTACCCAAGACAAGATAGGCAAAGTGGCCAAAGACGGAGGGGAGGTTCGCGTCCTGTCGGGACGGCTTGACGAAACGGCAGGAGTGACCACCAAGCATATTCCGGCCACCATCTACGATGTTTCTCTTGTTCCGGGAGGAGAGGTCGAGATTCCCACCCATCCGGAGGAAAATGTGTTTGTCTTTCTGATCGAGGGGGATGCCTTGATCAACGGGGAGCTGATTGCAGCCAAAACGGCGGTATTGTTTGGGGAGGGGGAGTATATTTCTGTATCCGCCCCTCCCGGACTTGAGCTAAGGTTTGCTTTCTTTGCGGCCAAACCTCTGAGAGAACCCATCGCCTGGGGAGGACCGATTGTGATGAATACCCGGGAGGAATTGGATTATGCCTTTGCGGAGTTAAGAGAAGGGACGTTTATTAAGCATAATTAAATCGGCTCTGGGGAAAAGAAAAAATCCGGTGTCCAGTTTGCTTTTTCAGACTGGATGCCGGATTTTTATAGTTTGCAGAGTTTATCCCCAGACTTCCTCGGCGATTTCTTTAATCAGGATAAGCTTTTGCCATTGCTGTTCTTCGGTGAGGATATTGCCCTCCTCAGTGGAAGCGAAACCGCATTGGGGGCTTAAGCATAAACGGTCGGCGGGAACGTAGTCCGCCGCTTCGCGGAGGCGGGCGATGATCTGTTCTTTTTCCTCCAGCTCTCCGGTTTTGGAGGAGACCAGACCAAGCACGACCAGCTTATCCGCGGGAATCTCCTTTAAGGGAGAAAAATCCCCTGCCCGGTCGGTGTCATACTCCAGATAGTAAGCGGAAACCTGTTCTTTGCCGAAAAGAGTAGGGGCAACCGGGTCATAGCCGCCGGAGGTGGCCCAAGTGGAATGATAATTGCCCCGGCAGACATGGGTGGTCACGATCAGGTCGGCGGGAAGATCAGAGATGGCCTCATTGTTGAGACGGAGATAGAGATTCAGCAGTTCCTGAACATCGTACCCATCGCCGGCCATGGTGGACCAGAAGGTTTTATCGCAAAGCATGCCCCAGGTGCAGTCGTCCAGCTGGATGTTGCGGCAGCCCTGTTCATAGAAGGCCAGAATGGCCTGGCGGTAGGCAGTGGCGATATCACTGTAAAGCTCTTCACGGTCAGGATAATATTTGGCAATTTCCTGTTCATTCTCGCCCCGGACCAACTCTGCCAAAAACTGAGCAGGGGCGGGAATGCACTGCCGGGCCAGCACGTCCTTGCCGGCGATTTGTTGGAGAAAGCGATAGTGAGCCAGGAAGGGATGGCCGGAAAAGCGGATTTTTCCGGAAAGCCGGGCCGAATCGGCTCGGGTTTCTTCGCCGTGAAAGAAATAGCCATGCTCCATCATCACATGCTCGACACCCTCAAAGCCCCAAAAGAAGTCCAGATGCCAATAGCTGCGGCGGAACTCGCCATCGGTTACAGCCTTTAAGCCGATTTCTTTTTGCTTGGCCACCAGTTTGCGGATCTCTTCATCTTCTATTTGGGTAAGGTCCTGCGGCGTGATTTTTCCCGCTGCGAACCTTTCCCGGGCGGTTTTTAGGGCCTGAGGGCGGAGAAAACTTCCGACTATATCGTAGCGGAAAGGGGGGACAGTTCTCTGGGCTGTATCTGGAAATTGTGTGCTCATAGGGGATCCTCCTTGCTGTTCCTGTAGTGATTGTGAGTATAGCACAGGGAGAATCCTATAGGGTAACACCTAAAGTTTATACTTGCCTATAGCTTATACCTATAACTTATTCCAGCAAAGGCACACCATAGTCCTGGATGACTTTCTTCAGTTCGTCAAGATAGAGCCTTGCTTGTTTGCTGAGCTGGATCTGATGACTGGCAATCCAGCCGACCTGAATCCGGTCATCCACCTGCAGGGGGACCGAGGTAATATTGTCTCCGTTGAGATCCGCACTGACGATACCGGTGGAGATAGTGTAGCCATTGAGCCCAATCAGCAGGTTGAACAAGGTGGCCCGGTCGCTGACATGGATGCTTTTCTTATGAAAGACCGTGCTTAAAATTTCTTCGGAAAAGTAAAAGGAGTTGAACTCGCCCTGTTCGAAAGAGAGGTAAGGATATTCCTGCAAATCTTCCAGGATGACGGAAGTTTGGGCGGCCAGGGGATTGCGGGTGCTGATAAAAATATGGGGGCTGGCGGTAAACAGGGGATGAAAATCAAGCCGGTTTTCCCGGAGCAGTTTTTCGATAACCTTCTGGTTGAAGGGATTCATGTAGAGGATGCCGATTTCGCTGCGCAGGTTTTTGACGTCTTCGATAATTTCATAAGTGCGGGTCTCCCGCAGGGTGAACTCGTATTCTTCGGCACCGCTTCCTTTGATCAGATTTACGAAAGCGTTTACGGCAAAAGCATAATGCTGGGTGGAAATGGCACAAAGCTGCCGCGAGGGTTTTTGGTGCAGATAACGCTGTTCCAGAAGGCCGGCCTGTTCCACTACCTGACGGGCATAACCGAGAAATTCGGAGCCGTCAATGGAAAGAGTTATTCCTTTGGCGCTTCTGAGAAAGATCTCGATGCCGATCTCGGCTTCCAGGTCTTTGATGGCATTGGACAAACTGGGCTGAGAGATAAAAAGTTTTTTGGCGGCCTCATTGATGGAGCCGCAGTTCACCACTTCGATCACATATTTGAGCTGCTGCAAGGTCATTTGCTTTCTCTCCCTATTGAAAAAAATATCCGCACAAAACAAGGACTGTCTTGACGGATATTTTCAAAACGGTAAAAAACCCTATCCAGGAGGGTGCTGCCGCAAAGCAAGTATCCTGACTCAGGATCATCACGCCTTTTCGTCTTCTCAGCGTCTTATGACGCCAATGACATCATGAAAAGGGCTCCCCATGACAGTGGCCGGTCCGTCCGGGATTTGCACCCGGTTCCATGAACTTTGCAGTGGTTTCTTATTAATGCTTGATGCTTTCATGTCTGCTGTTTTTATTTATACTACAAACGCTGACGAAAGTATAGAAATAATCTTAGGGTTTCTGGGCAGAATTCAGGGTAATTTATTTTCACCTGGGGAAAACTGATGTTGAAATCATGGCGAGGTGAAGACAGTTGACGGCCTCCAAAAAGAAAGTCAGACATGCAAAAGAAGATCCAGAACGGGTTGACAAAGGGACCGATGAAGCCCGGCTGCCCAATAATGAACCTCTGGATTGGGACGAGCTGCGGGATAAGGTAACGGAGCTTTATCTGGTACTGGAAAGGATCAATCTCACAGAATATATTGCCTATCTCAACAACCCCCGGCGGCTGCTTTGGCTTAATTTTGGCGTGGGGCTGGTTAAAGGCTTGGGAGGAGCCATCGGGGCTACTCTCTTACTGGGCCTGTTGGTGATGTTTTTGAAGCGTCTGGTTTTACTTAACCTTCCGGTGATCGGCGGAGTTATCGGCGAAATCGTCAAGCTCGTCAATGCCCATAATGGATATTAGACAAGGAGGAGACTTAGCATGGATACCAGTAAATACGCCCAGCTTATTGAACAACTGAAGAAAGATAAAGAGGAGGCTTGGGCAACAGCTCAGGGACTGATTACGGGAGATATGAGAGAATCCATCGCCGAGCTTTCCTTAATCGACAACCATCCGGCGGATATTGCCACTGAGGTTTATGAACGTTCCCGGGATGTGGCCATCCACGACCGGCTTCGCCACCGCATCCAGGCTATTGACTCCGCCCTTCAGCGTTATGAGGAGGGAAAGTACGGCCTGTGTGAGCATTGTCAAAAAGAGATTCCCCTGGGAAGGCTTGAAGCGTTGCCCTTTACTACCGTCTGCACGGAATGCAGCCGTCTCGAGGAAAAGGAAGAGCAGCATTCCCTGCATCGGGACCCTGTGGAAGAAGAGATTCTGGACATGCCTTTCGCCAGGACCTTTAATGATGGCAAGGATCAGGTGGGCTTTGATGGGGAAGATTCCTGGCAGGCTGTGGCCCGCTTCGGCACCTCGGATACCCTGCAGGATTTAGGAACCAATCATGATTTGAGTGATCCGAACAGCTTTTATGAGCATGGGGATGAAGTCATCGGTGCCGTGCAAGCTGTGGAAACCATCGAGGTAGAACTGGAGCCCGGGCATGCCAATACAGTGTATTATGGGAAAAAGCACGGCCGGACCTAGAATGGCCGCGATTGCCCCACCCCACCCTCCTATGATAATATAGACTGAGCAAATAGAAGTTCTGGGAGGGTAATCGCTTGCTGATATGGATAACGATTGGGGTTATTTGGGCCATTGACCGTGTACTGAAGGTTTTAATTCAGGGGAACTTTGTCGTGGGGGAATCGGTCCCTGTTATCCCTGACTTTTTTCACTTGACTTATGTTCTGAATCCGGGAGCTGCTTTTGGATTGCTGCCGGGCCGGACCTGGATTTTTATCCCTGCAGCCGTTATTGTCTGTGCCGGGATCATTTATGCCCAATTCAAAATACCCCGGCAAGAATGGTTGATGCGTTTGACCCTGGGGTTAATCGGCGGAGGTGCTTTGGGTAATCTTTATGACCGTTTGTTCATCGGTAAGGTCGTGGATTATCTTGATTTCCAAATCTGGCCCTTCGTCTTTAATTTCGCCGACAGCGCCATTGTCGTCGGTGTGGGGCTATTGATGATCTTGATGCTTTTTGAGGATCGCAAGGAGCGCAAAGCTGAGTAAATTGAGGGAATACGGAAGCGAACAGGGGATAATTATGAATTGGGAAGGGTTGAATACCGGATTGGAAGCTGAAGAGCTGGAACTGGAACTGGAGTTAGAGAACGAGGAGAGAGAACACCAGGAAGCGGAACAGAAGATGGAGTTCCGGCTTGCCGAAGGAACCCGCCTGGATGTGGGGGTTACGGAAAGGGTAGGCAAAAGCCGGTCTTTCATCCAGGGATTGATCGAGGAAGGCCATGTCTTGGTCAATGGGGCCGCCAGAAAAGCCAATTATAAAGTGCGGGCCATGGATCAGATTACGGTGGTGATTCCTCCTCCCAGGGAATTGAAGGTGGAAGCGGAGAATATTCCTCTGGAAGTTCTCTATGAGGATGAGGATGTCCTGGTCGTGAACAAGCCTCAGGGTATGGTGGTGCATCCGGCTCCGGGGGCCTGGACGAAGACCATGGTGAATGCCCTGCTTTACCATTGCCGGAATCTCTCGGGAATTAATGGGGTATTGCGCCCCGGCATTGTCCATCGTATTGATAAGGATACCTCGGGGCTTTTGGTCGTGGCCAAAAATGACCTGGCCCATCAAGGCTTAGCGGAGCAGATCAAAGCCCACAGTATGGCCAGACGCTATCTGGCTATTGTGCACGGAGTGGTGTTCGAGCCCTCAGGAACTGTGGATGCGCCTGTGGGCAGGGATCCCGCCGATCGTAAAAAGATGGCGGTGGTTTTTCAGAATGCCAAAGAGGCTGTGACTCATTATGAAGTCCTGGAGAGGTTCCGTGACTTTACCTTGCTTGAAGCCCGGCTGGAAACAGGCAGGACTCATCAGATTCGGGTCCATATGGCTTATCTCAAGCATCCTGTGCTGGGAGATCCTCTTTATGGACCAAGGAAGAATCTCTTCGGCCTGCAGGGGCAGATGCTTCATGCCCAACTTTTAGGGTTTCAGCATCCGCGCAGCGGGGAGTATATGGAGTTCAGCGCCCCGGCTTCCGGGCTGTTTCAAGAGGTTTTGGAGGAGATTCGCCGGGATGAGCTGGAATGAGGTGCTTGGGCCGGGGGCAGGGTGATTAGAATAGGGTGAGGATAGATGACGGAGATAAATATAAATAGCCAAAACATCAGGTTGTTTCGTCTATATACCCATCATCTGGATAGGCGGCGTGAAAAGAATTACATCCCCGCAATCGCAGGTGCTTGTGGGATGCAAAACACCCCGCCCGGTGCGTGGGAAACTGCTTTGTTTAACCGCATTTCCGGTTGCAGCCTTGGGGATATGAACGCGCTTCTTTATACGGAAAAATCCCTCTTACAGGCGTGGAGCTTTCGTGGCGCGCCTGTGGTGTTCCCTGCTGAGGAAAGCGACGTATTTCTGTCCGCCCTCGTTCCTGGAGACAGTGAGGACTGGATTTATACTCGTGGGATTTCGGGGGCACTCGACTTTTTACAAATGCCTTTTGATGAATTACTGGGCAAGCTAAAACAGGTTATGCCATGGCTGGATGAGCAAACAATAGAAAGCAAAAGCACCCTTGACCAGACCTTAGCGGAAGGGATGCTGCCCCTTCTGCCTTTGGAAAAACGGGATTTATGGAACAGCCCTTCCATGTACGGGGCACCCGATCGGCAAACCGTTGGCGGGGCTGTGGTGTCTTTCCTGCTGCGGCCATGTGCCTTTTTGGGGTTGGTGGTATTCGGGGAACGCATCGGCATCAGTCCTACTTTTACCTCCTACAAGAGCTGGCTGGGGCAGACGCTTAAACCTGGCGGGGATGCGGCAAAAAAGCTGGTGCGGAAGTTTCTGCACTGTTATGGTCCCACCACCCCTTACGCTTTGGCGAGCTGGCTGGGCTGTTCGGAAAAACAAGCGCGGCGCATGTGGGAAGCTGTTTCCACTGAGCTGGAGCCGGTCAGGGTAGGTGGGAAGACAGCCTTTATTCTGTCTGAGGACAAGGATTTGCTGTGTTCTCCGCCCTCTCCGCAAAGGGAATGGCTTCTTCTCGGTGGGCACGATCCGTATCTTGACCAGCGTGACCGGCATATCCTGCTGGCTGATCAGGCCCTTCATAAGCAGGTTTGGAAAACAGTAACCAATCCAGGGGCTATTTTGCAATCAGGTGAAATCGTTGGTATTTGGACGAGCAAAAAGAAGAGCAAAGGTATAGAAGTCAAAATGACCTTGTGGAAGGATCGGTCTGCCGAAAAACAAAAGATCTATGACTTGATCGAAGAATACGTCGCTTTTCGGCAAGAAAAACTGCTGAAAATTGAGCAATAGCCTTTCATTTATTGAGTGAGCTGGCTTGAATCAATCAATTGCCTGGAATATTAAATATTACGCCAATTCATTGAGACATTGACATTGGACAAAATCTAAGCTAGACTAAATCCAATGAAGCCTTTAAAAAGGTCCCGTGAGACACAGAAGGCAGGAAGAAGTAGGGTAAACTGTCTGCTGTGGCGGACAGTTTTTTTGGTATATGCCGAAAGGAGTGCAAACCCTTGGAAGGAATCACAAAGAGCAAGATCCTTGACGCGGATGGAATTCGTCGGGCGATCACCCGGATAGCTCATGAAATTGTCGAGAAAAATAAAGGGACCGACGGAGTGGTCTTAGTGGGAATCCGCCGGCGGGGTGTTCCTCTGGCTGAGCGGATTCAGCAGCGGATCGAGGAATTTGAAGGGGTTAAGCTTCCTTTGGGAATTCTGGATATTACCCTATATCGGGATGATTTAAGTCTGATTGATGTTCAGCCTGTGGTTCATCAGACCGAAGTGCCCTTTACTATCGAAGGAAAAACAGTGGTCCTGGTGGATGACGTTCTCTACACGGGACGTACAGCCCGGGCGGCTCTGGATGCCACCATGGACTTAGGGCGGGCGGAAAAAATTCAGCTGGCTGTTCTCGTGGACCGGGGACATCGGGAACTCCCGATTCGTGCGGATTATGTGGGGAAAAACCTGCCTACCTCAAGGCGTGAGATTGTCTCCGTCTGCATTAAGGAGATTGATGAGACGGAAGAGGTCCTTTTGTTGGAGCGAGTGGATAAGTAAATTCCGGCTCTACGGATATGTATAATGATGAGTGAATTGAACTTCATAAACACCCTTTAAGTGCTTTCCAGAGAGTGAGCCAAGGGTAGAGAATACAGGATCTTTGTATCCTTATATCCTCTTGCCTTTGGCAAGGGGATTTTTTGTTATCAGGAAGTATAAGAACCACCGATTCGTTAAAGGTAATAAAAGAAAAAAGATAAGGGGAGAAGCATATGGGCTGGTCACGTAAAGATTTACTGCATATTGAAGATTTGCCTGCCAAGGAAATTCAACTCATCCTCAATACAGCCAAACCCATGAAAGAAATCATGTCCCGGGCAGTCAAGAAACTGCCCACCTTCCGGGGGAAATCGGTTTACAACCTGTTTTTTGAATCCTCGACCCGCACCCGGACTTCCTTCGAGACGGCGGCGAAGATTCTCGGCGCCGATACCTCCAGCCTGGCGGTGGCCCAAAGCAGTCTCAATAAAGGAGAGACCCTGCTGGATACAGTGAGGACCTTGCAAGCCATGAAACCGGATCTTGTGGTCATTCGCCACTCCAGTTCCGGCGCCGCCCAGTTTCTGGCCAAAGAACTCAAGGCCGGTGTGATCAATGCCGGGGATGGCCAGCATGAACATCCCACCCAAGCCTTGCTGGATTTGTATACCATGCAGGAGCGCCTGGGCAGTGTGGAAGGGCGTAAAATTCTCCTGGTGGGGGATATCCTCCATTCCCGGGTAGCCCGCAGCAATGTCTGGGCTTTGAAGAATTTAGGCGCGGAAGTGGTTCTGGTGGGGCCTCCCACCTTGCTGCCTCCTGAAATCAAATCCTGGGGAGTGAAAACGACCTTTAATCTGGATGAAGAACTGCCCGGAAGCGATGTGATTATGGCTCTGCGCCTGCAGCTGGAACGCCAGCAGTCGGGACTTTTGCCCAGCATGCGGGAATACTCTCAGCTCTATGGAATTACAGCCGAACGGGTCAGGAGGACAGGCAAACAGACCCTAATCATGCATCCCGGTCCTGTGAACCGGGGCGTGGAGATCGAGAGCAGCATCGCCAATTCCAGTCAATCGGTGATTGAAGAACAGGTGACCAATGGGGTTGCGGTGAGAATGGCCATTATGTATTTATTATTAGGAGGAGGAACCGCTCATGTGGTGGATTAAAAATGCTCAGGTCGTTGACCCGGCTCAGGGACTTTCCGGTGTCTATGATGTTCTGATTGGAGAAGGAAAGGTTCTGCAGCTTAAAAAAGGACTTACCGAAGCTGAAGTCAAAGGGGAATGTGGAGAAGCGGAGTGGCAGGAGATTGATGCCGCAGGAAGCTATCTTTTCCCCGGATTGATCGATGTTCACACCCATTTGCGGGAACCGGGCCGGGAAGATAAAGAAGACATCGCCAGCGGCTCCCGGGCAGCCGTCCGGGGCGGGTTTACCACGATTTTAGCCATGCCCAATACCACACCCATTCTGGACCAAAAAGCCCTTGTGGAATATGTAGTGAACCAAGGAAAAAAAGTGGGTTTAGCCAAAATACATCCCATTGCCGCCATCACCAAGGGTCAGGTGGGAAAAGAACTGGTGGAGATGGTGGAACTGGCTGCCGCGGGAGCCGTAGGCTTTTCCGATGATGGCAGAGGAGTTCAGCAGGGGGAAATGATGCGCCTGGCTCTGGAGTATGCCAAACTGACCTCCTGCCCGGTGATCAGCCATTGCGAAGATGAGAGCCTGGCCCATAAGGGAGTGATGCACCGGGGAATCGTCAGCACCCGTCTGGGCTTAAAAGGAATTCCCAGCAGCTCGGAAAGCGTCATGGTGGCCCGGGATATTCTCCTTGCCGAAGAGAGCGGCGGCAAACTTCATTTAGCCCATATTTCCGCTAAGGAAAGTGTGGCCCTGATTCGTAAAGGGAAAAAGCGGGGTGTGGATGTGACTGCCGAAGTGAATCCTCATCATCTGCTCTTTACCGACGAGGCTGTGGCCCGGACTCCTTATGGAACATCCTATAAAGTCAATCCTCCCCTGCGCACGGAAGAGGACCGGCAGGCCTTGCTTGAAGGTTTGCTGGACGGGACCCTCGATATGCTGGCCACCGACCATGCCCCCCATACCTGGGAAGAGAAGACCAACCCCTTTGATGAGGCTCCTTTCGGAATTTCCGGTCTGGAGACCGCTTTAGCCGCGGTCTGGCAAGAGCTGGTGACCACCGGCATTCTGCCCGTAGAGCTCCTGATTAAGGCTTGGAGCATGAATCCCGCCCAGCGTTTCCAGCTGCCGGGGGGAACCTTAAAAGTCGGCGGGCCGGCGGATCTGATTCTTTTTGACCCCGAGCACACAGAGCTCATTGATGTAGAGTATCTGGCCTCCAAAGGCAAGAACACCCCTTTCCTGGGGCAAAAACTGCAAGGATTCCCCAGCAAGGTCTGGGTGGATGGCCGCCTGGTTCATGAAATTTGACAGGTCCGTTTTGGGACAGAGGGACAGGTTTGCTGTCCCAGGTTTGACAATCTATAACCAGAAAGAATTAGACTGATGATAAAAAATAGATAAATAAAGAGGGCAGAAACGGGACAGAAAACCTGTCCCCTTGTCCCAAAGGAGGGCTTAGCATGGCGTTTCTCGTATTGCAGGACGGTACGGCTTTTGAAGGGGAAGGATTTGGAGCCTGGCCGGCAGATCAAGAACAAGACATCCAAACCGGGGAGGTGGTGTTTAACACCTCCATGTCGGGATATCAGGAAATGATTACAGACCTTTCCTACACGGGTCAGATTCTGGTCCTGACCCATCCCCAAATCGGCAATTACGGCTGGCATGATGAAGAAAATGAAGCGGATAAAATTCTGCTCAGAGGGTTGGTGGTGCGGGAGCTTTCCCAAGGGGAAGGCAGCGCCCACGGGGATCGTTCTTTGGAAGAGTTTTGCAGACTGCATAACATTTGGGGGCTGAAGGGAATCGATACCCGGGCCTTAACCCGCCATATCCGCAATCAGGGCACTCTGCCGGGAGTCTTTGCCCAGACACTGGAGCAAGGGAAAAAGTATTGGCAAGAGTACGCCAATACTTCCTCGGCTGCGGAGAAGGAGCCCCATTGGGTTTATCAGGCTACAGTCAAAGAGAGCTATGAAATTCCGGGGAGCGGGCCTTATGTGGCGGTCCTTGATTGCGGAGCGAAGCGCAATATTCTCCGCGCCCTGCAGCAAAGAGGATTAAGAATCCGGGTGTTCCCTGCGTGGAGCAGTGCGGAAGAGATTTTAGCCTCTTCCCCCAAGGGCGTGTTCATCAGCAATGGACCTGGGGACCCCAGCGGGCTGCCCGAGCTGATTGAGACGGTCCGGACATTGCTTCCTAAGCTGCCCATGATGGGGATTTGCCTTGGTCATCAGATCCTGGCCCTGGCTGCCGGGGGGAAAACCTATAAACTGCCCTTTGGCCACCGGGGAGGGAATCATCCCGTCCAGGATTTGCGCACAGGCCAAACCAACATGACGGCTCAGAATCACGGTTATGCTGTTGCGGAAGACTCTTTGGCCGGAACAGGGTTTCAAGTCAACCTGCGCAATTTAAATGATGGCACGGTGGAAGGAATGGAGCATACCCAGTATCCCGTTTATTCCGTTCAGTATCACCCGGAGGGAGCGCCGGGTCCGGAAGAGAATGAGATGCTTTTTGAAAGATTTTTCGGGGCTGTGGGAGCTTGAACAGATATCTGAGGGACTTGGGAAACAGGAGGAACGTATGAACACGAAGAAATGGAATAAAGTGCTGGTGATCGGGTCCGGCCCTATCGTCATTGGGCAAGCGGCGGAATTCGATTATGCAGGAACTCAGGCTTGCCGGGCCCTGCAGGAAGAAGGAGTAGAGGTGGTTCTGGTCAATTCCAATCCGGCCACCATCATGACGGACCAGGAAGTGGCGGATCGGATCTATATCGAACCCCTGACTGTGGAATTTCTGGAGAGAATCATTGAGAGAGAACGGCCTGACGGCATCATTGCCACCATGGGAGGGCAAACCGGTCTGAATCTGGCTTTTCAACTGGCGGAAAAAGGCATTCTCCAACGCTGCGGTGTGGAACTGATGGGGACTTCCCTGGAAAGCATCACCAAGGCAGAGGATCGGGAACATTTCCGGAGCCTGATGCAAGAGCTGGGGGAGCCGGTTCCGCCCAGTGTTATCGTATCGGATCTGGAAGAGGCCCTCAGTTTTGGCGAGGAGATCGGATACCCCGTGATTGTCCGCCCTGCTTATACTCTGGGCGGCACGGGAGGGGGCATTGCCCATGACCGGGAGCAGCTCAGGGAAATCGCCAAAAGCGGTTTGCAGGCCAGCCTTATCGGTCAGATTCTTGTGGAAAAAAGCGTAGCGGGATGGAAAGAAATCGAATATGAAGTGTTAAGAGATGGTCAGGGGAATTGCATCACCATCTGCAATATGGAGAATATGGACCCGGTAGGGGTGCATACGGGGGACAGCATGGTTGTGGCCCCTTGTCAAACCCTGACGGACCGGGAGGTTCAGGCTCTGCGCACCTCCTCCCGCAAAATCGTGGCAGCTTTAGGTATTGAAGGAGGATGCAATGTCCAGTATGCCCTGCATCCGGAACGGTTGGAGTATGTGGTGATTGAAGTGAATCCCCGGTTGAGCCGCTCCAGCGCCTTGGCCTCCAAAGCCACAGGCTACCCCATCGCCAAAGTGGCCGCCAAGATCGCTCTGGGATACACCCTTCCGGAGCTGACCAATGCCGTCACCGGCAAAACCAGCGCTTGTTTTGAGCCGGCTTTGGATTATGTGGTGGTCAAAATCCCCCGCTGGCCTTTTGATAAGTTCTCCGATGCGGACCGCCGCCTGGGAACCCAGATGAAGGCTACGGGAGAGGTTATGGGACTGGGACGGAACCTGGAGACCGCCCTGCAAAAGGCTGTCCGTTCTTTGGAAATCAAAGCCTTCGGCCTGCTTCTCCCGGAATTCCAGGAGCTTTCCGATGAAGAGATTCTGGAACGCTGCCAAAAGCCTGATGATCAATTGCTGTTCATTCTGGCCGAAGGGGTGAGAAGAGGTCTAAGCCTTGAACAAATCCAAAAGGCCAGCAGTTGGAATCTATACTTCCTCACGGCTATTGAACGAATTGTCAGGATGAGTGAAACCCTTCAATCCTCTCCCTGGGATGAGGCGCTTTTGTTAAAAGCCAAGCGAATGGGCTTTGCGGATCGGGAGTTGGCCCGTCTCTGGCAGACCACGGAAAAAGAAGTGTATGCTTACCGACAGGAAAAAAGGTTGCAGCCGGTCTTTAAGATGGTGGATACTTGTGCCGGTGAATTTGAGGCCTTGACCCCTTATTTCTACTCCAGCTATGACCAGGAGGATGAAGGAATACCCTCCCAGAGGCGCAAGGTGGTGGTTCTGGGCTCCGGTCCTATCCGGATTGGGCAAGGGATTGAATTCGACTATTGCTCCGTTCACTCCGTCCTGGCGTTGAAAAAAGCCGGTGTGGAAACTATCATTATCAATAATAATCCGGAGACCGTCTCCACGGATTTTGATACAGCGGACCGTCTCTATTTTGAACCTTTAACCCTGGAGGATGTTTCAGCCGTTCTGGACCGGGAGCAGCCGGAGGGAGTCATTGTCCAATTCGGCGGTCAAACGGCCATCGGCCTGGCGAAGCCTTTAGCTGAGCGGGGATATAAAATCCTGGGCACCAGCATTGAAGATATCGACCGGGCTGAGGAGCGGGGGCAGTTTGATGAAGTGCTCCATACCATCGGCGCCAAGCGGCCGAAAGGAGGCCAGGCCTCTTCCCTGGCAGAAGCGGTTGAAGTGGCCGCCCGCATTGGCTATCCCCTGATGATTCGTCCTTCCTTTGTCTTGGGAGGCCGGGCCATGGAGATCGTTTACTCAGCCTCTGAGCTGGAAAATGTGGTGAACCGGGCCATGGCGGATTTCCCGGGTCAGGAGTTATGGATGGATCAGTACCTGGTGGGCAGAGAGGTGGAGGTGGATGCCATCTCCGACGGCGAAAATGTCAGTCTGCCCGGAATTATGGAACATCTGGAACGGGCCGGAGTTCACTCGGGAGACTCCATCGCCGTCTATCCTCCCCAGACTTTATCTGAAACATTAATCGAGCGGATTACCCTGCTGACCACGGAAATCGCCCGGGCCTTGCGTGTTGTAGGTCTTCTCAATATTCAGTACGTCATTTTTCAGGATGAAGTGTATGTGATTGAGGTCAATCCCCGCTCCAGTCGTACGGTTCCCTTTATCAGCAAAGTGACCGGACTGTCCATCGTGGATTATGCCACCGAGGTCATTCTCGGGAAAACTCTGACGGAATTAAACCTGCCCTTGGGCTTGTGGCCTCTTCCGGAACGGGTAGCCGTAAAAGTCCCTGTGTTTTCCTTCTCCAAACTCCATCGGGTGGAACCTTCTCTGGGTCCGGAGATGAAGTCCACCGGGGAAGTGATGGGAGTGGACCGGACCTATGAAAAGGCTCTCTACAAAGCCCTTTTGGCAGGAGGATTCAATATGTCGGCCCACGGTAGCTTGTTGGTGACCTTAGCGGATCGGGACAAGGCGGAGGGGATACCCTTGGTCAGGAAATTTGCCGACCTGGGCTTCCGCATCTTAGCCACGGAAGGAACGGCTAAAACCCTCCGGGAAGAGGGGATTCAGGTTGCGCCGGTGGCCAAGCTCCATCAGGGGTCCACGGAAATTATCGATGCTATCCGGCAGGGTGTGATTCAATGTGTCCTCAACACCACCACCCACAACAAAAAGCAGGAAAGCGACGGCTTCGCTATACGCCGCACGGCGGTGGAGCAAGGGATTCCCTGCTTCACCAGCCTGGACACCGCTTCCGCCTGGGTTCATGTGCTGATGTCCTTTTTGCCCAGTCTGATGTCGCTTAAGTAAGGTGAAAAATGGGGACAGGTACAGATAGTCGTTAATCATCGCTTAAGAGATAGTAGCGCTTAGAAAAGAAAGCATAGATTGGATACAGATTAAAGAAAACCCGGCTTCGCCACGAAGACACTGTCTTCGCACTTGTTGCCTTAAACGCATGCTTGCGAATGAGGTGAAGCCGTTGGTTGCACTTATGCTGGAGGAAAGTATGCAAGGTCGTTATACTTACTGACAGTGAAATAAAACGCCGGAAAGGAAGGGATGGAAATGCTGGATAAGGCTAAAGTCGTTTCTCACCAAATCATGGGTGATCCTTGTTATAAGATCATGAAACTGGTTCTTCGGACCGATATTGCCCGGGAAGGGCAACCGGGACAATTCGTTCATGTGCAGGTCGCAACGGGACTGGATCCTCTTTTGCGCCGCCCCATCAGCATTGCGGATATTGACCGGGAAGCCCGGGAGCTAACCCTGCTCTATCGGATTAAGGGGAAAGGTACGGAAGTGTTGGCTCAGGTCAAGGCGGGAGAAAGATTAAGTTTGATGGGCCCTCTGGGCCATGGCTTTACCCTGCCTGAGCAAGGGGAACTTATCCTCGTTGCGGGGGGAATCGGCTCTTTTCCCCTCCTTCCTTTAGCCAAGGCAGCCCGTGCGAAAACTATTCCTGTACGTTTGTATTGGGGCGGGGAAGATGAAGACTTCTTTACCAGTGCCGGACTTGGACTTTGGCAGGATGCCGGCATCCCGGTTTCCCTGAGTTCCATGGACGGAAGTATCGGGGCTAAAGGCAATGTTTTAGACCTTATTCGCGAAAACTCCTCAGGTTCAGAGGCTGGCCAAGGAGCGGGATGTTCAGTGGCGGTTTGTGGTCCTCAGGTGATGATGAAGGTTGTCAGCGAGTACTTTCTGCAAACGGGAGCTTCTGTGGAAGTTTCTCTGGAAGAGCGGATGGGCTGTGCGGTGGGAGCCTGCTTAGGCTGTGTGTGCACCTTAAAAGATGAAAACAGCGGCAAAATCCGCAGAGGGAAAGTATGTCAGGACGGACCGATTTTCCAAGGGAAGGAGGTGCTCTGGGATTATGAACAGTGAAAAGGGTGGAGATAACTCCATGAAAAAGATTAATCTGGAAGTGAATTTGGGCCCTTTAGCCTTGAGAAATCCCGTGCTCACCTGCTCAGGCACTTATGGCTTCGGCGAAGAATATGCTCCCTATTGTCCGGTTGATAAGTTGGGAGGAATTACTCTCAAAGGACTTACCCCGGAGCCACGCCTAGGGAATCCGTTACCGCGGCTGGCGGAGACTCCGGCGGGAATGATCAACTCGGTCGGTCTGGAAAACCCTGGCCTCGAAGAATTTCTCCACTCCTATCTCCCCAGAGTGCGGGAGCTGCCCACTACGGTTATTGCCAATATTTCCGGATTTTCTTTACAGGACTATGAAACGATGGCCAGCGCTTTTCAATCCGGTTCGGGAATTGATGCCTTGGAAGTCAATATCTCCTGTCCTAATGTCAAGCATGGAGGGATGCATTTCGGCACCCATCCGGACAGTGCGGAAGAAGTGATTGCCTTGGTCAAAAAGAAGACGGATCTTCCCGTGATTGCCAAGTTATCCCCCAATGTTACGGATATTGTGGAGATGGCCAAAGCAGTGGAACGGGGGGGCGCGGATATCATATCTATGATTAACACTTTGCTTGGGATGAGCATTGATATTGAAAAACGTCAGCCCCTCCTGGCCAATAAGGTTGGCGGCCTGTCAGGGCCGGCTATTCGTCCGGTGGCGGTACGGATGGTGTGGCAAGTGGCTCAGGCGGTAAAAGTCCCGATCATCGGCATGGGAGGGATTCTCACCTGGCAGGACGCCGTGGAATTCATGCTGGCCGGGGCCAAAGCGGTAAGCATCGGCACCGGGAATTTTGTGAATCCTCTCGCTCCCCTGGAGGTCATAGAGGGGATCGAGGAGTACTGCCGCCGCCAGGGTTTTGATGCTGTGGAGGAGATAGTGGGGCTGGCTTTGTAGGTTGAGGGACCGGATATAGTCCTCTGTGGTGCAGTCGGTGTCGGCAGAGGATGAAAGCGGCTGTCAGCGGTGTGGTGGATGAGTATTTTCAGAAAGTGTTGCCTTCTGTGAGTGGATAAAAGAGTAGAAGCGGCTGAAAGAAAGGAAGATGGAAATGGAGCTGGAAAGAACAGTGTCGGAGAGTAATAAAAAAGTCATGGTGGCCATGGATGTGAATAGCCGGGAGAAGGCTTTAGCTCTGGCTGACCAACTTCAGGGGAGCGGCTGCTGGCTTAAAGTAGGGATGGAGCTCTATAATGCTGCAGGTGCCGGCATTATCCGGGAACTGAAGGACAAAGGCTTCCCTATCTTCCTGGATCTGAAGCTTCATGATATCCCCAATACGGTGGAAAGTGCGGTGCGGGTTCTGGCCGGGTATGGCGCCGATATGCTCACTATTCACTGCAGCGGCGGTCATGATATGATGGCCCGGGCGGTCCAGGCTACCCATGAAGTGAAAGAGCAAAAGAACGCTGAGGAGCGGATGAAGATTATCGGCATCACGGTACTGACCAGCCTTGATGAAGAGAGGTTGCAGCAAGACTTGGGAGTGGGCAGAACCTTGCCGGATCAGGTGGTTGCTCTGGCCGAACTGGGTCAAAAGGCAGGTATTGACGGGGTAGTGGCCTCGGCTCAGGAAAGCCCTATCCTCCGCCGGCATGTAGGGCCGGATTTCGTAGTCATTACGCCGGGGATTCGCCCCAAAGGCAGCGAAACCCATGATCAGGCCCGTACCCTTACCCCCAAAGAAGCCCTGGAAGCCGGGAGCTCTTATCTGGTGGTGGGCAGACCCATTACCCAGGCGGCCAATCCAAGGCAGGCCTTGGAGCAGCTTTGGGATTAAGACTTTATTTTATTTGTAGAGCTTCGTAGAAGCGCAAATAGCAGTTGATAAAAATTAAAACAGAAATTACCCGGGTGATCGGCAGGGCGTTAAGCAATAGAGCCGAGATTGAGCATAAAGTGTATCGATTGGAAAGGAGTCTGTAATTTATGACAGTATCGAATAAATCCTTATCCCCTGAAGAGGTTTTAAACATATTCAAGGAAAGTGAAGCTTTATTGGAAGGGCATTTCCGGCTGACCTCGGGTAGACATAGCCGTCAATATATGCAATGCGCCAAAGTTCTTCAATATCCCCATCATGCAGCCCGTTTAGGGGAAGCTTTAGCGGAATCCTTCCGGGACCAGGGAATTGACTTGGTAATCGGACCCGCCATGGGGGGAATCTTGGTTGCTCATGAAGTCGGCAAGGCTTTAGGAACCAAGGCCATCTTCACCGAGCGGGAGAATGGAGAAATGAAGCTGCGGCGGGGATTTGAACTCCAACCGGGACAAAAGGTTCTGGTGGTGGAAGATGTGATCACTACCGGGGGGTCGGTCCGGGAGGTTATCGAGGTGGTTAAAGCCTATGGGGCGGAACCCGTGGGAGTAGGGGTGCTGGTGAACCGGAGCGGCGGGAAAGCTGATTTTGGAGTGCCCTTGGCCTCCCTATTGGAGATTGAAATTGAGTCTTTTGATCCTGAAAGTTGTCCTCTTTGTGCTGAAGGGATTCCGGCTGTTAAGCCGGGAAGCCGGGCTGTGCCGGCGGGGAAGTAAGAGATTTTCCTTATGGTTACAGCGGTCTTTTCGTGGTCTTGTTTGATGCTGAGTGATTGGAATTGGCTGAGGTATGTAGATAGAGAATAGATGCTCCCGTTAAGGCAAAAGGCTTTTTATCGCCTGTTTGCCTTAGCGGGAGCATGTTTTTTAGCACGTTTAGTGGAAGGAGTTCCTAAAAAGCTATCTTTCAGGAAAGAGGAGTAAAGGCTCTGGTGTCTAATAGTTATATAAAGGAATTTAGAGAGAAAATTGGATTTTTAGCAATGAAGCGGATTATCAAATAGACACATTCGAAGTTGTTTATAGAGGAGGGATTACCGAAATACCATGCGGTAATCCCTCTGGAGTGGAAGAAAATGCGTATGGATGTTGCGGTAAAAAGATGTTAGATGAAATACGGCTTGAAAGTGACTGTTTGGAGGGATAATATTGGCAGATTATATTGTGGTGATACCAATACCTAAGTTTATCATTCATGAAAACTTTAACTATTGCAAAATTGACTTTATAAGACCTTGGGCTATCTACCAAGATAATTTGTTTATTAAATTTCCTTGGCTAGTTAATTTAGCAGAAGAGGAGCCGATAGAAGATATTACCTTTTCCGAGGGAATTATTCATATTTTTGAGGATGGTAATTCCAATAATAATTTGTCAAAGCTTATTTCGGCATCTACAGAGATCGATGGCTCAATGTTTTTTAATTACACATTAGTGTCATTTAGAATTACAGATAATGAATTCATATTTGAAAATCCAACAAGAGAATCAGATGAGAGATTCTTTACCAGTTCAATTAGCTATATTGATTCTATATTAGATATTATCCGGGTTGATTATTGCCGGTTTGATATTCCGCATACAGCTATAGGGTGTCCAGGTTTTATTCAGGAAATTAATAAGAGAGGTTTATTTGTCTATAGCATTACTGATGAACGAGGGCGAATTATCGCTAGGGAAGATGAAAATGTGATAATAGTTCCAGGGGAAGGTCTGGAATTAGATGGGTTGCAATCAGATAATGTACTTAAATGTTTAGTTGAGGAAAGCTATACTCCCGATTTATTAGGAGCAAAGCTACAAAAATTACTCAGAATTTTCGGTACATGTATTACACTGCCTACGGATGAAATAAAAATACTAACTGCAATTTTTGCATTAGATGGTTTGCTTACTCCTTCACGAGCTCAATCAGATGAATTTAAGAAGGCTGTTGCAAAGTTAATTTCTGACGATGCTTATAGTTATAGTAGTGAATTAGCGAGGTTCAGAGATTATTATAAAAATGTCCGTAATAGCTTTGTTCATCATGGACTGTCGTACGAGGAATTAGGAAGAAACCGAAAAAAAGACTTACACTATATTCAATCTCTAGTTGTAAGGCTATTGTATAAATTAGTTGAAAAGAGAAATGAGAAATTTGACTCATACTGGTCTAATCTTATAGCATTATTATGATTCTGTGTTAGTTCTCATCTAGGGTGGCCGTACTTCATCTAACACAGAATTCCCCGCAACTAGAGGATGATGCATGCGTTTAGGGCGCGGCGGGAACGGCGAAACGTTCTACGAAATCATACGCAAATTACCGCGCCTCCATGCGCGGGTTGTAGGAGGACGATATGAGAGTTCTTTTAAATGAACCCAAAGGTGAGAGTTATAAAAGTCTTATCCAATTTGCGTTTGATGCATGTGACACCTTTCTTTTTATTAAACATACACAGCTATCATATAGTCAATCATTTGACAAAGTGGTAAAGGAATTAGAACCAGATTTTATCTGTTGTAAGGAACAGAACGAATGGCCTGGAACAATTTCCGTTCCAACTGCAACAGTATATTATTTTCATACTTCAGAGAAAAGCAAAGAGATACTTAAAGACATAACCGATTCTCTCTTTAATTGGCGCGCGCCAAACCTTCCAGATGATTTATGTTTCTTGAAAGGGGATAAGCAGTGGCTTATAAATACATCTCATGAACGTATCTGTGATATTATCACGGAGAGTGAATCGGAACTTGAACAACTTAAAAGAATAAATGGGTTGATATATAGGATTGATAGCGAGTAAATTTTTTAGGGGCCGATGTCCTGTTGGCCTCTGAGTCTGGGGGCGTATGACTTCGTAGAACACAGAAGTTCCGCAACTTAGAATAGATGAATGCATCAAGATGCTGCGGAACTTCTCAGAACGTTATAAGAAATGGGACGCGGATTTCGTGAAAAAGAGCATTCGTACATGATAGGTATTTGCCACCACATGAGCATTACGATTACCTGTCGGATTTTTCTAATCTTATATCTTATAAAGCTGGAATAGCTACACAAAAAGTTTTTAGATGGATTTTCTAGAAACACAAATGATGAATATCATCAGATTTTTGATGGTGAAGAATTTATGTTTCGGGGTGTGCTTTGGGGGCGCCCCACTTCTTATAACAGAGGAGTCCCGCAACTAGAGGATGATGAATGTGGTTGGGACGCTGCGGGACTCCTCGAGACGTTAGGTGAAATTGAAGTTTCGGAGTTTTCTTTTTGGTCTTATACATTAATAAATGTTAAAGAGGTTTGGGTTATGAGCAATGATGAGAAGTTTCAACAAAAGCTAATTCAGAAGATCGGCGAAGGAATGATGAAGGGGATAGATCTTGCTACAGGCAATGACGTTGTATCCATTAAGAAATTTGTTGATCAACAGAAAAGATTACATCCAGAACTTGAAAATGACCCTGGAGCATTAGCGGATAGACTTATCGATAAACGTAAATGGTATGCAAGTGTTGCGAGCTTTTGTTGGGGTTGTGGGGGATGGTTTACGATAGTTCCTAATCTTGCGCATATTTGGCGAATTCATGGAAGATTGGTGTTAACTATAGCATACATATATGGTTATGATTTAGATGATTCTGAAAGGCGAGAAGAAATTGCTTTATGCTTTGCACTCAGTGGTGGTAATGAGGCTCTTAAGAATGTGCTTAAAGAGGCTGGAATGGCTGGGGCAAAGAAGGCACTTCTAACACCAGCTATGAAAGAGATAATCAAGAAGTTGCCAAACAAAATTATTACCATTGCTGGACAGAAAAGTCTTCTCAACGTGGCGAAAGTTGTCCCTGTTGCGGGTGGAGTAGTATCAGGCGTTATGGATTTCTTCTCAACTACCGGTATTGGTGCGGCTGCGAAAAAATTTTATAGTTGACAGTAATTGGCAGCTTGCAATTTCACATAACAGAGGAGTCCCGCACAACTAGAGGATGATGAATGTGGTTGGGACGTTGCGGGTCTCCTCGAAACGTTATATGATATTTCCTTTAAGACCGCCCGTTGTCCATGGCGGGATATAGGCGAGAACTTAATTTCGTACTTGTAGATTTATTGTTTCGTAGTGGTAGAAAGATGTGTCTTATATGCAATATAGTGTAGTTAATAGTATAGTATATTGATGGTGGTGTAATTCCTACTTACGGTAAAAAAGGATTTTATATTGCAAAAAAATCAAGGTTTATACGTTTCCACTAACCTCGAACATAAGGAGATAAAATGTCAAATATCATTGAGATAAGCGATTTTTCATTGCCCAATTTGGATGTTTTTGCTCGCCTGACGGAAACGCAGCTGCGCAACCGGTTGGAGCCGGAGATGGGCATCTTTATTGCGGAGAGTACCAAGGTAATTGGACTTGCTCTCGACGCGGGATGCGAGCCTATTTCACTTTTGATGGAGCGCAAATACATTGCAGGGCAGGCGCACGGTATAATCAGCCGCTGCGGAGATATCCCCGTCTATACTGCCGATAGAAACCTGCTGGCAGAGTTGACCGGCTTTCAGTTGACCCGCGGTGTGCTGTGTGCCATGCGGCGTCCTCATTTACCCAGCGTTGAGGAGGTGTGTGCCGGTGCAAGTCGGGTGGCTGTGCTTGAGAGGATTGCGGATTCCACCAACATGGGAGCCATTTTTCGCTCGGCTGCGGCTCTAGGCATCGATGCCGTGCTGCTTACCCCTTCATGCTGTGACCCACTGTGCCGGCGTGGGGTAAGGGTGAGCATGGGTACCATCTTTCAAGTGCCATGGGCCCGTATTGGCAGCGAGCCCTCCCAGTGGCCGCAGCAGGGCATGAAGATTCTGCGCAAGCTGGGCTTTAAGACCGTTGCC